>NZ_LMPN02000033.1:0-390393 GCF_001423865.2 Brevibacillus sp. Leaf182 | reverse complement strand
GAGAACGTCTCTTTTCAAGATAAAGAGTATTTTGCACGGCTCTCCAAATGGGTGCAGCTTTTTTTATTTGCTTCTCTTATTGATACCATATTGTAAAAATTATGTAATTGCACTACATTAAGTGATACGGAGAAATAGTAGGGTGGAGGAGTATGGCTTTGAGAACGGAACAAGAAATGATGAGCATGCTGATCGATTTCGCCAGGAAGGATGATCGAATCCGCTTGGTAACCTTGGAAGGGTCACGCACGAACAAAAATATACCCGCTGATCCATTCCAAGATTATGATATTTCGTATTTTGTGACAGAGCTGGATTCTTTCAAGGAAAATGATCAATGGCTCGATGTTTTTGGGAAGCGGATCATGATGCAAAAACCAGAGGATATGGAGCTTTTTCCGTCCGAGTTAGGGAATTGGTTTTCCTATCTCATGCTATTTGAGGATGGAAATAAAGTAGATCTGACGCTGATTCCGATAGACGAAACGGAGCCGTATTTTGCAGATAGCCACGGCCTGGTAGAGGTTTTGCTGGATAAGGACGAGCGTATCAAACACGAGGTGCTCCCTTCCGATCATCAATATTGGACCCGGAAGCCAACTGCTAGAGAGTTTGATGACTGCTGTAATGAATTTTGGATGGTCTCTACGTACGTAGTCAAAGGTCTCGCGAGAAAAGAAATCCTGTTTGCGATTGACCATCTCAACGAAATTGCCCGACCGAATTTGCTCCGCATGATGGCTTGGCAAATCGGATGTGAGAAAGGGTTTACCTTTAGTGTTGGGAAAAACTACAAATTTATCGATCACCATCTTCCAAAAGAAGATTGGGATTCCTTACTATCCAGTTATCGCGAAAATAGCTACGCAGACATGTGGGAATCGTTATTCACTTGCTATGAGCTCTTTCGAAAGTACTCCAAAGCGGTGGCAGAAAGTCTCGGATATCCGTACCCAACTTACGATGAAGCCATTACCAAGTACGCGGAAAATATCTACCATTCGTGGAAATGATGGATGGAACTCAACCGCCTTTTATCAAGGGCGGTTTTCTTATGTTGTCGATCGCTCGACCACCAAAGCTGGCGAGAAGAAAAAGCACAGGGCTCGTAGACCTTGACAACGCCTACTCAGTCGGAACTTAAAAAAGGGGACCACGCTTGTCGAACACTTCTTCCTTGAGAGACTTCCGCCCATAGGGTGGCTTTGGCTCGACGGTCCCCTTTTTTAAGTGTAGACGGTCAGTGAATCATCCCTGCTGGCGTGTCAGAGTCGAAGAGAACGTGCTTTTTCTTCTCCTCCACCATGTTGACTCAAACTTTTCTTAAAAAAAGTAATCATTTTTGGAAAGAAAATACAAGTTAATCCGTTAATCCATATGAGCCTGCCAAAACGAACGCTGCGCAGCGAACTTTTTTGAAATGGGAGGACTTCCTTTGCAGGATGATTGGTTGCTCATACAACAGGTACAAAAAGGGAATCGGGATGCCTACGCGCACCTGGTCGACAAGTACAAAGAACGATTATACAGCTATCTTTATCGAATGACGGGGCAGCAGCAGGATGCCCAAGACCTGACACAAGAGGCTTTCATCAAAGCGTACTGTCAACTGGATAAATATAAGCCGACAGATGCTTTTTTGGCCTGGCTGTATCGGATTGCGTCCAACCTGTGTATAGACGCGTGGCGCAAGAACAAGCATTACGCCAAAACACCTTTGGAAGAGACAAGACTGATTGAATCCGATACACCCGAAAAAGCTTATTTGGAAAAAGAAAAGCAAGATACCTTGCAGCAGCAAATCATGGCGTTGGGTGAAGAATACCGGGTTGTGTTTTTGCTGAAATACTTGGAACAGATGAGCTACAAAGAGATTAGCGAAATTTTGCATGTTCCGGTTACAACTGTACAAATGCGTATCCATCACGCCAAGAAAAAGCTCCGGGCTAGTATCGCGCAAGAAATGTCAGGAGGTGCTGCTATCTATGAAATGCTCCAAAACTGAAGAGTTGCGCAAGTATTTGACTGATGAGCTATCGGCAGGTGAATCTAGACTGCTGGAACGACATGTCGAAGAGTGCCTGCTCTGTCAGAGTCGATTGATGGAGGAAGAGGATAGTAGCGAGGAGTTCCCGAGCCTGAACGTTCCAAGTGCGTTGCCCGCAGATTTTACTTCCCAGGTGATGACAGCGTTAGAGCAAGTGAAATTGCCAAAACCAAAGCCAAACTGGAAAAAAAGGAGTGTAAACATTTTGAAGAAAACAGCGTTAGCAGTAGCGAGTGTCACGGCAATCATTACGTTTGGGTCCATGGTGTCTCCGACTTTTGCGAGCTACGTAAACAGTGTCATACAATCCATACAAGGCATCGACCAAGGAATGAAGCAGGCAGCAGAGAAGGGTTATGTCCAGGAAATCAATAAAAAGGTGACGGATCAAGGAATTACACTGGTTGTAAAAGAAGTGGTTGCGGATCCAGTGCGGATGGCGATCATTGCCAATATCGTGGATCAAAATGGCAAGCGTATCCCGTTTGATATGGAAAAAGACGGATTGTCCCTTACTTACAAAACCAAGTCAGGAGAAGACCTGAATCCAATGGGAGGGGGCTATTCCTACGGTGAAGAAGGAGAGTATCTTGTCGTCAGCCATGATGTTTTCCGATTCCTGAAAGATAGCAAGACATTGCCGGATGAGATCATCGTCGGTGTGGAAGCAACGATACTGGGTGGGAAAGAAGGAAACTGGAAGGTCGAGTTTCCCGTTGATATGAAAAAGACAAGGGAAGTGGCCAACCATACACAGATCGGGCAAACGTACACGACACCGCAAGGAATAAAAATGATCGTACAAAATATAATGACGGTTCCGAGTACAAGTTTGCTAGAAATGGAAACACTCTGGACAAAAGAAAGAGAAGACCAAATCCAAAAATGGAAAGAGCAAAATGGCTGGATTGTAAAAGGACCAAAAACAGGTGTGTTCACAGAAGCGGAGAGGATGGAGAGGTATTTCATCGACATGGGAGTAGCGTACCAAATATTCGATGGAAAAGGGAATGTAGTAGCAGGCTGGGACGATGCCATGCATGAAGAGCTTAACCAAATTCGAAAGAACAACGTAGAGCATTCGTACAAAGGAAAAGTGCATCAGGATGGGAAAGGAGTGACGAAATGGAATGGGATAACTCCACTTGCAAAGGATCAAACGTACAAATTAAAAATGCACTCCCTGTACCTGTATGAGCCAGCGAAGTTTCAGGCAACCATCCCGGTGGATACCTTGTTAAAGGACAAGGTGGCCGTGACGAGCAGTGACAGTACCTATACCTTAACGGGCTTTACCTTGAAAACAACGGAGGACGAAGAAAAAATCGGGGATGAAATCTATTTTGGAAAAGGTGCACTGATTTCTTTCTCGTCTATATTGCCAGAAGGAATCGTCTACACGACTGAATGGTCGGCACAGGATGAGTCCAAACAAACATACAAAGTATCGCTTAATGGAACAACATATACAAGAGGCAAGGATGGAAGAGTGCGTGTTACAGGAACATTCTTCATCCGTGACCTTGAAAAACAGCCAAAAGAGTTAAAGCTGTCTCACGCGATTCAACAACGCCAATATCAAGACCTCAACTGGGAAGTTCCATTTGAGACGTCCAATAACGCCAAACGCTAAAACAAGATAGACAAATCCCCCTCATGGAAGGTTAAGAGGGGGATTTTGTTTTTTTATTTGCTACCAAACCACTCCCACAGCTTCAACACAAACGCTGTAATACCAGCAGCCATCAAAGGCCCGACGGGAATGCCCCGAAAAAACACAATGCCGATAATCGAGCCAATGACGAGCCCGACAATCATATGTGGCTCAGAGCGCAACAAATCGAGTCCTTTTCCATTCATCCAGGTGGCAATGGCCCCACCAGCCAGAGCGGTTAAGCCGACAACCGTAGTGAAGAGTGGTGTGACGTCTTTCCACGATATTTTTTCGCTGGCGAATGGAACCAGTACGGAAATGGTCAAAAAGAGCAGGCCGAGCTCCAATCCGCGACGTTCTACCGTTGGGAAAAAACGTTCCAGTGCCGTTAACTTCAACACCAGCAATATACTCGCGGCAGTGGCAATAATCGGTGAGCGCCCAATAAGACCGATAACGATCAGGATGACGAGCATCACTTCTCCAGACATCATTGGCATCATAACCCCTGTCCCTGTTCTCCTTTCACATTATGAGACAAGGTGTGGGAGTATGCGTTTCTCCTTGATATAGGGAACGATTTGATACTGATCGACTTGAGCACAGTACCGTATATCGCTTGCCAGATGATGCTGGACGAGCCTTTTTCCTGTGGTTGTGTGGGGTAATAGCTCGCTCAGTTTTCCTGCGTAGTATAGGTAGCTCGCTTTTAGAACTTCACCCAAATCGCAAATTTGGAGGCTCGGTACCGATTGTTGTGCCTGGGCAATCATCAAGCCAGCAGCCAGACCGTCTTCCAGAGCGAATTCCGACCGGGTACCTGCACAGTACAGTGTAATATCGAGATGATACGAAAGAGCGTGCCGCATGCATGCAGTGGCATTCAAGAAGCAGCCAATCAAGAGAGCAGAGGCACGTTCTGCTTTTTGGATCGCGCGTGTCCCGTTCGTTGTGGTGAGAATAAGCTGGCTCCCCGTTTTCCCCAGAGCTGCGATTTCGGTCGGTGAGTTGTTGCAGTCGAATTCCGGGATTTTCTTACAGTGCCGTTCACCAGCCAAAACACAGTCGCCCGTGCGGAGGGAGTTCGCTTGCCCTATTGTTTCGACCGGGATGACGCTACGAAATCCATTGCCTAATGCGGTGACAATCGTACTGGAGGCACGAAGCACATCGATGACAATGACAACATGATTGCTGATCTGTTCAAAACGAATTTCTTCCACGGTCGGCACCACTTCTATTCGCACGGATAAAACCTCCCTCTCTCCATGAGCAGGGCTGTATCGCCGCGCAATCCTCGTCGTAGCGTCTCCACAGAAAATACATCCGTATAGGCAATATTTCCGAGATTAACGTCGCTGCCGATGGCTTTGATGAAGCAGACCTGTTGATCTTTTTGTGGGGCTTCCCAGATCAGGCGGGAGGCTTTTTCTTTGGCCGCCGCGACAATGTCTAAAACGAAGGAATCGTCAATATTGCCGTCCCCATCACAAACGCCGACGGTCCCACTCTCTCTCGCTTCCACAATAACGTGACTGGCACCATTGTGCAGGTCGAAGCTAAGCGTCTCCAGCAATTCCTCTCGACAAGTGCGATAATCGGCAGCTTTTTTCCCGACTTCCGTGTAGACCATCAGATCATTGTCTAACGCGTAATTGATGGCTTCCTGACGTTGTGCGAAGGATAAAGGGAACGTTCCATCGGATATTTCGACCGCCGTAAAACCGAGGGAGCGAATCAGCTTCATATAATCGGCAATCGTATTATGACGGATGGCAATTTCAAAAAAAGTTCCTCCTGGCATGATTTGTACGCCATTTTGTTTTGCGAGGGTCAATTTTTGGTTGAGTAATTCGAGGGGATACAGAGCGATGGTGCCAAAACCGAGTTTGTATAGATCGATATAGGGAGCAGCCAGCGCTAACAAGTCGGAATAAGCGGTAAGTCCAAGGCCTTTGTCAATGACCATGGTTAAGCCCTTCGCCCGGGGCTTCTCTCGGATTTGCCCGGACGGGTTTGCCCAGCTGTCAGGCAAAAACGATTGATCACACTCTACCATCGGCAAGTTCCTCATTTCTTCTAGGCGTATGGTTCAGTGTATGCCCAGTGGAGGGGAGGAGTGAGGGCAAAAGCCTATAGTGGTTATGCAAAAAGTGCTGAAATGATGTGGTACAGGCATAGAGTGAAAGGAGGGGAGGACGAGACGGTATGTTGGAAAAAGCAATTATGGGTATGGCGGCGCTTAGGGTCTTCTCAGGCAGTATCGAGATCATTGCAGCTTTGCTCATTTTGAAAGTGAACCAGGTCGAAAAAGCATTGCTCATTAATTCGGGTCTTGCGATTGTCGGGCCAATCATTTTGATCACCACTACGACAATCGGTTTATTGGGCATGTCGGATCGGGTTAGCTTTGCCAAAATTGCCTGGATTCTGGTGGGGATCTCCTGCATCTTGATTGGCGTCCGCAAGTAGTTAACCATTTCCTTCCATTGGTAAATACACGCACGATGGGGAACGATATGTGGGAGAGATTGGATGGGAGGGAATGTGGATGCCAGAATCATTGGCGAATCGAATCGCATACTTGCAAGGGTTGGCAGATGGGTTGGAAGTGGGGGAGAAGAGCCCCGAAGGAAAAATTATGGTAGAGATGATTGAGATTCTAAATGAGGTGCAGGGTCAGCTACGAGAGCTTCACGCGCGAGTGGAAGAGACAGAGGATTATGTGGAGGCCTTGGATGAAGATTTAGAGGACATTGAGCTCTACCTTTTTGAAGATGATGATGACTTGTACGAAACCGTTGTCGATTGTGAGGATGATGATGACGAGTATGCGGCTTTCTACGATTTGGATGATGATGAAGATGCCCAACTGTTTGAAGGACAAGTAGATCCCCATCTCGATACAACCTACGAGTTCTCATGCCCAAGCTGCCAGAAAGAAATCTATCTGCACGAGGGCAAAGATGAGGAAGGTTTCAGACACTATGTAATAGAGCCGGTGGATAACAAGAAAACGGATAATCGCTGATCCCAATAGGAAAAGCTTGCACTCGCGTTCTAGCACGAGAGCAAGCTATTTTTTTTGCATAAATCTCGTCCACCTCTGCATAGGATGGAGGTAAGTCAAAGTGGACAGAGGCAGAATGCGCGGCAAAAGGAGGGTACCTGATGAATGAGATCTTGACGATATTGCCAGCAACTTTACGCACGATTTTGACGGCCCTTCCTATCGCGGTAAGAGAGAATCTGGAAGAGATTCGGCTTCGGCAAAACCAGCCGCTAGAAGTCCGGTTTGGCCAACAATCTAGCTATGTGACACCGTCGGGGCAAATCACCTCGATCTCCGCGCAAGGTTGGCAATTTTCAGCAGAAGAGGCTGCAAAGCTCTTAAACCAGGTCAGCCAGCATTCTCTCTATGCCTTGGAAGAAGAGTTGAAAAGGGGTTACATCACGGTGGTTGGCGGTCATCGTATTGGCATTGCGGGGAAAGTGGTGCTGGACAAAGGTGAAGTGAAGGGAATCAGAGATGTGACCAGCTTCAACATCCGGATTGCCCGCGAGAAAAAAGGCGCGGCCAGGAAGGTCATGCCGTATTTGTTTGAGGATGGCAAATTGCAAAACACGCTGCTCATCTCCCCACCCCAGTGCGGGAAGACAACCTTGTTGCGTGATATGGCGCGAACCATCAGCTACGGGAGCGAGTGGGCTTCAAGTCGCAAGGTAGGAATTGTGGACGAGCGTTCTGAGTTGGCGGGATGCTTGCAAGGAGTTCCTCAACGAGACGTCGGTCCGCGAACAGATGTGCTGGACGCTTGCCCAAAAGCTGTAGGGATGATGATGTTGATTCGCTCCATGTCTCCTGATGTGCTGATTGTGGACGAGGTGGGAAGAGCGGAGGATGGCGACGCAGTCTGGGAAGCGATTCATGCAGGTGTAGCCGTCATTTGTTCGGCGCATGGAGCGAGCGTCAAGGAGGTAGCTGAACGCCCCATGCTAGGCAAGCTGATTCGATATGGAGCCTTTTCCCGCTATATCGTACTCAGCCGGGCAAAAGGTGTCGGAACGATCCAGGCCATCTACGATCAAAGCATGAACCTGGTTGAAAGGGAGAAGGCTGCATGGTCAAGCTGATGGGAGCCGTACTCATCCTGTTTTCGGCGTCGATGGTTGGTTGGCAGATCGGTAAGTATTACGCGAATCGTCCTGTTCAGCTTCGAGCTCTGCTCGTAGCTCTGCAAATGCTCGAAACGGAAATCGTGTTCGGGATGACCCCATTACAGCGGGCGTTTGTGAAGGTGGGTCATCGCGTGTCCGAAGAGGTAGGGAAAGTATTTATTCTGGCGGCTGAATTCTTGCAGACAGAAAAGGCGCATTCGGCTGAGGAAGCCTTGCAACAAGCCATGAATAGACTCTGGACCCAAACCGCGTTGCGCAAACAAGAGCGAGAGGTGCTTGAGAGTCTAGGTCAAGTACTTGGATCATCCGATCGGGAAGACCAGCAAAAGCATTTGCGCCTAGCTGTCACCCACCTGCGAGGGCTGGAAGAGGAGGCTCGTGCAGAACAGGAAAAGTACGAAAAAATGTACAAGAGTTTGGGCTTTTTAGGTGGACTCTTGGTCGTCATCCTGATGTTCTAAAGGCGAGGTGTTCACAGTGGATTTTGATTTGACACCTGTTTTCCAGATAGGAGCAGTAGGGTTCATAACAGCCATCCTGCATACAGTCCTGAAGCAGGCGGGCAAGGAAGATATTGCGCATTGGGCAACTCTGGTCGGATTCATCATTGTCCTGTACATGGTGTCCCATTACATCGGTGATCTGTTCTCCGAGGTAAAACGCGTCTTCCTGTTCAACTGAGGAGGGGCTCCAGATGGAGATTGTACAAATTGTCGGACTAGGACTGGTGGCTACAATTCTCGCGCTAGTCATTAAGGAACAGAAGCCGATGTTCGCCTTTTTGCTGGCGATCGCGAGCGGAGTCATCATCTTTTACTTTCTCGTCGGAAAAATAGCAGATGTCATTCGGATTTTGGAAAGATTGGCGGTTCAAGCAGATTTGAACCTTGTGTTTCTGGAAACGATTCTAAAAATCATCGGAATTGCCTACATTGCTGAATTCGGTGCCCAAATGACCCGAGATGCTGGACAAGGTGCGATTGCTTCGAAAATCGAGCTCGCTGGAAAAGTCCTCATACTGGTTATGGCTGTACCGATCATCCAAATCATTATCGAAACAGTGATCGACTTGTTGCCGGCATAAGGGAGGTGGGATGTCCATGGCACACACTTGCAAGCTGATCCTGTTCTTGTTCCTGCTTCTTGCCTTGTTTCCAGTTGCCGTGTCTGCTGCTATGACACCCGCTGTTGCACCCGCAGCCGGTCCGATCAATCAAATCGTGCAGCAACAGGTCGATCACTTGCAGCTAGACAGAGTCGAACAGTATTGGCATCAGTTGCAGCGCGACTATAAAGGGTACTTGCCCGACTTGAAATCGGAAGGCTTTATCCAAATCCTCATGCAGCAAGGTGATTTCAGTATTTCAGGCGTCCTGCAAGGAATGGGCAAATTCATCTTTCACGAGATTTTGATGAATGGAAAGCTGCTCAGCTCCATCATAATCATTACGGTCTTTGCGATGATTCTCGAAACGATGCAGAATGCCTTTGAACGCAATGCGGTATCGACAGTGGCGTACTCGATTACTTATCTCGTCTTGATGGTACTTGCGATCAACAGCTTTCATGTCGCCATTACCTATGCAAAAGATGCAATTGCGAACATGTCTGATTTCATGCTGGCTATGATCCCACTCGTCATCGCGCTGCTCGCTTCGGTAGGCAATCTGGCATCCGCCACGATGTTTCACCCGCTGATTATTTTCATGATCAACACCAGTGGCATGATGATCTCTTACGTTGTGTTTCCGCTACTGTTTCTCTCTGCGATGCTCTCTATCGTCAGCCTGTTTTCAGAGAGGTACAAAGTCACACAGTTAGCGACCTTACTTCGCAATATTGCAATGGGTGTCCTCGGATCATTTCTGACGATCTTTCTCGCTATCATTTCCATACAGGGAGCGACTTCAGCCGTTGCGGACGGGGTCACGCTCCGAACAGCGAAATACATCACGGGCAATTTCATCCCGATAGTAGGACGTGTGTTCTCCGATGCGGCAGATACCGTACTCAATGCCTCGCTACTGGTCAAAAATGCCGTGGGCTTGGCAGGAGTTTTAATCCTGATCATGCTATGCGCGTTTCCAGCTTTGAAGATACTGGTACTGGCTCTGATCTACAATCTGTCATCTGCCGTACTCCAACCGCTTGGAAACAGCCCAATCATCAGTGCGTTAGGCACGATTGGGAAAAGTCTTTTGTTTGTCTTCGCTGCTTTGGCAACGGTTGGCTTGATGTTCTTTCTGGCGATTACGATCATTATTGCGGCGGGCAACATCTCCATGATGGTTCGGTAGGTGATGAGATGACGTGGTTAACACTGTGGTTGAAAAAAATTATCCTGCTCGTCCTTTTGGCTGCCTTCCTCGATCTGATCCTGCCCAATACGACACTGCAACGCTACGTAAAAATGGTGATGGGCTTGATTCTCTTGCTAACGATCATTTCCCCTGTGTTCAGTCTGTTCAGCCTCTCGCAGGAAGATTTGGCCTTTCGTCTGGATCGCTACCAACAAGAGCTGAACAAGCCTGCTTCGGCAGAGTGGAAACGCATCACTGACAAGCTGCTCGGTCAACAAAACCAACAAATGACTGCTTATGTCCAGTCTCAGGTAGCGTCCTCGGTAAAAGCCAGTGTCAAAGAGCAGTACGGCGTAACTGTCGAAGATGTGACGATTACCGTTAATCAGCAAAATCCGGAACAGCCAACCCTTGAGCGAATCGAGCTGATAGTCGGTGACGCAAACAAGGAAGAGCAAAAAGGGCAGAGCATGATTGAACCGATTAAACCTGTCCAGCCTGTTGAGATTACGATTGGCGAACCCATTGAAGTACAACCTGATCCCAAATCAGATATTGCAGCAACTGCTCAACATGACAACCCACTTTACGCGCAAATCACTAACGATGTCGCTAAAGAGTGGGGGCTTTCGAAGAGTCAGGTCGTCATCAAAGACGAATCGAGAGAAAGAGAGAAACAGTAGCGGATATAGTCAGTGAAGCGAGGTGAAAACAATGAACCAAATGAACCAATTGTGGGAAAAGCTGAAAAGTCTGTTCATGAAGCAACAAGGCGAGAAGATGCAGGAAGAAAAGAAAATCGTAGTGGGGAGCAAAGGCAAAAGCCAAAAACTAAAGCCGCTGCATTATTTCATCGTCGTATTGGGAATAGGCGTAGCCATCATGATTTTGACGGATTTCCTCAGAGTGGAAAAGGATCAGCCACTCGGATTTGGAGATATAGGGAATGAGGCGCCAGGTCCTCCTGGAGGCGATTCAACTTCCCAGGTGCTAGGGGGATCACCGACTACTGATATCATTGCCGAATATGAAAACATTTACGAGACGCAGCTTCGCGATATCCTCGCTTCTGTTGTGGGCGTCGGCGAAGTAGAGGTCATGGTCAATCTGGAATCAACACCAGAGCTGGTTGTGGAAAAAAACCGCAACATTCGTTCCTCAACCAATCAGGAAATGGACAAAGAAAAGGCAACCCGCAATCAAAATGACCAGTCACGAGATGAGCAGGTCGTCATCGTGCAAGGCGGCAAGCAAGATGCCCCCGTTATTGTGAAGACGCTGAAGCCGAAAGTCCGCGGGGTCCTGGTAGTGGCTAAAGGGGCCGATAACATCCAGGTTAAAGCGTGGATCACTGAAGCCGTTCAAAAGGTTTTGGATGTTCCCGCTTATAAAATATCCATTTTGCCCAAAAAAGGGTAGGAGGTAATGGCGAATGATTCTGCGAAAGCAAACGGTATGGTTGTTGACAATGCTTGCTGTCATGGTTGTGCTCTCCGGCTATTACTTGGTGAAGGGACCGCAAGATCAAATCCCAACATCAGGACAAGAGCAAGCCGTCCAGAAACAAGAGCAAATTTCCGGTGTGGTGGTTGAATCCAAGCAAGTAGATCACGCCCCACAAGCAACTCCTGTCGATCAAGCTCCAAAGGCAACTCCAGCAGACGAGAAAACAGGCACGAAGGAAGCCAAGACTCCTGCTGCACCAGAAGCGAAGCCAGCGGCAACAAACACGGTCGTTCCAGTAGCAGAAACGGCGAGTGAAATCTTCCAAGGCTACAAAATGAAACGCGAAGCCATGCTGCAGCAACAAAAAGACGAACAGCTCGCAATCGTAAACAGCACGGATTCCTCTCCGCAGGCAGTAGCAGAAGCGATGGCTAAGTTTGAAGAACTGTCCAACATGGAAAGTGCTACGATGACTGCAGAAGAAATGCTCAAGGCGAGTGGCTATCAGGATGCGGTCGTTACTGTCCAAAATGAAAAGGCGACAGTCATTGTACAAAAAGATAAATTGAGCGCAAACGAGGTCGTGGAAATCATTGCAAACGTGAAGCAGCACTTGAATATCCCGGCGACAAACATTAACGTACAATACAAGTCATCCTAATAAAAGCTGCGGTACATTCTCGTTATAATGGATAGGAGAAACGGGCATGATGGTAAGGATTTTCTCGCTTCTGTTGGAAAAGAAGCGGGGAAATCCTTTCTTGACGTGGTATAGGCAACAGGCTACCATGGATTTATGGTTTGCCAAAAGGATACATAATGGACTCCACGAACCTCTATTGAAAGAAAAGAAGGAGTGCTTGTTCGTAATGAAAATGCATGAAATCCGCGAAATCATTAAGTTAATTGATCAATCATCCATTCAAGAATTTAACTTGGAAACAGAAGGTGCCAAGGTGTCTCTGAAAAAATCCAATGGTACGGAAACGATTGTCGTCACGCAACCAGCGGTTCAAGCTCCTGTTGCAGCACCAGTAGCACATATCCCGGCTCAGCCAGTTGTTGCGGCAGCGCCAGTCGTAGCAGAAGCTCCGAAAGCAGCAGCTGTACAAGCTTCGGATGACGCAAATCTCCACAAGATTGTATCTCCAATGGTAGGGACTTTCTATAGCGCACCAGAACCAGGCAAGCCGCCTTACGTACAAGCTGGTGACAAAGTAAATGCGAGCAAAGTTGTTTGCATCGTGGAAGCTATGAAGCTCTTTAACGAAATCGAAGCAGAAGTAAGCGGCGAGATCGTGAAAGTTCTCGTAGAAGACGGTCAATTGGTTGAGTATGGCCAAGCATTGTTTTTGGTGAAGCCAGAATAAGGTGGGGGAGAGCGGAATGTTTCAAAAAGTATTGATTGCCAATCGCGGGGAGATTGCCGTGCGTATTATCCGGGCATGCCGCGAGTTGGGCATTCGTACGGTCGCCGTCTACTCCGAAGCGGATCGTGAAGCGCTTCATGTGAAGCTGGCCGACGAAGCCTACTGTATTGGTCCAAAGGCATCCAAGGAAAGCTATTTGAATATAGCAAACATCATGAGTGTAGCGACCAAGGTCGGGGCAGACGCTATCCATCCTGGTTATGGCTTCTTGGCGGAAAACGCCGACTTTGCCGAGATTTGTACCGCCTGCAACATTACCTTTATTGGTCCAGACCCAGAAGCCATTGTGAAGATGGGGGACAAGTCCACAGCGAAGGATACGATGAAAACGGCAGGTGTACCTACTGTACCAGGTACGGAAGGTCTGATCGAAGATGTGGCGGACGCTGTAGTCACCGCAAACGAGATTGGTTATCCTGTCATGGTCAAAGCGACAGCGGGTGGCGGCGGACGCGGCATGCGCGTAGCCGTTGACGACGAAGATTTGGAAAAAGCGATCCGTCAGGCGCAAAACGAGGCGAAAACGGCTTTTGGCAATCCAGGGGTTTACTTGGAGAAGTTCGTAGAGGGTCCGCGCCATGTGGAAATTCAAATCATGGCAGACAAGCATGGCAACGCCGTATACCTGGGTGAGCGCGATTGCTCCATCCAACGTCGACACCAAAAGCTGATCGAGGAAGCTCCATCTCCAGCATTGAGTGAAGAGCTGCGCCAACAAATGGGTGAAGCTGCTGTTGCGGCGGCAAAAGCCGTTTCCTATCACGGTGCGGGCACTGTCGAGTTTTTGCTGGACAAACACGGAAAGTTCTACTTCATGGAAATGAATACGCGTATTCAGGTAGAGCATCCTGTGACCGAGCTGGTGACTGGCTTTGACCTGATCAAGGAGCAACTGACTGTAGCGGCAGGCCAACCATTGTCCTTTACGCAAGAGGATATCCAAATGGATGGCTGGGCTATTGAATGCCGAATTAATGCGGAGAATCCTGCGAAAAACTTCATGCCTTCGCCAGGTCGTATCACAGAATATTTGGCGCCAGGCGGCTTTGGTGTGCGCGTAGACAGTGCAGCGTATGCGGGATATTCCATTCCGCCATATTACGACTCTATGATCGCCAAGCTGATTGTGTGGGGCAAGGATCGCAACGAAGCGATTGACCGTATGAAGCGGGCCTTGAGTGAATTCGTCGTCGAGGGTATTACGACAACGATTCCATTCCATTTGAAGGTATTGGATCACGAAGTATTTGTCAGCGGTAATTTTGATACGAAATTCTTGGAAACCTACGACTTGAACCTGGATGAAGAGTAAGTAGGCTGATTTGTAAAAATACGGTGTGCTTGGTATAATGAATTACAAATTAGAGGGAGGTGCGAAGCATGGAAGAGTTTACTCCAGATTTAGATAGAACAGAACTTGGTAAGGTCCAGATCGCTCCCGAAGTATTGGAAGTGATCGCCGGCATGGCTGCGTCCGAAGTAGAAGGTGTGGCGCAAATGAGCGGCGGTTTCGTAGGTGAAATAGCTGAACGTTTAGGCCGTAAAAATATAGCGCGTGGTGTGCGTGTAGAAGTTGGCTCCCGCGAAGCAGCGGTGGATGTTTCGATTATTGTCAAATACGGACATCGCATCCCGGAGGTCGCTCGAAATATTCAAGATAGTGTACGCAATACGATTGAGAGCATGACAGGTCTTTCGGTAGTTGAAGTAAACGTACATATCGTAGATGTTGAGTTGAAAGCTGAAGAAAAAGCACCGGCACCAGTACCGGTTGAAGAACACCAGCGCGTGCGCTAACAAGCAGCGGATGGATGCCCCCTACGAACAGGGGGCATTTTCCTCATTTGAAAACGTGATTTTGTTTAGGCTTTCAGCGTAAATTCATGGAGTTTTCCGGAGCGTGCCGTGTTTGTCTCCTTTTTTCAAACATGGCTGAAAGGAGAGGTGCTTGTGAACTTGTTTGACCGCTTTATCTTGACGATTTATAGCTTTGCGCTCATTGTTTTGTCCTGCATCGCGATAGCAGCGACCAGCGGATTGATCCCGCAAGAATTTTTCCGACCATATGTGGATCAGATGCTGACGGGTACGAACATCACCTATCTCATTGTCGCGATCATTTTCCTCGTAGTCAGCCTTCGCTTCTTTTTCAGTTCTTTCCGCTCTAACAAGCCTAAAGTAGAACGGGGAATCCGTCAGCGCAGTGATTTGGGTGAGGTCAACATTACGATTCAGACGATCCAGACCATTGCAGAGCGTGCAGCCCGCCGAGTGAAAGGAGTGCGCGATATGAAAACGACAGTCAAAGCACTCGAGAGCGGCAATATTATCACCCTGCGTGTTTCGGTAGATGGAGAAACGCCATTACCTGAGCTGACACAGAAGCTACAGGCTGACGTGAAGGAGCAAGTCGAGGGAATTGCTGGTGTTGTCATTTCCGAGGTGGCGATTGTCGTGACGGAAGTAGCTCAGCAGGAAAACTACGCGGCTCGTAAACGGGTGGAATAGAAGGTGAAGTCCATGGTGTGGGAGTTATTGTGGGAACACAAGGGGAAGCTAATGGGGATTTTGGCCGGACTTTTTTTCGGTATCATCTACCTTCTCGTCGGATTTTGGGATACACTGGTTTTTGTTGTGTTTGTCGGGACTGGATATTATATCGGTAGAAAGCTCGACCATAAAGAAGACCTGCGTGAGATACTCGATAAGATCTTGCCAGGCAAGTTTCGGTAACAAATGTTTTGGGGCAAAAGCTCATTTTAATTAGTAGGTGAATGGAATGAAACGAAGAACAGCACGAGAAAAAGTAGTCCAATGTCTTTTCCAAATTGATATGGCAGAGGTTCCGCTAACGGATGCGGTTGCCCTCGTCATGGAGGAATCCGAGGAAAATGCACAGTATTTGCGTTATCTCCTCGACGGTGTATTGAAAAACTTGACTGAGATTGATGCGGAAATTAAGAAGTTTTTGCGTGGATGGCAATTGGAACGCATCGCCAATGTAGATCGCGCTATTCTTCGTCTGGCATTTTACGAGATCATGTTCGAGCAAGACACTCCTGACAAAGTCGTAATGAACGAAGCGATTGAGATTGCTAAGCTCTTTAGCGACGAACAGTCCCACCGATACATTAACGGTGTGTTGTCGAGCTTCTTGCAATCGCGTGAAACCAAGCAGGCGTAATAGGTAGGAGATACAAGCATGAGTAAGGTAATGTTGGGAATCGACACGAGCAATTACCGGACATCACTGTGCTTGGCTGAGGAAGACGGCCGAATTGTGGCAGAAGCAAAGCGCCTTCTGAAAGTAAAGGAGGGCAAGCGCGGACTGCAACAATCCGAAGCCGTCTTTCAGCATGTGATGAACCTGCCGGAATTAAGTGAAGAGATGAAGTGGAAGGATTACGAGATTGCAGCGATTTGCGTGAGTGAGAAGCCGCGTCCGCAAGACGGATCGTATATGCCTGTATTTAAGGTAGGAGAGGGCTTGGCGAAATCGTTGGCGACTTATTTGCGGGTTCCCCTTCACTTGACGACTCATCAAGAGGGACATATAGCGGCGGGGGAATATACTGCTGAGGTGCGTCCGACAGAGGATCGCTTTTTGGCTGTGCATTTGTCTGGAGGCACCAGCGAGTTGTTGTTGTGCGAGCGTCATGCAGCCGGTTATACCATTGAGAAAATAGGTGGGACGATCGATCTGCACGCTGGGCAACTAGTCGATCGGATTGGTGTAGCACTCGGTTTGTCCTTTCCTGCCGGTCCCGCGTTGGAGCAGTTAGCCAAGGACTCAACAGGTACGTTTCGGATTTCTTCGGCAGTTGAAGGGCTTTCCTTTAGTTTTTCTGGTCCAGAAGCATCGCTTTTGCGTGAGGTGGAAAAGGGAAGTACGAGCCCTGCTGAGATTGCACGGGCGACAGAGCAATGTATTGCCAATACACTAGAAAAGTCCTTACGCCATGCAGTAGAGCAAGGCTGCCCGAAGGACATCTTGATTGTTGGAGGAGTAGCTGCTAATTATTACATTCGTGAGCGGCTGATCAAACGTCTGGAACACCCTGCCGTGAAGGCGAAGCTGTACTTCTGTGACCCCGTTTACTCCGGTGATAATGCCTACGGAGTCGCTATGTTGGGGTGGATGAAGCAAAAGACGAACATTAAATAAATGCGAACTTTTTATAATTCGGCTTTACAGCTGAGGGGGAAATCGGTACACTTAACGTATCGACGTTGATAAAGGAGGCATTTTCTCCATGGCTGCAACCATTCTCCAGGGAAAAGAAGTAGCACAGAGTATTCGGGCCGAATTGGCGAACGAAGTAGCTGAATTGAAAAAGCAAGGGATCGTACCAGGATTAACCGTTGTTATTGTGGGAGATGACCCGGCTTCTCACTCCTATGTGCGTGGTAAAGCAAAAGGCTGCGAGGAAGTCGGTATTTCATCCGAGATCATCATGAAGGACGCTGACATCACAGAGGAAGAATTGTTGGTTATCATTCAACAGTTGAACGAAAATCCGAACGTTAATGGGATTTTGGTTCAGCTTCCTCTTCCAGCTCATATTTCAGAACATGCGGTAATCGAAGCCATTGCTCCTGAAAAAGATGTGGACGGCTTCCATCCGATTAGCGTAGGAAACATGGTATTGGGAAATGATACGATGCTCCCTTGCACGCCGCACGGAATTATTGAATTGATCAAGCGCACAGGCACCCCAATGGCAGGCAAACATGCAGTGGTGATCGGACGCAGTAACATCGTTGGGAAGCCGGTCTCATTGCTACTGCAACAGGAAAATGCCACGGTAACCATGTGTCATTCTCGCACGCAAAATCTCGAGGAATTCACGCAAAAGGCAGACATCCTCGTCGTTGCAACTGGTAGGGCGCATATGATCGGCAAGGAGCATGTCAAACCGGGCGCTGTCGTCATTGACGTTGGTGTGAACCGCATCGGAACCGGTAAGCTGGTTGGAGATGTCAGGTTCGACGAGGTCAAAGAAGTGGCTAGCTTTTTAACCCCAGTTCCAGGCGGTGTTGGCCCGATGACGATTACCATGCTGTTGAAAAATACCGTTGCGGCAGCGAAAAAGCAAGCAAAACAATAGAAGAAAATCGGCAATTTATTATAGAATGGATAAGGCATAAGCTTTATCCATTCTTTTGCATAGTCCTTGTTACATGCACGGCAAAGCCAAGTTTTTTGTAAAGGAGGGGCCGCATGGCATTACAAGATATCTTATCTGTCAGTGATCTCAATCGTTATATTAAGCTGGTGTTGGAAAAGGAACCCTACCTACAAGATATATGGGTGAGAGGAGAAATCTCCAATTTTACCCACCATTCCAGTGGTCATATGTATTTCACGCTAAAGGACAAGCAGTCACGCATCAAAGTCGTCATGTTTGCGAGTCATAACCGCTTCCTGCGTTTCTTGCCCAAAGATGGAGCAAAAGCGATTGTACGCGGGTCTATTTCTGCATACGAACGAGATGGCGCGTATCAGTTGTACGCCAAAGAGATGCAGCCAGATGGTCTCGGCTCGCTTTATTTAGCATTCGAGCAGCTAAAAGAAAAATTGGCTCAAGAAGGATTGTTTGCAGCAGAGAGGAAGCGGTTGCTCCCGCGTTTTCCCAAACGTGTCGGTGTCGTCACTTCACCTACAGGAGCAGCCATCCGAGATATTTGCACGACGATTCGCAGACGGTATCCGCAAGCAGAGATCGTACTTTCACCAGCCGTTGTCCAAGGTGCGGATGCACCTGCATCGATTGTCTCCGCTATTCGGATTATGAACGATCAGCCTGACATTGATGTTCTCATCGTAGGGCGCGGTGGAGGTTCCATTGAGGAGCTGTGGGCATTTAATGATGAAAACGTAGCGAGGGCAATCGCTGCATCCCTCATCCCTGTCATCTCCGCTGTTGGGCACGAGACGGATGTGACGATCGCCGATTTCGTAGCAGATGTCCGGGCAGCTACGCCGACAGCCGCAGCTGAGTTGGCTGTACCGCATTATTTGGAATGGGTCGAGAGAGTGCGGCAGCTCGAAATACGGATGCATCGAGCAGTGCGTGGCACCATGACTGAGCAGAGAAACCGTTTGACACGCTTGAGTAATTCGTATGCGATGCGCCAACCGGAGCGGAGGTTGGAGGAAGCCGCAGAACGACTGGATCGGGCACATTTGCGGATGCGTCAATCGATGAAGCATTTGCTGGAAAGAAGACGCGAGCGCTATACGCGATTAGACGAACAAATCAAGCGCTATCGCCTCGCCGATCAAATCGGGGATAAAAGAAAAAATCTGTCTAAACTCCGTGCCACCTTGGACGAACGAATGCTGGGGCGTCTCAACCAAAAAAGAATGGCATTCGCAGCTCGCATAGCTACGTTGGAAGCATTGAGTCCGCTGAAGGTCATGCAACGTGGATTCTCACTCGTATACACCAATGACAGACTCGTAAAATCAGTGGAACAGTTTGCCCCTGGCGACGAGATCATGGTACGATTAAGTGATGGCAGTGCGACTGCGCGTGTGGAAAAAGTGAACCGGGAGGAGGAGAAGAAGAGTGGCTCGCAAGAAAACAGAACAAGAGACTGATATGCAGTTTGAAGACGCAATGAAGCGTCTGGAAGAAGTCGTCAATCGACTCGAGGAAGGAGATATTCCCCTCGAAGAAGCGATTACGTTGTATCAGGAAGGGGTAACTCTTTCCAGAATTTGTGGTCAAAAGCTGGATGCAATCGAAGCGAAGATTACCCAGTTGGTAGAAGAAGACGGACAGGTAAAGCAGAAGGCTTTTCGCGTGGAAGGAGAATCATGATCGGCGTGCATACATTCGAGAGTTATTTGGTGGAAAAGACCGCCTATATAGAACAAAGACTCCTGCCAGCTCTTGAGCAGCAAGGAGTTCCGGAAAACTTGTACGAATCCATGAAGTACTCGCTCATGGCAGGCGGAAAAAGGTTGCGTCCCATGCTGGTGTTGGCGGTTCTCGAAGCACTGGACAAGCCGCTTGAACGGGGTGTGGCATTTGCGGCTGCCTTGGAAATGATACATACGTACTCCTTGATTCACGATGACCTCCCTGCGATGGACGACGATGATCTTCGTCGCGGAAAACCGACCAATCACAAAGTATTTGGTGAAGCAACAGCCATTCTCGCAGGAGATGCCTTGCTGACGAGAGCGTTCGGATACATTGCAGAAGCTTACATGGATCGAGCGGATGTTTCAGCGGCTACTACGGTGAAACTGATTGCGGAGCTAGGAAAACGTGCGGGAGCAACTGGCATGGTCGGCGGACAGATGGCTGATATCGAAGGGGAGAGCAAGCGCCTTAACCTGGATCAGCTCGAATTTATCCATCGTCACAAAACGGGTGATCTCTTGATCGCAGCCTTGCGCGGGGGAGGCTACCTCGCAGAAGCATCCGAAGAACAAATGGAAGCATTGACACGTTATGGTGTTTGCATTGGTCTTGCTTTTCAAATTCAGGATGACATCTTGAATGTGGAAGGGGATGCCCAAGAGCTGGGGAAAGCAGTTGGCAGTGATGCGGATCGGGAAAAAGCGACGTACCCATCGCTTCTTGGTCTAGCCGAATCGAAGGCGCGTCTTGACGAATTGATTGCGGAGGCAAAAGCAGCGCTTGCGGATGCGGGAATCGAGAATTCTGCACTCAGCCCTTTGGCCGACTATGTACGTGATCGCAATAAATAAGTGAAAGCTGGCAACCCAAACGGGAAATGCCAGCTTTTCTGTATACTACTTTATTACAAGCTTTTATCGTCAATGCTATTTAAAAATTGTTCAATCTCGCCAATCACCGATGGTATACAGTCGTCCTCAAACGGTGAATACAGCTTCGCCACTTGTACCAGCTCGAGGAACGACTTGCTTCCGCCTTCGCGGCAAAGCGTCAAATAATCGTCCCAAGCTTGTTTTGGTTCAGACTGAGACCGTTTCCAAAATTGGAACGCGCAAATCTGGGCCAGTGTGTAGTCGATGTAATAGAAGGGGCTTTGAAAAATATGTGTTTGCTGCTGCCAGAACCCGCCCTCCTCCAGATACTCATTCTGTGCGTAATTGCGATGCGGGAGATACTTGCGCTCAATTTGACGCCATGCACGTTTACGCTCTGCCGGGGTCATATCTGGGTTCTCGTAGACAACATGCTGGAACTCATCAACAGACACGCCGTACGGAATGAACAGGAGTCCGCTGCTCAGATGAGAGAATTTGTATTTGTCGGTATCTTCCTTGAAAAAATGCTCCATCCATGGCCACGTCAAAAACTCCATGCTCATCGAATGTATTTCACACGCCTCGTAGGTTGGGAAATGATATTCAGGAACTTCAAAATCTCTACTTACATACACCTGAAACGCATGTCCTGCCTCGTGGGTAAGTACGTCGATATCACCAGAGGTACCGTTAAAATTGGCGAAAATAAATGGGAGCCTGTATTGGCTGATGTATTCACAGTAGCCGCCTGTAGCCTTCCCTTTTTTGCTCAATAAATCTAAACAGTCATTGTCCAGCATGAAGTTGTAAAATTCGTCTGTTTCAGGTGACAACTCGGCATACATCTTTTTCCCGTTTTCAACAATCCACTCCGGCGGGCCTTTCGGGCTTGGATTCCCTGTAGCGAAATCAAAGGAAAGATCGTAATACTCAAGTGTATCGACACCAATGCGTTGGCGCTGACGTTCGACCAGTTTTGACGCTACTGGAACGATGTGCTCAAGTACTTGCTTGCGGAAACTGGCTACCATTTCTGCATTGTAATCGGTGCGGTTCAAACGTGCATAGGCTAGCTCCACAAAGCTATTGAAGCCGAGTTTTTTGGCGATGCGTGTGCGTACCTTGACGAGAGTATCGTATATGTGATCAAATTCATCCGTATGTTGCTGCATATACGCATACTTCGCTTCATTAGCACGTTTGCGCATGTCTCTATCTTTCGCAATTGTAAAGGGAACCATCTCTGAAAGGTTTCGCTCTTCTCCTTCAAACATGATTTTGGCAGAAGCTTTCAGTGCGACATATTGACTGGCCAAACGGTTTTCTTCCTGCAAATCAGTGATAACTTCCGGAGAAAATGTACGGAGTGTGCTCTCCGCGATGCGAAATAGCTGTGCACCCCATTTTTCTTCCAAGTCAGCGCGGAAGCCAGAATCGACGATCGCCTGATAGTAGCGGGAAACGATACCGGTATACAAAGGCGTTGCTTCATCCCAATAGTCCTGTTCCGCTTTGTAGAAGGGATCTTCTGTATTGATCGTGTGGCGGATTTGTGCGACATTCCGTGCAGATTCCACTTCTTGTCGCAGTTTGTTCAATTGAGCCATGATCGTATCTTGCTCGGAGAAGCTTGTAGCCTGTTGAAACGCTTCCAATAATTGTGTGAATTGTCCTTCAACCTTGTCCATTTCCATGCGCTCATACTGAATTTGTGAGAACTTCACGGACGTCCACCTCTTTTGTTCGGAGTATGTATTCAAAATCATCTTACCAGAAAATGCAAGATATCGCCCTCATATTCGTCTGTGTTGATGAAAAGTGGTGTTTTTATTAAGAAACCGTTATAATGAATCAAGCTGAAAATAAGCGGAATCGGCTATAGCAATAAGGAAAGCCGGGTTTTCTAGTGGCTTGATTGATATGCAGCATGCACAATCGCCGGAGAACGAACAGTGGAAAGTGAGGAATACCAATGCTGCTTACTACTATAAATGATCCTCAAGACTTGAAAAAGTGCACGCAACCGCAGCTACATACATTAGCATCCGAGATCCGTCAGTTTCTAATCGAAACGCTCTCGAAAACAGGCGGTCATCTCGCGCCAAATCTGGGAGTTGTCGAGCTGACGCTAGCGCTGCACTATGTTTTTGACAGTCCCAAGGACAAGCTGATCTGGGATGTCGGACATCAGGCATACGTACATAAAATGCTAACAGGCCGCCGAGAGATGTTTCCGACCTTGCGTCAGTACAAAGGTCTGTGTGGGTTCCCAAAAATGGTGGAAAGCCCGCATGATGTCTGGGAAACCGGACATAGCAGTACGTCGTTGTCTGCTGCAATGGGGATGGCGACTGCGCGGGATTTGAAAAAAGAAAAGAATCATGTCGTTGCTGTGATCGGAGACGGTGCGCTGACAGGCGGGATGGCTCTGGAGGCCTTGAACCACATCGGTCATGAGCGTAAGAATGTCATCGTTGTGTTAAATGATAACGAAATGTCCATCGCGCCAAACGTTGGGGCCTTGCACAACTACTTGGGGAAAATTCGCTCGACGGAGAACTATCAATGGGCGAAGGATGAAGTCGAAGGATTGTTGAAATCCATACCGGCTGTAGGGGGCAAATTGGCTCATATGGCTGAACGCTTCAAAGACAGCATGAAGTATTTGCTCGTATCTGGCGTTCTCTTCGAGGAGCTAGGCTTTACGTATATTGGCCCAATCGACGGACATAACATGGAGCTGTTGCTCGATACTTTGAAGACAGCCAAATATACAAAAGGCCCTGTTTTGATTCATGCCATCACGAAAAAAGGACTAGGCTATGCGCCTGCTGAAGCTGACTCAGTCAAGTGGCATGGTATCGGTACGTATAAAATCGAGTCAGGTGACACACCGAAATCTGCACCAACGTATACATCTGTTTTTGCAGATACGATGATGAAGCTCGCAGATGAAGACAATTCGATCGTGGCTGTTACCCCTGCGATGCCAGCGGGCTCAGGCTTGATCCCATTTGGACAGAAGTACCCTGACAGACTGTTTGACGTTGGGATTGCAGAGCAGCACGCATGTACATTTGCGGCAGGGTTAGCTACACAAGGCTTGAAGCCGGTCTTTGCGATTTATTCGACCTTTTTACAAAGAGCCTATGATCAGTTGATCCACGATGTCGCACGCCAAAAGCTGAATGTGATTTTCGCCGTTGACCGTGCTGGGCTCGTCGGAGCAGACGGGGAGACACACCAAGGTATGTACGACGTGGCATTCATGCGCATCATTCCGAATATGGTCATTATGGCACCGAAGGATGAAAATGAACTGCGTCACATGATGAAGACAGCAGTGGAATATAAAGAAGGTCCAATCTCTTATCGTTATCCGCGATTGCCGATTCGTGGCGTCAAAATGGATGACGAACTGCAAGTGCTGCCAATCGGAAAAGCGGAGATCGTACGCGAAGGCAAACATGTGGCGATCCTCTCGTTCGGTCACGTATTCGAAATAGCTGAGGCGGCTGTGAACCAGCTTCAAGAAGAAGGCATCAAGCCGATGTTGGTCAATGCACGTTTTTGCAAGCCTTTGGACGAAGAGCTTTTGTTCCGTCTGGCAAAAGAAGGCTACGACATCGTTACGGTCGAAGAGGGCAGTGAAATGGGCGGATTCGGCAGCGCTGTCATTGAATGCTACAATCGTGCAGGCTATCACGGCATGAATGTACAGGTTGTCGCGGTACCTGATTATTTTGTTGAGCATGGAAGTGTGAAAGAACAGCGGCAAGAGGTAGGGCTCACAGCTGATCATATCGCTGCACGTGTCCGATCCTTGATGCCCATTTCGAAGGGCGTAGTGGAAGCATGAGTGTAAGAAAAGAACGGGTTGATGTTCTCTTGGTCGAAAGAGGCCATTATGAGACCAGAGAAAAAGCAAAAGCAGCCGTAATGGCAGGTCTTGTGCAAGTAGCTGGCGAGCGTTGTGACAAGCCGGGAACCAAATTTGCCGAGGATGTTGCGATTACGGTAAAGGGCGAGGTACACCCGTATGTGAGTCGGGGTGGCCTCAAGCTGGAAAAGGCATTGCGTGTCTTTGAAATCGACATGAAGGATCGTGTCATGATGGACATCGGGGCCTCCACAGGCGGTTTTACGGACTGTGCGCTGCAAAACGGTGCGCGACTTGTATACGCCATTGATGTCGGATACGGACAGCTCGCGTGGAGCTTGCGACAGGATGAGCGAGTGGTTGTCATGGAACGGACGAATTTCCGTCACATGGACCCGGAAGCTTTTGAACATGAACGGCCAAACGCGGCATCGATTGACGTATCGTTTATTTCGCTGCGATTGATCTTACCTGTGTTGTATCGTTTTCTGCTCGATGGCGGTGACGTCGTTGCGCTGGTCAAGCCTCAATTTGAAGCTGGCAAGGATAGAGTCGGAAAGAATGGAATCGTCCGTGATCCAGAAGTACACGAGAGCGTGCTGACTGACATCGGTCAATTTGCCAGCGGATTGGGTTTCGCACTAAAAGGCTTGGACTACTCTCCAATTACAGGGGGAGAAGGAAACATTGAATTTGTTATGCATGTCCAGAAAAGTGAGGGCGGCATGGATTCGGAAGCTTGGTTGCAATGCGTAACAGAGGTAGTTACGTCTGCTCATGCGAATTTGAAATAGGATAAAAAACCAAAGCCTCGGGAGTTTTGTCACAATCGAGGCTTTTTATTTATGCATGTGAAGTTGTATACTTGTATATGAGGTTGTTCAAGAAGGATTTCCAACCAACCAGTTTTGGGGTGGACCACGTGAAGAAAATTGGAATCATAGCGAACAAAGGAAAGCCCGAAGCACGTATCGTTGCACGGGAACTGTTGTATTTACTTGAAGACAGAGGGGCGCAGGTATTCCTGGATGAACATATCGCATCAGATGTAGGGCATCCAGAACTGGGCGCATCTGTAGAAGAGATGGGGATGCAGGCGGATCTGGTTTGTGTATTAGGGGGCGATGGCACGCTACTCAGAATTGCTCGCCAGCTTGCGGGTCACTCTATCCCGATCTTTGGAATTAATTTAGGCACGCTGGGCTTTTTGTCGGAAGCGGAACCGGAGCATCTGCCTCAAGCTGTAGACAATCTCCTTTCTGGAAAGTACGACATTGAAAAGAGAGCGATGCTGGAAGCTTGTTTAGTGCGAAAAGGGACTGCACTGGGGACATACACGGCCATGAATGATATTGGGATTGCAAAAGGGTCATTTTGCCGGATCATTCAATGTGCCGTCTTTCTGGATGATGAGTACGTCGCGACGTTCAGCGGGGATGGTGTCATTGTTTCTACGCCAACAGGATCGACGGCATACTCACTCTCTGCAGGCGGTCCCATAGTGGCTCCGAATGTGGACATGCTATTACTGACGCCAGTGGCTCCTCATTCCTTGACAGCTCGGCCTATGGTACTGTCAGGCAATCAGACAATTCGGGTTGAAGTGGATGCCATTCATCAAGAAATGGGACTGTCTATTGACGGTCAGTTTGGTTATCGACTCGAAGGCGGCGATCAGATTTACATTAAAAAGTCACCATGTGTTACCCCGCTGATCAAGTGGAAAAAAGGTGGCTTTTTCGAAGCAATACGAACGAAATTACAAGGGGAATGGGAGTAATCCATATGAACAAAGGGCAACGACATATTCGTATTCGGGATATCATCAGCAATCAAGAGGTGGAAACACAGGATGAGCTGGTGGACCGCTTGCGGACTGCTGGCTTTAACGTGACGCAAGCAACTGTATCCCGAGACATCAAGGAACTACACTTGGTAAAAGTGCCGCTCCCTGATGGTCGATATAAGTATTCAATGCCTGCTGAACAAAAATTCAATCCACTGCAAAAGCTAAAACGCATGCTTGTGGATTCCTTTATTAGCATTGACCAAGCTGATCATTTTATTGTACTGAAGACACTTTCAGGACATGCGAATGCGGTAGCCGAACTGATTGACAACCTTCCATGGGAAGAAATCATGGGGACAATCAGTGGCGACAACACCATCCTGATTATTTGCCGTTCCAAAGAAAATACCAACGAAGTGACGAAACGCTTAATGGAAATGTTGTAGAAGGTGGTCGCTTGCGATGCTAGTGGAACTCTCGATCCGAAATTTTGCCATCATCAAATCAGTGACGGTCTCTTTCCAAAAAGGCTTAAACATCCTGACAGGGGAGACTGGTGCCGGTAAATCCATCATTATCGATGCACTAGGATTGTTGTTAGGAGGCCGGGCTTCGGCTGATTTTGTCCGTTACGGTGAGCCTCGTGCAGAAGTGGAAGGACTGTTTGAATTGCCGCCTGGTCATCCTGGACTTGCCGTTTGTAAAAATGTCGGCGTTCAGATTGAGCAAGACGGAATGCTTGTTGTACGACGAGATATATCGAATCAAGGGAAGAGTATCATTCGGATCAATGGCCAGCTCGTTACTCTCGCTATGCTGCGTGAGTTAGGGCCATGGCTGGTTACGGTGCATGGACAACACGATACGCATATGCTGATGCAGTCAGACAAGCATATCAATTGGCTCGATGCATATGGGGAAAGTGCGTTAGGAGCTGCGAAGCAAGAGTACGGCACCCTGTATGGGGCTTACCGCAAAACAAAGCAAGATCTGGAGCGTATGGCACGAAATGATCGGGAGCTCGTACAGCGTATGGATCTATTGCAATATCAGCTCGATGAAATTGAGGCGGCAACTCTCACACCTGGTGAAGACGAGAAGCTCATGCAACAACGGAAAAAGTGGATGAACATTGAAAAAGTTTATTCAACGATTCAAGATGCATACCGCGCATTGCATGGTGACCAAAAGGGCATGGATTGGTTAGGACATGCGATGGGAGAGCTCGAGCGTGTTGTGAACTACGAAGAACAGCTCGTTCCGATTTTGGAGATGGTCCAATCGGCATACTATCAGATAGAAGATGTGGTACATAACCTTCGCCAATTGTCGTACCAAATGGATTTTGAACCGGAGCAGTTGGCGGAAGTAGAACGTCGTCTTGATCAAATCCAGTCGTTAAAGCGCAAGTATGGCAAAAGTGTAGACGATATTTTGGAATACGCTGCCACGATTCAGGATGAATTGGATGACATGCATCACTACGAAGACCGCCTCCAGCAGGTGGAAAAGCAATTGCAGGAGCTTGCAGCCGATTTGGCAGTGGAGGCATTGGAGTTGTCGGTTATTCGTTCCGAATGTGCAGGAAAACTTGCACAAGAAATCGAGCAGCAGCTAAAAGAACTGCACATGGAGCGTGCTCGTTTTGCCATCGACGTCAGACAGACGCCGGATGATGACGGCGTAGAAATCGACGGAATCAAGCGCTTTGTAGATGCCAACGGTATGGATCAGATCGAGTTTTTAATCTCACCTAACCCAGGTGAGCCATTGCGTCCGTTGGCGAAGATTGCTTCCGGCGGGGAGCTGTCACGCGTCATGCTGGCCATTAAAACGATTTTGGCGGGCACTGATCAAGTGGAGACCCTAATTTTTGATGAAGTCGACACGGGTGTAAGCGGAAGAGCAGCTCAAGCGATAGCAGAAAAGCTCGCCCGGGTCGCTGGGCAGCGTCAGGTCCTGTGTATTACGCACTTGCCACAGGTCGCATCCATGGCAGACGCTCATTTTCTGATCAAAAAGGAAATGAGCGAGAATGAAACAGAGACGCGAGTGAAGCGTTTGTCTGATGATGAACGGGTATCCGAGCTGGCTCGCATGCTAAGCGGGGCAGAGGTAACAGCGAAAACAGAAGAACATGCGCGCGAGATGATCCTTCTCGGCCGTGAAAGAAAGACTGTCAGCTAATTTGGCTGGCAGTCTTTCTTTGTTGATCAGTGCAACGATGGTCTCGTCAAGGGTAGGAAGCCTGGGTTTCTAATGATCAGAGTGGGTTATTTTCCTGACATAATCCGCTTGGCTGGTGGCAACATTAAAGGTACACAAGGTGGAGGTGTCCCTCATGACCGCTTGCGGTCAAACAAAACGGACTTAACCGTTTTGTTTTGTAGGTGTAGGTAGGGAACGGTAGGAGTGATTACTGGTGATCCGACAAAACAAAAGAAAATGGATGGGAAGTCTCCTTCTCCTCATCACGGCGCTTGTCGTGAGTTCCACCCCGTTCCGCGATCTGTCCTCCTTTCCCCGTGAATTGCGTTTGATGGAAGGGTCCCTCGAACAACTGCGGGTCTCTGTGCCGGTAATGGGCACGCTAATCAATAGCAATCCTGATATTTTGCACGTTAACGGGACAGAGGCGCGAGAGGTATCCGTTGATTTGAGCAGGCCTATGTCCGTTGAACCGCGTAGGGCTGGGGAAGCCCAATTGCAGGTGAAGTGGCATAACATTCCGCTGACTGCTGTAAAAGTAAATGTATTGCCAGATCTGCGGTTGTACCCTGGTGGACAGTCAATCGGGGTGAAGCTGCAAACAGCGGGTGTTTTGGTTGTCGGTCATCATTTAGTTGACGATGGTAAAAACAAGTTTTCTCCAGGTGAACAGGCAGGTATACACGTCGGTGACATGATTATCAAAATGAACGACATGTACATCAATGACATGAACGACGTAAAGAAATTGATTAACGAAACAGGGAAAAAGAATCATGCCGTTCAATTGCTTGTCGTTCGTGGCAAGGAAAAGCTTTCGCTCACTTTGCACCCGGCGAAAGACAAAAAAGACAGTGAGTACCGTATGGGTCTCTATATTCGGGATTCAGCGGCTGGAGTAGGGACACTGACCTTTTTTGATCCGAATTCCAAAGCGTACGGGGCATTAGGGCACGTCATTTCCGACGTTGATACTGGTCAAGCCATTGTCGTAGGAGATGGCCAGATCGTGCAAGCAAGTGTCACATCGATTGAAAAAGGACAAAGTGGCAACCCAGGGGAAAAATTTGCGCGTTTCTACAATGAAAGTGAAGTTCTCGGAAATATAACCAAAAACACTCCTTTTGGCATTTTCGGTAAAATGAAGGACGAGCCCAAACGCAGCTATTATCAGACGCCGTTGCCAATCGCTCTTGCGGAGCAGGTAGAGGAAGGGCCAGCCAAAATTCTTACTGTCGTAGAAGGTCAGAAGGTAGAAGAGTTCGATATTGAGATCGCAAACGTGGTCAAGCAGCATTTTCCTGCAACCAAAGGGATGATTATTAAAGTCACGGACAAACGCCTTTTGGAAAAGACAGGTGGTATCGTACAGGGGATGAGCGGCAGTCCCATCATTCAAAAGGGCAAGATCGTGGGTGCCGTCACGCATGTCTTTGTCAATGATCCTACTTCGGGATACGGCTGCTACATTGAGTGGATGCTTCAGGATGCTGGTGTGAATGTGCGAGGTACTGCCGAATCCCGAACCAATACAACCAAAGCTGCCTGAATGAAGTGCCGTCACGCGAACGAAGCGAGGCGGCTTTTTCGGTTTTTGCAGTCCTTTGACGAATCGATTAGAAATGAAAGGATTCTTTGTCGAAATATCAGTTAAATCATTCAATCTTTCGTCATTGGCAGGAATGGAATTTGCTTTGTCGAATAATTTTTGTAGAGAAAAGATGGTATGGACTAATCCTTGTAGATTTGTTAACCTCTAGAACGCCACCTTCTTTCCAAAAGACCGTCCATTGTTAGGAGGAACGACCTTGAGCAAGATTGAAGTGTTGTTGGCAGATGATAACCGTGAATTTGTAAATCTGTTGGAAGAGTACATCAGTAGCCAGTATGACATGAATGTTGTAGGTGTTGCTTACAACGGCAATGAGGTAGTTCGACTGCTGCAGGAACGTGTACCCGATGTATTAATTTTGGATATCATCATGCCACATCTGGATGGCTTGGCTGTTTTGGAGCAAATTCAGGCCATGCGCTTAAGTCCTCAACCTAAAATTATTATGCTGACTGCTTTCGGGCAGGAAGAAATTACGAAGAAAGCAGTAGAGCTAGGAGCAGCATACTACATTTTGAAACCGTTTGATATGGAGGTGCTGGCTCAGCGCATCCGTCAAATCATTACTACCAAGCCTGCCTCTTCTTTTGTTTCTTCTGTGAAACCGCAAGCTACCTTGCAAATTCGCGGACGCAATTTGGACGCGAGTATCACCAGCATCATTCACGAGATTGGAGTTCCTGCTCATATCAAAGGTTATTTGTATTTGCGGGAAGCGATTACAATGGTATACAACGATGTCGAGCTGCTCGGTTCGATTACCAAAGTCCTGTACCCGGACATTGCCAAGAAATTCAATACAACCGCAAGTCGTGTAGAACGTGCCATCCGTCATGCGATTGAAGTAGCGTGGTCCCGTGGTAATCTGGACTCCATCTCCAGCTTGTTTGGTTATACGATTTCCAACACCAAGGCGAAGCCGACCAACAGTGAGTTTATTGCCATGGTGGCGGACAAGCTGCGGATTGAGGCGAAGATTAGCTAGGATGTAGATACTGAGTTACACGATCCGTAACCAAAACAAAAGGACATTAGCGCTTGCCTGCTAGTGTCTTTTTGTTTTGGTAGGACTTAGCAGAGTTTTAGAATAAATTAACAAAAAATGGTTTGTGTCATCTATAATAATATTCTAAACAGAGTAAAAGCGAGGTGCAAAATGGAAAATCAAAAAGTGCAGTGTCCAAAATGTGGATGTAAAGAGATTGGGAAAGGAAGGCAAGCTGGGGATGCGGGAGTGTTTCCCTTCGGCAAGTTTGTTCCTCTTAGTTCGGCGATCATTCATCATATCTGCACAAATTGTGGCTATGTGATCGAGAGTTATGTTGAAACCCCATCTAAATTTAAAGGTTAATACTTCGGAGATAAAAATAAATGAGCAAACTACTGTTCTATAAAGAATGGGTATATAGTCATTTTTTATTGGATGGTCATCACAAAATGTTTGCAGCAAATAAAGCAAAAAAAGCGATTACCCTGTTATCCTTTTTATCGATTGATGAGTCATTCGCAAATAAGGACCAAGTAGAAAAACTTTTCCAAGTTTTAACCTGATGTATTGCAATGACATACTCTTTCCGGAGGAACTGAACCCATGTGCTTAGAACTTTTCGTCATGATAAAAGAAACACCGGGATTTGAACCTAAACCGCCACTCTCCCCTTATGTTTTCACAGGAAAATTGTCACGGGAAAGATGCCCTCATCTTTTCAAGCATTTTCCGAAAAAACAGGCATGGCTGGTGAAAACCGAAGAGGGTTGCGCTTGCAGATTTAGCATTTCCAAGCATCCCGATAAAGTAAAACTAGGGGTGTTACCAGAAGAGGAGAGGCCACGTTATTATCAAGAATGTGTAGAGGACTATCAAAAAAGCATAGCCAGAATGATGCATCTACGTGCTTGGTGCGAGGAACTGCTTGATCACGACAAGACGCAGGTTGAACTGTATGGTCTATGGATAGGTGAGAAATTCACGAAAAGAGAACCCATTTACTCGACAATCGAGGACCTCTTTACACCAAAAAAATTTCGTTTAGACGAGCACCATTACATCCTGACAAAATGAATCACTTGATAAGAAACTGCCACAGTCCCTTGCGAGATTTTGATCCTCCTATGTAAAATAGAAAAGCATACGATACAAATACATACTACTAAGAGCGAGGCAGGTGCTGTGAAAGTGCGCAATTTAGATGAAATTCTCGCATTTAACCGTGATTTTGTGGCGAACCAAGAATACGAAAAGTACCAAACCACCAAGTTTCCTGATAAACGATTGGTCGTGCTATCTTGTATGGATACCCGTTTGGTTGAACTGCTGCCGAAAGCCATGAACATGCGCAATGGGGATATCAAGCACGTAAAAAGCGCCGGGGCAATCGTGTCCCATCCTTTTGGGAGTATCATGCGCAGTATTCTTATTGCGATCTACGAATTGAATGCCGAAGAAGTGATGGTCGTCGGGCATTATGACTGCGGGATGAGTGCGATCGACAGCAAACGCACGATGGAGAAGATGCTGGAGCGAGGAGTCTCGGCGCAAACATTTTCGACGCTTCAACATGCAGGGATTAACTTACATAAATGGCTGCACGGATTCGATCGTGTAGAAGAAAGTGTGAAAAATAGCGTAGAAACGATTAAAAATCACCCGCTCCTCCCACCGAATGTGGAAGTACACGGCTTACTCATTGACCCGGTGACGGGAAGATTAGACGTTGTCGTGAATGGGTATGAGCGAACGAAAGACAGTGAATGATCCTAACCTTGCTCCCATTTCAAGGAAAACATTTCTCCACAAAGTCACGAAATGGGTAGGGGGATTGATTGGACTTGGTATAGCGACTGGCGTGTACGGTCATGTATGGGAACGAAAAGCGCTTGATATCGTGCGTTTGTCCATCACGATACCGGGATTGCCAAAAAGCTTTAAGGGGACAAAGCTCATTCACTTCAGTGATGTCCATCTCGGACATTATTTTGAAGCGAAAGAGTTGGAGTCGGTTATTGCCGTGATTCAGAGCGAAAAACCGGATTTGATTTGCTTAACAGGGGATATCGTAGATGAAGTGACGCGACCTCTATTCGCCGCCGTTCCCCTTTTCAATCAGCTCCTAGCCCCATTAGGAAAATTCGCCGTTTTGGGCAACCACGATTATCGAGCTGGTGAACAACAAAAAGTTCGGGATGGATTAGTCGCGTCTGGATTCGAAGTGTTGGATAATCGGCATGTGGTTGTACACAAAGATGGCCAGCAATTATACATGGCGGGAGTGGATGACCTTTTCTATGGTGTACCTGATCTTCCAAGGGCGCTAGAAAATATCCCGCCGGAGGGCAGCGTTATCTTGTTGGTGCATGAGCCTGATTTTGCTGATGTTGCGTCAGAGCATCCCGTGCATCTCCAACTGTCCGGCCACAGCCATGGCGGACAAGTACGCTTGCCCTTCATTGGTCATCTTTTGGCGCCGCAATACGGGCGTAAATATGTACAAGGACTGTATCAGGTAGGTGGCATGGCTGTGTACACCACCAGAGGGTTGGGGACGACGATCTTGCCTGTTCGTTTATTTTGCCGCCCGGAGCTTACGGTACTAACACTACAGTGAACTTTTGTTAATAATGTTCCTTGATCCATTGGACGAATTGCTGGAAAGCATCGTCCTCTTTTTTTGGATGCAGGTAGGCGATGAGTGTGGGGCGGACTAATTCGCCGTTTGCGATATCGTAGGCGACCAATCTTCGGGTCGCTAGCTCTTGTTGTATGGTTCTTTCCGGCAGGATCGTAATCCCTAGCTGCCGTTCGACCATTTTTTTAACAGCATTGAAGCTGTCCAATTCCATAATAATATTCGGAAAAACTCCCTGCTGCGCCAGATAGCGGTCAATCCGTTGGCGATAAGGAGCGGAGTGATTCCCGAACACAATCATTTCCTCGGTTCCCCATGCCCGAAAACCTGGAAACCCGCTTGCCCACGGATGGCTGGGCGCCATGACGAGCAGGAGTCGATCGCTGGGAAGAAATTCTTGATGGATGTGCGGATGATACATTTCACTCCCGAGAAAGGCAATATCAGCCGTTCCCGTCAGCAGAGCGCTGAGGGACTCCTCATACAACGTAGAGCGAACGTAGCAGGTAAAGCCCGGATGAGCAACCCGGTACTCCCCGATCAGTCGCGGCAATTCATAGGCGACAAAGGCTTTTCCTGCGACGATGTTCATCGATTGGCGCTGTTCATTCTCTTGGATAAAGGACCGCATTTGTTCCACGATATTTGTAGCAACCGGTAGTAGCCGACGTCCTTCGCCCGTAAGACTCACCCCTGAGGCAGTGCGAACAAACAGCGCACTCCCAATCTGGCGCTCTAGCTGCTTCAAGCGATGCGTCAATGTTGATTGCGCCAAAAATAACGCCTGTGCAGCACGATTAATCGATCCATGACGAGCAATCGTCAAAAATACCTCAAGACTTTCTCGATCCATTGTGAGCTGCCTCCTATTCAAATTCTCGATAACTAGTTATCTGTATTCTATAACAAGGATGACAAACATTGGAATATGATGTAGGCAGGAGGTGTTCTTGATGAAGAATCCTGAAGAGATCAAACAAGCTGTTCAAGCGCAATTTGGAAAAAATGCAGAGCAATACGTGCAAAGCAAAACGCATGCAAAAGGCAGCGATCTGGAACTAATGGTGGAGTGGATGCAGCCAGCAGAGAAGTGGCGGGCACTGGATATCGCCACAGGAGGTGGGCACGTAGCGAGGACATTGGCTCCACATGTGAGCTTGGTCGTCGCCACGGATTTGACTCGCCCGATGCTCATGGCGGCGTCTGCGGCCAATGATACAGCACATGTCCATAATGTGATGTATGTTCAGGCTGATGCAGAATCTCTCCCGTTTCTCGATGAATCATTTGAGCTGGTCACATGTCGAATCGCGGCTCATCATTTTCCCGATCCGGCGGCTTTTGTTCGGGAGGTGAGTCGCGTGCTGATCCCCGGTGGGTTGTTTCTCTTCATCGACAACGTTTCGCCTGAGGAGTCGTCACTCTCGGCATTCATGAATGAAGTAGAGAAAACACGCGATCCAAGTCATGTTCGTTGTCTTTCCGTAAGGGAATGGTGCGCTTTGTTTGAAGCGAACGGCCTGACTTTGCAAAAGCAGCAGGAACGTAAAAAAAGGTTTGAATTTTTACCATGGGTTCAGCGCACTTCCGAATCATCTGAGCAGGAAGCGGCCGTCGAAAAAATGCTCCTAGACGCTACAGATGAACAAAAAGAATTTTTAGGGCTCACCACAAACGAAGGCAGAGTAATGACCCATCAGATTGACGAATGGATGGTTCTGTGCAAAAAAAGAGGAGGAAATGAAGACGATGACAAAAAAGCATGAATGGATTGGACTCGATCATATACAATTAGCAGCACCAGCAGGAACGGAGGACGTAGCGCGCAAGTTTTTCGGTGAGCTTTTAGGAATGCCGGAGGTTCCAAAGCCAGAGAAGCTTCTCGTTAGAGGCGGTGTATGGTTCCAATGTGGCGCTCAAATGATTCATATTGGCGTAGAGGAAGGATTTGTTCCTGCGAAAAAAGCACATCCGGCGTTCCTTGTGCAAAACATTGGTTCGCTGATGGAGCATCTGCAAGCAAATGGGGTATCATTTCGGATTGACGAAGAAATTTCTCACCTTATCCGCTTTTTTACAGAGGACCCATTTGGAAACCGGCTGGAGTTCATGGAGGCGAAACAGGAATGACCATTGATTTTCACGCTGAGAAAAATCAGTTGAGTTATACGGGAAGAACCGCTGACGATTCGTGGAGTCAGAAGATCTTGTCAATCGTCAATCCTGTGGGCAAAAACGTCATCGATATCGGTTGTGGCGGTGGAATTTACAGTAAGGCTTGGTCTGGGTTAGGAGCTGCTTCTGTCACGGGCATCGACTTTTCCCAGGTGATGGTAGAAGCGGCGAGAGAGCAATGCGCTGACGATCCGAAGATTTCGTTTGTACAGGGAGATGCCCGGGCAACAGGCTTGCCGAGTCAGTGTGCGGATATTGTATTCGCTCGCGCCTTGATCCATCATTTCCCGGAGCAAGACTTGCAGAAGTTTTTTAAAGAAGTCATCAGGCTATTGGCACCGGGGGGAATTTGCCTGATCCAGGATAGGACGATGGACGATGTCAAAATGCCAGCCTCGCCGACTCATTTTCGCGGTTATTTCTTTACCCGATACCCGCGCTTGCTGACGGTAGAACAGACACGAAGACCGGATGATACAACGGTGCAGAACAGCATGAAGCTCGCGGGGCTTGACCAGGTGAACAAGACAACGCTATGGGAGACAAGACGTGAATACGATAGCTGGTCTGAATTGGAAGCAGATTTGCTTTCAAGAAAAGGCCGCTCCATTCTGCATGAATTGACCGATGTGGAACTGAAGGACCTCGTTCACACCATCCATGATCACGTAGCCAGGGAAGAAAAATGGAATGAGCAAGATTGCTGGAGTATATGGATAGGCAGCGCAACATGTGGCACAATAAAAGGGAAATAATTGTGAAACTTTTTGTTCACAAATTTGGATATGCTTGTCTCATAATACGTGAAGCTATATAATGGAATTGCCATTGTATTCCGGTTTGCGTCATCATGGTGAAGGAGTTGTCGTTTATGAAAATCGTTTTATTTGACATCCTGATGTTTATCTTCACATTCTTTATCGCTTGGGGCTGTTTGAATTCCATCAAAGCGAAAAACACATTTGCAATCTTATTTGGCTTTGTATCTTTGATGGTTTTCCTGTTCGCAGATGGTTTGATCATTTACTACCTGGTCAAGGGTGCGTAGATTAAACTGAAAACGCTTCGCTAAAAGAGGTTGTGCATTTGATGCACAGCCTCTTTTTTTTGTGAAAAACATCTCGTTGTTTTTCATTAAACATGATGGGACCCGCTGGCGGTCTACAAAAAACGCTCTGACCGTTTTTTGCATGTAGTTAGGAAATATTTAGCATACTAAAGGCGGAGGTGGGAAAGTGGGCAAACAAAAAGGTTCTGCAACACATTCATACACGGCTGTCGTAGCAGCCGATCTGAAGACGAAGCAGTTGTGCAAACGTCTCCACTCCCATCATATTGCCATCATTGATCATCCGGACGTTGATGAGATAGCAGCACAGTCCTTGCTGGAAAGAGGGGTAAAAGTCGCCCTCAATCTTTCGCCATTCATGACGGGGCAATACCCGGCTGAAGGAGCCCGCCAACTTTTAACAAACGGTGTCACACTCTATGAAGTACAGGATGTAGATATGTCGGATTCGTTCATAGAATGGATCGAGGGCAAGTATGCAACGATACGCGAAGAAAATTTGTACATCCTATTAGAAGAGAAGTGGGTCCATGTATGCAGGCTGCATCAGGTGACGGTTCCCTCTATTTTGAACCGATGGCATGAAGCGCAGGATAAGTTGGATGATACACTCTCTTCGTTTATCGACAATACACTTTTGTACGCCAGCAAGGAAAAAGACCTTTTTTTAAAACCGCTTTGCCATGTGCGATTACATACAAAAATGGAACAGCGACACGTCGTTGTCGTCGTTCGCGGGAAACATTACAGAGAGGACTTATTGACTCTATCTTCCTACATTCAGGAATATCGCCCTGTCTTGATCGGGGTCGATGGCGGTGCAGATGCCCTCATGGAAGCGGGGTATCGTCCAGACCTGATTGTGGGAGATATGGACAGCGTCTCGGACAGAGCACTCCAAAGCGGAGCGGAGGTCGTTGTTCATGCTTTTGTGGATGGGACAGCACCTGGAACGACTCGCGTAAAAGCACTCGGTTTGCCTTATCATGTTTTGCCAGCGCCCGGTACGAGTGAAGATGTGGCGATGCTGTTAGCGTACGAAAAAGAGGCTAAACTGATCGTCACGATCGGTGCCCATACAAATATGATTGATTTTCTCGAAAAAGGCCGCAAAGGTATGGCGAGCACGTTATTGGTCCGCACGAAGATCGGGACAAAGCTAATTGATGCCAAAGGAGTCAGTCATCTCTATCGGCCGAGCGAGTCATGGAAGCTGTGGGGTTGGTGTATAGTCGCTATGCTTCTCCCTGTATCGGCCGCGCTCCTCATTAATCCGATCGCCCGTCATGCTGTACAGATGATTTGGACCCAGTGGCGGACTTGGACTTTATGAACAACGCACTTTCCTGGAGGTAGACATGATACCCTTCCGCTATCATTTGATTTCACTGGCAGCCATATTTGTCGCTCTTGGGGTAGGTATCTTGTTAGGAGGGACGGCAGGCCATTCATGGATAACGCAAGGAACAAACGGCATTCTTTCCAATATGGAAGCAAAGTATGATCGCGCTCTCAAAAGCAACCATGAATTAAGACAGCAAATGAATCGATTGCTCAAGGAAGTTGCTCGCAGCAACCAAGAAGTCGTCCAACTCATGAGCATACGATATGTGGATGAACTTGCTGGAAGCAAGGTGTATGTTTGGCAGGAGGATGGCAACGTTGCTGAACAGGTTAAGCAACTGATGCATTCAGTAGGCATAGAAGTGGTTTCGTATCGCGAGGGAAATAGTTGGGAAGATGGAGTACTTTTGGTAGTAGCTAGGCAAGCGCCGCTTTGGCTACAGGAAAAACAGGTGAATTCCTGGATTCAGGTCGGAGAAGTGCCTGACTCTCCTGCAAAACAATGGGCACTTTTGGAGCAAGTGCAAAATAGATTGGCTGAGAGGAAGGGCTCGCGTGAAAAAAGTTAGCGTCGTCATCCCGGCGTACAACGAACAGGCTTCCATCGGTGATACACTCCGTGCCATCCGTGAACGCTTTTTTTGTGATGAACTAATCGTCGTTGATGATGGCAGTAAAGATCAGACGGCACACATCGCAAGCAAGTGGGCGGATGTGGTGATTCGAGTGCCGCGCAATCAAGGGAAGGGTGCCGCTGTTCAACTGGGCTGGAAGTGCGCCAGTGGGGATGTGGTCATGCTTCTCGACGGTGATTTGCGAGACAGCGCAGCAGAAGCCGCACATTTGCTAACGCCGGTGCTACAAGATGTCTGTGATATGGCGGTAGCTGTTCTTCCTCCTCCTACAGTGAAAGCAGGTCTCGGATTAGCAAAAGGCTTGGCCCATCATGGCATCCGGATGTTGACAGGCTTTGAAGCAAAAGCCCCTTTATCGGGACAACGGGCAATACGTCGCGAGCTTCTAAATCGATTGGGGAGCCAGGATAAAGGATTTGGCATAGAGGTGGGTCTCACTGTCGATGCTTTGCGTGCAGGGTATCGTGTAGCAGAGGTCCCTGTCTTTTTTTCGCACCGTGAAACGAAAAACGATTGGGCAGGCTTCTGTCATCGCGGGAATGAGTTTGTCGCGATTAGCCGAACGCTATGCTGGAAATGGTGGGAGGGGCAGGAGTGGAAACGAAAATCATGATGCTCATCATGCTCATCGCGGTCGTTTTTCCCCTGGTGCTTGACCGCCCGCTGCATAAAATCGGCACACAAAAGCTCAAAGCACTGGGGATGAATCGATTCAATTACGAAGGAGAGTCCATACTGACAGCAGGGGGGCTTATCCTCGTATGTTCGAGCGCTATAACTGGGCTAGTGCTGATCGGACTACTTCTTCTCAGAGGGGCCAAAAGCGAGCTTCTCCTGAACGGCTTATTGTTTCTAACAGGTATGATCACGATGGGGTTTTGGGGATGGCGTGATGATCGCACATCAGATCGAGATGCAAAAGGCTTTCGTGGACATTTCGGCGTGTTATGGCGAGAGAGGCGAATGACTAGTGGGATGTGGAAGCTGATAGGCGGGACAAGCACGGCTTTTTATCTTTCCTTCTCTCTTTCGAACTCGTTGTGGGCCGGTATTGTTTCCTTTGGTTTACTTGCACTCTCGCCTAATATTGTTAACTTGTTTGATTTGCGGCCTGCACGGGCGCTCAAAGTGTTTTGGTGCCTGACAGCAATGGCAGCGGCTTTGGGGTTATGGACAATAGGAGCCAGTACGGCGATGGCAAACTGGATTTTTTTGATCCCTGTTTTCATGGCAAGCGTGCTCATGTTTCCCCATGATGCTGGCGGCAAAATCATGCTCGGAGATACGGGGTCGAATGCCTTGGGTTTTGCAGCAGGCTTTTCCTTTGTCATCGGGACACCGATTTCTGTACAGGCGAGTATGCTCGTGCTTTTCTTGTGTCTTCAGATTGCGGCAGAATTTTGCTCGTTTTCCCGCGTCATCGAACACGTCGGTTGGCTTCGTCGACTCGATCAATGGGGGAGAGTTACAGAAGCTGAAAATAAAAAAAACCAGACTGGCTCGTCCGGTTTGGTCTAGTCCTCATCATCAGGCTCAGGAACCATGAAACGGGGCTGTACGCGATTTTTTTTGCGTTCGTGATGGAGAATAAAGCCGGCAATAAACCATACAGGGATGGCGAAAGCCAATATACCTAGAATGAGTTTTCCCCACAAAAATCCAACATCCGGAGAGGCAGAATAGAAGAATGCATCTCGGATTAACTTGATTCCGTACATGGCGATTGCCGCCGGGATTACCATAATTAAGAGGGCAATGATTTTCTGAAATACCAAGGGTTTTTCACCCCTTTCTCGAATGCGTAAACGACTTCAACAACTACAGCACGGTCTTTTCATCATATCGGATGCGAACAGCCTTGTCCACCGTACCTGTTGCACATGAACGAGCGCACGTTAGGGAAGAACGCCTGTCCATCAACGGTTTGTTGGAGTACAATGGTATCGAGTAAGATCGTAAAGAGGTTGTTCAAAAAGTGAGGGGTCTCTCGCATGCACAAGCTGCTCATCGTTGGTGCGGGACGTGGTGGAACAGCACTCCTGCGGATGCTAAACCAGATGGACCGATTACAAGTCGTTGCTGTCGTCGATCAACGGCCGGACGCCCCGGGCATTCTGCTGGCCCAATCATTGGGGATTCCTGTCGATCAAGATTATCGGCCTTATTTGGATGAGGATCTGGATGTCATTTTAGAAGCTACAGGGGACCTGGGGGAGTATGAGCATCTCAGGCAATTAAAGAATGATAAGACAGTGCTCATTCCAGGAACGTTTACGAGAATCGTCATGAAATTGATTCGGGAACGCGATAAGCTGATTGCGGTCTTAATGCAAAATCAGCGCGAGCGGGAAACGATGTTGAACTCCACGCATGACGCGATTATCGGTGTCAATCGCCAAGGAGTTATTACGTTGTTCAACAAAGCCGCAGAGCGACTGATGGGCATCGAGGCGAGTGAAGTGCTGGATACAAAAGTTTCAGAGCGTATACCGAACACTCGGTTACATATTGTATTAAAGACAGGCTCTCCCGAATTGAATCAGGAGCAAGTTTTACCGAATCAGACGCGGATTATTACAAACCGTGTGCCCGTTCGCAATGATCGTGGAGAAGTTGTCGGAGCTGTTGCCATTTTCCGTGATATTACAGAAATCATGGCGTTGGCAGAAGAAGTGACGAACTTGAAAGATTTGCAGAGCATGCTACAAGCGATTATACAATCATCGGACGAAGCAATATCAGTCGTTGACCAATACGGGAATGGACTTTTGATCAACCCGGCCTACACAAGGCTTACGGGTTTTTCGCAAGACGACATTATCGGAAAACCAGCGACGGTAGATATTTCCGAAGGCGATAGCATGCACATGCAAGTCTTGAAAACGAAGAAGGCAGTGAGAGGCGTCCCCATGAAATTGGGACCAAAGCGCAAGGACGTCGTAGTCAATGTTGCACCTGTACTGGTCGATGGAGAGCTGAAAGGCAGCGTTGGCGTCATTCACGATGTCTCTGAATTCAAACGTCTGTCAGAAGAGCTGGAGAGAGCTCGTCGTATCATCCGCAATCTGGAGGCAAAATATAGCTTTGCAGACATCATCGGCTATAGCGAGTCCATGCAGCAAGCGATCGAGCAAGCCAAAAAAGCGGCGTCAACACCAGCAACGGTCCTTCTTCGTGGAGAATCGGGAACGGGGAAAGAGCTGTTTGCCCACGCCATACATAATGCAAGTGAACGAAAATACAACCAATTTATCCGGGTCAACTGTGCAGCGATCTCAGAGAGCCTGCTGGAGAGTGAGCTTTTCGGTTACGAAGAAGGTGCGTTTACAGGTGCCCGTCGAGGAGGAAAGCGGGGGCTGTTTGAGGAAGCGAGCGGTGGAACAATCTTTTTGGACGAGATCGGCGAGCTGTCCATGAGCATGCAGGTCATGCTTTTGCGCGTCTTGCAGGAGCGAGAGGTCGTGCGAGTTGGTGGAACGAAACCGATCAACATCGATGTTCGCGTCATTGCAGCTACCCATGTGAATCTGGAGGCAGCGATCGGAGCGGGACGTTTCCGTGAAGACCTGTATTATCGTCTCCACGTCGTACCGATTCATATCCCGCCACTCAGACAGCGTTTGGAAGATATTAAACCGATTGCCATGCACCTGCTGCGAAAAGCCAATCTGGAGTACGGTAGAAATGTAGAAGAGCTGCATGAAGAAACTTTGCAGATGCTTCTGTCCTATCACTGGCCAGGGAATGTACGCGAGTTGGAAAATGTACTGGGCAGGGCGATGATTCATATGCGGATCAACGAGCGTATCATTATGCCGGAGCATTTACCCCCTCTGGAAAGAAGAATCGTTTCGACCAAAAAGGAAGAGGCCCAGCATGAGGATTCCACTGGTACCACATTAAAAGAAGCAGTAGAAAAGGCAGAACGTCAGCACATATTTCGGGAACTAGCGGCAGCCAAAGGCAATCGCACCCTTGCAGCCAAACGTCTTGGAATCGCGATTCGCAGTTTGTACTACAAGATGGAAAAATTGGGCATCATGGATGTGCAGGAAGAGTAACAAAGTAATCGTGCAAAATGTTGCACGCAAATCTTTGCGCGTATATGCAAAAAAATGCAGACTTGACGTTGGGATACTCATTCCACGTTCTTGTAAATAAAGCGCTTTCATGAGTTTAATTTTATTGGCATGACTTTTGCATATACCTCTTGGCGGGAAATTCTCCAAATGGAGCCCACTGTTACGCCAGCTTACTTAAGCGGAAAACGAAAGATACTAGGGAGGTTTCTTCAGTGAACATCTTTGACTACATGCAAAAGTACGATTACGAGCAATTGGTATTTTGCCAAGACGAAAATTCCGGTTTGAAAGCAATCATTTGCATTCATGATACGACATTAGGACCAGCACTCGGTGGTACGCGCATGTGGCCGTATAAAACAGAAGAAGAGGCGATTGTGGACGTATTGCGTCTCGGTCGTGGGATGACTTACAAAAACGCTGCCGCTGGACTGAACATCGGTGGTGGTAAAGCGGTCATTATCGGTGATCCGCGCGAGCATAAGAGCGAAGAGCTGTTCCGTGCTTTCGGTCGCTATATTCAAGGGCTCAATGGCCGTTACATCACGGCTGAGGATGTAGGAACGACGGTAGCAGACATGGATATGATCCACCTGGAAACAGATTTCGTCACAGGTGTTTCTCCAGCATTCGGTTCCAGTGGTAACCCATCTCCTGTTACAGCTTACGGTGTTTACCGCGGAATGAAAGCTGCTGCTAAATTGGCGTTTGGTTCCGACTCCCTCTCTGGCCGTGTGATTGCTGTACAAGGTGTAGGAAACGTAGCGTACAATCTGTGCCGCCATCTGCATGAAGAAGGTGCGCATTTGATCGTAACGGATATTAATCAAGAAAACGTAGATCGCGCAGTGAACGATTTCGGTGCGAAAGCAGTAGGCGTTAACGAGATCTTTGGCGTTGAGTGCGATATCTTCTCTCCTTGCGCACTGGGTGCAATCATCAACGATGACACGATTCCACTCTTCAAAGCAAAAGTGATTGCAGGGGCAGCTAACAACCAACTGAAAGAAGAGAGACACGGTGACCAAATTCACGAAATGGGTCTGATCTATGCGCCTGACTACGTGATCAATGCTGGTGGAGTAATCAATGTGGCAGATGAGCTGCAAGGCTACAACCGCGAGCGTGCACTGAAAAAAGTAGAAACAATCTATGACAGCATCCTGAAAATTTACGAAATCGCTGAACGTGACGGCATGGCTTCCTACAAAGCTGCTGACCGCATGGCAGAAGAGCGCATTGCAAGTGTTGCAAGATCACGTAATACTTTCCTGCAAAACGGCAAGACTGTTTACAAGCGCTAATCTCGTTTCTTCTATAAGGTTCATACTCCTGTCCGCTCTTCTATGGAGGAGCGGTCAGGAATACATAAACGGTTTTCTTTGAATATTCATATTCTCATAAAAACGCAGGCTAGCTTTCCGAATGAAAGGAGAGATCGTGGTGTCTCAAGAGTTTGATCTAGTCGTCCTCGGGGGAGGTACCGGCGGTTATGTAGCGGCAATCCGCGCTTCCCAGTTGGGAATGAAGGTAGCAATCGTGGAAAAAGAAAAGCTCGGTGGTACTTGCTTGCACCGTGGTTGCATCCCATCTAAAGCGCTATTGCGCAGTGCAGAAGTATTCTCCACCCTGAAGGAAGCTGACAAATACGGAGTCTCGGCAGGTACTGTAGGCTATGACTTCACAAAAATACAAGAGCGAAAGCAAGGCATTATCGACCAACTTCACAAAGGGATTCAATACTTGATGAAAAAAGGCAGCATTACTGTCTTTGAAGGCTTTGGTAGAGTTATGGGGCCTTCCATTTTTTCTCCGCAGGCAGGTGCTGTACGCATTGAAAAGGAAAACGGGGATCAAGAAATGATCGTTCCACGGTTCCTTTTGCTGGCAACAGGTTCTCGTCCACGCACACTTCCCGGTTTGGTTATCGACGGATCTTATGTGGTAACAAGCGATGAAGCGTTGCAGTGGGAGCAATTGCCTGCTTCAGTTGTCATCGTGGGTGGCGGTGTTATCGGGATTGAGTGGGCTTCCATGCTCAATGATTTCGGTGTGGAAGTAACTGTTGTGGAGTACGCCGACCGTATTTTGCCGCTTGAGGATGAAGAAGTGAGCAAGGAATTGGCTCGTCTGTTGAAAAAGCGGAAAGTAAACATCGTGACGGGAGCAAAGGTGCTGCCTGAATCGTTGGAAAAAGGGGAAGGCAAAGTATCTATTCAGGCGGAAGTCAAGGATGGAGTCCAAACCTTTGAAGCCGAAAAGGTACTCGTATCAGTAGGACGCCAAGCGAATGTAGAAAACATCGGTTTGGAAGCAACAGAAATCAAAGTCGAGCGTGGCGTAGTCGTGGTTAATGAATTTTTCCAGACCGCAGAGTCTCATATTTATGCGATTGGTGACGTTATTGGCGGTCTGCAATTGGCGCATGTTGCCTCGCATGAAGGAATTCTTGCGGTAGAGCACATGGCTGGACTAAACCCGCACCCGATGGATTACACCAAGGTTCCGAAATGTACGTATAGCCGACCAGAGGTTGCAAATGTCGGACTCACTGAAAAAGAAGCAAAAGAACAAGGCTACGATGTGAAAATCGGCAAGTTCAGCTTTAAGCCATTAGGCAAAGCACTGATTCACGGTGAGAATGACGGCTTTGTGAAGTTGGTCGTTGATGCCAAGACCAATGATTTGTTAGGGGTTCACATGATCGGTACACATGTGACAGATATGATTTCCGAAGCGGGCTTGGCCCGTGTACTGGATGCGACTCCGTGGGAGATCGGTCAGACGATTCACCCGCATCCATCCTTATCCGAAGCAATCATGGAGGCAGCGCAGGCTGTCGACGGAAAAGCGATACACAATTAGCAAGGAGGGAATGTAACGATGACAACCAAGCGACATGAGCAAGTGGGATTGACCGATGCGCAAGTCCTTGACATGTATTATTACATGCTATTGGCCAGAAAAATTGACGAGCGCCAATGGCTGTTGAATCGTGCGGGCAAAGTACCGTTCGTGATTTCCTGCCAGGGTCAGGAAGCAGCTCAGGTGGGGGCAGCTTTTGCGATGGAAAAAGACAGAGATTTCTTGTGCCCGTACTATCGCGATCTTGGTTTGGTGCTGGTCTTTGGCCAAACAGCCCGTGATTGCATGCTGTCCGCTTTTGCGAAAGCAGAAGACCCGAATAGCGGAGGAAGACAGATGCCAGGTCACTTCGGTGGCAAGAAGTACAATATTTTGACGGGCTCAAGCCCTGTGACTACCCAAGTGCCGCACGCAGTCGGTATGGCTTTGGCGGGTAGAATGAAGCAAAAAGATTTTGTTGTGTATGCATCGTTCGGAGAAGGTTCCAGCAACCAGGGGGACTTCCACGAAGGTGCGAACTTTGCGGGTGTCCACAAGCTCCCGGTTATCTTCTTCTGCGAAAACAACAAATACGCGATCTCTGTACCACTGAAAAAGCAGTTGGCTTGTGAAAGTGTAGCAGACCGCGCGATAGGATATGGCTTCCCGGGCATCAGTGTGGACGGAAACGATCCGATTGAAGTATACCGCGTCATGAAAGAAGCGGTTGAGCGTGCTCGCAGTGGTCAAGGGCCAACGCTGATCGAAGCCGTTATGTATCGCCTTGTTCCACACTCCAGTGACGATGACGATCGCGTGTATCGTACGAGAGAAGAAGTGGAAGAAGCGAAGAAAAAGGACCCGTTGATTGTTTTCGCTGCATATTTGAGAGAGATCGGACTCTTGGACGAACATAAGGAAGCGGATATGCTTGCTCGCGTACAGATGGAAGTGGATGAAGCCACTGAATATGCAGAAAACGCGCCATATCCAACACCAGAATCGACTATGACATACGTATACGGGGAATAAGGGGGGATCTTTTATGGCAGTCATTTCTTTTATTGATGCAATTACAATGGCGATGCGTGAAGAAATGCGTCGCGATTCCAATGTGTTTATCCTCGGAGAAGACGTTGGCGTACGCGGTGGGGTTTTCCGTGCGACAAACGGGTTGATTGAAGAGTTTGGCGAGGAGCGCGTGATTGATACGCCACTGGCTGAATCCGCTATTGTCGGTGTAGGGATTGGGGCGGCAGCTTACGGCATGCGTCCAATCGCGGAGATTCAGTTTGCGGACTTCATCATGCCAGCTGTGAACCAAATTGTCAGTGAGGCGGCGAAAATGCGCTATCGTTCGAACAACGACTGGCATTGCCCGATCACGATTCGTGCTCCATTTGGCGGCGGGGTTCACGGTGCACTGTACCATTCGCAATCTGTGGAAGCGATGTTCACGAACACCCCTGGTTTGAAAGTAGTAGCACCTTCAACACCTTATGATGCAAAAGGTCTTCTGAAAGCAGCCATTCGCGACGAGGACCCTGTGCTCTTTTTCGAGCACAAGCGTTGCTATCGTTTAATCAAAGGCGAAGTGCCTGAGGATGACTATGTGCTGCCGATTGGCAAAGCGGACGTCAAGCGAGAGGGTACAGACATCACGGTCATCTCCTACGGTTTGACTCTGCACTTCGCACTGCAAGCTGCGGAAAAGCTCGCACAAGAAGGCATCAGCGCGCATGTTCTTGATTTGCGCACACTGTATCCGTTGGATAAGGAAGCGATTGTAGAAGCGGCTTCGAAGACAGGCAAAGTATTGATCGTACACGAGGACAACAAAGAAGGCGGCGTTGGCGGTGAGGTAGCTGCCATTGTAGCGGAGCATTGCCTGTTCGATTTGGATGCACCGATTAAACGTCTTTGCGGTCCAGATGTACCGGCTATGCCATACAGCCCGCCGATGGAAAAATACTTTATGCTGAACCCGGAAAAAGTATTGGAAGCAATGCGCGAGCTGGCCAACTTTTAAGGCGAGGAGGACCAAGGATCATGGCAACGAAAGTACTTATGCCCCAGCTCGGAGAGAGCGTGACCGAGGGCACCATTAGCAAATGGCTGGTCAATGTAGGCGACACGGTCAAGAAATACGACTCGCTGGCTGAAGTGACGACGGATAAAGTAAACGCAGAGGTTCCTTCTACTGTTTCAGGACGCGTTACTGAGATCGTCGTGCCAGAAGGTGAGACAGTCGCTGTCGGTACGTTGATCCTATATATAGAAGAAGAAAGTGGTGCGGAAGGTACAACTGCAGCGCCTGCTGGCACGACGGAAACTGCGGCCCCACAAGCGCCAGCAAACGAGCAGCCAAAGGCAGCTACGCCGGCTGTATCTATTCAGCAAGTACCAGTCATGGATGGACCAAAACAACGTTATTCACCTGCTGTTGTCATGCTCTCACAGCAACATGGCATTGATTTGTCCCGCGTTGTAGGGACTGGAGCAGGCGGTCGTATTACCCGCAAAGATGTCCAAGCGATTATCGATGAGGGCGGCCAAAAACCAACTGAGACCGTGAAAGAAACGGTCGCGCAGGCTCCAGTGGCAGCAGTCGAACAATCTACTGTCGTTTCAACACCTGCACCGGCAGTACCTGCTTCGACTCCTGCTGTTTCTGTAGATATACCGGTTGCAAGCGGTGATCAAGTTGTCCCTGTAACCTCTATTCGTCGTACGATTGCAAGCCGGATGGTACAGAGTAAGCATGAAGCTCCACATGCTTGGACGATGGTCGAAGTAGACGTGACCAATCTCGTTAACTTCCGCAATCAGGCAAAAGGTGAATTCGCGAAAAAAGAAGGGCTCAACCTCACGTTCCTGCCGTTCTTTATCAAAGCGGTTGTGGAAGCGTTAAAAGAGTACCCGATGATCAATTCCACATGGGCACATGACAAAATCATCGTGAAAAAGGACATCAACATCTCCATCGCAGTAGCCACGGAAGATGCTCTCTATGTTCCTGTCATCAAGCATGCTGACCAAAAATCCATTCTTGGCATTGCTAAGGCAGTTGATGATCTGGCAGCACGCACCCGTGCAGGAAAATTGACGATGGATGACATGACAGGCGGGACCTTTACGGTTAACAACACAGGCTCCTTTGGCTCTGTTTTGTCCCAGCCGATTATCAATGCTCCACAAGCTGCGATTCTTAGTGTCGAGTCCATTGTGAAACGCCCTGTCGTCATTAACGACATGATCGCAGTGCGTTCCATGGTCAATCTGTGCATGTCCTTGGATCATCGCGTGCTGGATGGTCTGATTTGTGGACGATTCCTGCAAAGCGTGAAGCAAAAGCTTGAGAATGTAGGACCGGATACCAAGCTGTACTAGGGTGTGGAAAAACCAGGTCAGATAAAGACCTGGTTTTTTGATAAAAAAATATCTAAAAAAATTTTCCAAATCGATCATTACGTATGTAACTTTTTCCGAGACGTCTTCGTCTTAGCAATTGGAGCCAGTAAGTCTCATAAATGATATAGAAGAGATTCCCACCAGATAGCATTTGTGGTAGACTGGTAGCGTCCTGCTAGAGAGAATTTCCAGATAAAGGGTAAATATGGGAGGAAAAACATGGAAAAGAGTAAAAAAGCACTACCAATAGTGCTGGCATCAGCGCTGGCCGCTACACCTTTTGTGTCAGTACCGCAGCAAGCACATGCTATTGAAAAATTGTCGGTAACGGCTGACAACGATGGTGCAGGTAAAGAAAGTGACTACACCATTGAATTCAAGCTAGAAGAAGACCTAGATAGTGGAGAAACCATTACCATCGAATTCGATTCTGATTATGATATCGACGATGACATTGATACGGATGATATTGATGCTAGCTTCGATGTGAAGAAAGTAAGTGTTGATGGAGAAGAAATTACAATCAAGACAGATGAAGATTTAGAAAAAGGCGATAAAATTAAGATTAAAATTACGAGCGGTATCACGAATCCCGATGACAAAGGTTCATACAGCGTAAGTGTAGAAGCGGGCGACGAGGATTCGGAATCGGATGATGTAGATATCAAAAAAAGCAGCTCGAGCAGCAGCAGCAAGTCTAGCAATGATTACGCCGTATCGTTGAGCAGCAAAGCAGCAGGAGAAAAAGTCAGCCTCAAGCTTGGCAAAATTTCTCTCAAAGGAAGTGATGAGCTGGAGACTAACTCCACGATTACTGTCACTTTCCCAGAGAAAAACATGCTGCCATCAAGCATTGATGAAGAGGATGTAAAAGTAAACGGTTATACAGCGAAATCTGTCAGTGTCAGTGGCAGTACGGTTGATGTCAAAATTCCGAGTGGTGCAGACGCAGATGATTACATCACCTTGGAATTTGACAAGGATGCTGGAATCGAGAACCCTGATTCCAGTGGCAAGCATGTTTTTAAAGTGAAATATGATGGAACTACATACGAATCAGAAGATATTGAAATTACGAAGAACGGTTCCAGCTCTAGCAGCGCTTCCGACAGCTTTACAGTAAACCTGTCTGATCCGGGCGCAGGAGCTCGCTCCAGCTACACCTTTGATGCTGACTTTGGCAGCAAAGAATTGAAAGCGGATGGAGAACTGGTTCTCGAATTCCCATCATCTGACATGGTACCGGGTATTTTGACTGCATCAGACTTTTTGCTCAATGGGAAACCAGCGAAAAAAGCAACTGCAGCCGGTAATAGAATCGTGTTGGTAGCGCCAACCGGCTTCAGTGCTAATAGCAGAGTGAAGGTTGAAGTTACTTATGGAGCGTGGATTTCCAATCCAAAAACGGCTGGCAGCTATACGTTGAAGGCTACTGTTTCCGGAAGAACCTTGGAATCCAAATCCTTCAGTGTTGGTGGCTCTTCTGTGAACCCGACGCCAACCAACCCAACCAATCCAACAACGCAAGTACCTGTACCAAATACAGCTACTAACAACAACACTGCAACTATCGCTTTGACACAAAATGCACTTGGCAAGCAAACGGGTGTGAACGTGGCAATCAAAGGATTAGGTGTTGGTCTGCAAAAGCAACGCGATTTCATCGAGATCGTATTCCCGGTAGGCTACAAGGTACCGGCTTACATCGCGCCAGCTAACATCTCTGTAAACGGTGTAGGAGCGAATTTCGTTGCGGTTCGTGGACAAAACGTACTGATTTATCCGTCTCAGGATATTCCTGCGGCAACAAACGCTAATATCGTGATCAATCCAGCAGCGAACATCGTAAACCCTGCTGTGAAAAACACATATAGCATCAGCGTATTTACTTCCGAAGAAAGAGGCTTGCTGTTTGCACGCGCTGTTGGTGTAGGGATGCCTTCCCCGGCTCAACCAAAGCCTGCAACGCCGACACCACAACAGCCGCAACAACCATCGACTGTTATTCCGGTGAACTCGGCTTCCTTTAAAGTTAATACAGCAAACTTCACCCTGCATGGCAAAAACTATCCTCTCTCTGTAGCTCCTTACATTGCAGATGGAAATACGACCATGGTTCCAGCCCAATTCTTTAAAGAAGCACTGGCACTGACTACGCAATGGAACAATACAAGTGTTGCTGTTATCAGTGGAACCAAGGTTGTGAAGTTTACAGTTGGCTCGAAAACAGCTAAAGTAGGCAAAACGGAAATCCAATTGCCAACACCTGTTGTCCTGAAAAACGGCATGCCAATGATCCCAATCCGTACGGTTACGGATAATCTTGGTTACAAAGTCGGCTGGGATGCGAAAACTTCCAGCGTATTCGTTCACAAATAAAAACTAGCTGGGACAACGAAAAACCCCTTTCCGCTTTTCTGTCGGAAAGGGGTTTTTAACTGTTTATCATCACTCGTTTATTGAAAGTAAAAAAACGTGGGAACGATGAGTGAGAGTATTAGAATGCCGATCAGGATTTTTGCAAAGAGCGATTGGTGTCTCATTCTAATCAAACCTCCTTTCAGGGTTGAGGAATTTATCAGGTGATTCTGTAAGTGGCTGTGCTAGAATGAAGAAAAGGATATCATTGGCTTTCTTTTTTTCGTCCATGCTGAAATTGTACCGAAATGTAGCCAATGAGACAACCACTTACAAAAGGATGATGATTCGTGAGCGCACCGAAAAAAATTGCCCATATCGGCATTGCGGTAAAAAGCTTGGAAAAGACGCTTCCCTTTTACACCGAGCAATTGGGATTGGAGTTGGTTGGAACTGAAATCGTAGAGAGCGAACAAGTACAAGTGGCATTTTTAAAGATCGGGGAAAGTCATATTGAATTACTAGAACCGCTAAGTGATGAGAGTCCGATAGCAAAATTTATGGAAAAACGCGGAGAAGGCATTCACCACATTGCTTTTGATGTGGATGACGTTACGGGTCGTCTAGCCACATTAAAAGAGCAAGGAGTACCTCTCATTCACGAGGTCCCCAAAGCGGGTGCGCACGATGCGCTGATTGGATTTTTGCATCCGAAGGCAGCAAATGGCGTTTTGTATGAGCTATGCCAATATCCGAAAGAATCATAGCCGTTTACGTAGTAGAAAAAATTTTTTTGCGGTATACTGGAACTTGTGAATATGTACCAAAATCGGGCAGTACGATCAGGAGGTAACGAGTGTGAGTACGATCAACCAAGAGCGTTTGTTAAATGAATTTTTAGAGCTCGTCCAAATTGACAGTGAAACGAAGAACGAAGCAGAGATCAACAAGGTACTCAAAGAAAAACTGATTGCGATGGGCTTTACCGTAGAAGAGGATGACGCAGCAGCGAAAACCGGACACGGTGCCAACAATCTGATCGCAACCTTGGAGGGAACTGGAAAAGGTCCAGTTATTCTGTTTAGCAGTCATATGGATACGGTTGTACCAGGAAACGGAATCAAGCCACAAATTCGCGATGGCTACATCTATTCCGATGGAACGACGATCCTCGGTGCGGATGACAAAGCAGGAATCGCCGCGATTTTTGAAGGCATTCGCAGCATGAAAGAGCAAAACTTGCCACATCCAACGATCCAAGTCGTATTGACTGTGGGAGAAGAGTCTGGACTTGTAGGCTCCCGGGCAATGGATTCCAGTCTGCTGAAAGCAGAAATGGGCTTCATCCTCGATTCGGAAGGTCCAGTTGGAAAAATTACAGTAGCTGGTGCTGGACAATATCGCATCGTAACCAAAATCCACGGTAAAGCAGCGCATGCAGGTGTGAATCCAGAGGATGGCATCAGTGCTATATCAGTTGCTAGTAAAGCAATTTCCCGTATGCCACTGGGCCGTATTGATGCGGACACAACTGCAAACATCGGGCGTTTTGAAGGTGGAAAAGCGTACAATATCGTAACGGATTATGTGGAAATTTGGTCCGAGGCTCGCAGCTTGGTTATGGACAAGCTGGAAGCACAAGTGAAGAAAATGACATCAGCATTTGAAGAAGTGGCAGCCGAGATGGGTGCGACTTGCGAAAATGACGTTATTTTTATGTACCACGGCTACAAATTCAACGAAGAAACGCCTGTTGTACAAAAAGCAATTGCAGCGGTTAAACGCGTTGACCGCAATCCTGAGCTGGTTGCAAGCGGCGGCGGAAGCGACGGTAACGTATTTAACGGCTACAACGTGCCAAGCGTAAACTTTGCCATCGGCTATGAAGAAATCCATACAAAAAACGAGCGCATGCCAATCGCTGAACTGAACAAAGCGGCTGAGCTGGTGCTTGCTGTCATTGCAGAAGTACAAGAGTAACCAAATGAGGTCGGATCTCCTTGCGAGGGGTTCCGACCTTTTTGTTCGTTCGCTCACTTGTTTGCATGATTGAGACAACCACTGTTCATCATAGACTGAATAGAAAGCGCGGGGACGAGGCAGGAATGAAAGGGGGAAGCTGGGTGCTTCGTTTGACGGTGGGGACGGTCCAAAAAGTTCTAGAAAAGCAAACAGGGATGCAGATACTCGAAGTCCGGACAGAATCGGTTGCTGGATACAAAATGGAGAGAGTGCTGTCTTTTTTGCAGGAGGATTATAAAAGTGGCGATTTACTTTTGATCAATACAACCGCTGTTCGATTGGAATTGGGGACAGGCGGGTATCATTTTGTCGTAGGAAAGATTACTCAACCAGAGGAAACGGATGTCCTTCCGAATGAGTGGGGGCATGTGATGAAAATGCGCTATTCGCCATGGCAGCTCGCGGTAGATTCGGTAGAAGAACAGGCCAGCCCGTACCACCCTTTGTTTGTGCAAGAAGATTTATCCTTGGAAGGTACCCCTGTTTTGATCGGCGAGCTACACAGTCTTCTACCTGTTGCTGTCCTTGCTTTGCATAAAAAAAATCCAAATGCCCGTATCGTATATGTCATGCCAGACGGCGCATCCTTGCCGATTGCCTTGAGTCAGCATGTCCATCAATTAAAAGTAAACGGGAGCTTGGCTGCGACAGTGACGACAGGTCATGCGTGGGGCGGAGATCGTGAGTCGTTGACAATTCATAGTGGCTTGCTGGCAGCACGCCATGTAGAGCATGCTGATATCATTGTTTGTATGCTCGGACCTGGGGTAGCGGGAACGGGTACACCTTATGGCTTTTCGGGAATTCAATTAGCTGAGGTCATTCATGCCGTAGCCACTCTTGGAGGAACACCCTTTTTTATTCCTAGAATCAGCTTTGGGGACCCACGTACCAGGCATTACGGTGTCAGTCATCATAGCGTATCGATATTAAATAGATTTGCTCTCTGTCCTGCCCTGGTTACAATCCCGATTTTCAGGGATGAAAGAGATGAAGTCCTTTCACGGCAAATAAAAGCAATAGAAGTTGCAGGGAAGCATATTTTCATAAAGGGAAAAGTCCCAGACCCGTCAGAACTGGCTTCACTGGAAAAGGGGTATGGCTTGTCCTTTTCTACGATGGGGCGAAATTGGCAAGAGGACCCTGCCCCTTTTCAGACGGCATGGATGGCTGCCGATTTGGTAGAAAACAGTCTGGGCTACATCTTCCAAACCGTTAACGACGCCCCGCATTCGCCCGCTTCATCAAGTACTCTTGAAGCGTTAGGTCTTTACTTGACCAGGAACGAAGTGCAGCCTTGATCTCCCAAGCTTTTCCGACCATACGCAAGTGCTTTTCGCTAACATATGTTTTCATTCATGTTCTCCTCCGATACAATAGGGTGGACAAGTTCTATGCTCCCAACTTATGGAGGGAATCGACGATTTAGAACGACTTCATGAAAAAAAGGATGATGACGACAGTGAATAAATATGATCACTTGTATGAAAAAACCATTTCCAGTCAACCGATTTATGACGGAAGAATTATTAAGGTCAAGGTAGATGAAGTGCTTCTGCCCAATGGCAACACAGCCAAGCGAGAAATCGTGAATCATCAAGGGGCGGTTGCCGTATTGCCGATAACAGATGATAACAAAATGGTTGTGGTTCGTCAGTTCCGCAAGCCCTTGGAGCGTACGATCGTGGAAATCCCAGCAGGAAAGCTGGAGCCAGGGGAAGAGCCACTTGCATGTGCAATGCGCGAACTGGAGGAAGAGACGGGTTACGTTGCGAGTCAGTACACACCGCTCAGCTCTTTTTATACATCGCCAGGCTTCGCGGATGAAATTTTACATGTTTTTGTGGCCACTGGTTTGAAAAAAGGAGAAAGCAAGCCGGACGAGGATGAGTTCGTTGATGTGCTGGAAGTAACACTGGAAGAAGCGCATGCCCTGCATCAAAGTGGAGAAATCCGTGATGCCAAGACAGTCGTGGCATTATTTGCGTGGGAAAACAAAATGCTGCGCGAACGTGGGTAGTACGATGCTTTCTTCCTATTTTTGCGACATGCATATTCACATCGGCGGTACGTGGACGGGTAAACCTGTGAAAATAACGGCTTCTCGCCAAATGACTCTCACCAAAATTTTGGAGGAAGCCTCAGATAAAAAAGGGATGGATGTCATCGGGATTATTGATGCACATTCGCCGGAGGTTCAGGATGAGCTCGTAGATCTGTTGGAAAAGGGATTAGCCACTGAACTGGTGGATGGAGGAATTTCCTACAAAGATACCTTGCTAATCTTGGGGTGCGAAGTAGAAATCAAGGAGCCGGGGCGTGGTGCAGCTCATTTCCTCGTTTATCTGCCGAAGCTGCAAGAAATGAAGCAATTTACCGCATGGCTGTCAGAACGCTGCAAAAATGTGCAATTGAGTTCTCAGCGTATCTACACATCACTCAGGGAATTACAAGCCTGTGTCGATCAATTGCAGGGAATCTTGATCCCGGCCCATGTTTTTACGCCGCATAAAGGGTTGTATGGGAGCTGTACGGATTCGATGGCGGAAGTGCTCGATCCTTCGCTCATCTATGCGGTTGAGCTAGGATTGAGTGCGAATACAATTATGGCGGACCGCATATCCGAGCTGCATGACAAAACCTTTCTCACAAACTCAGATGCCCATTCTCTGGCGAAGATAGGCCGGGAATATCAATCGATGTATATGCAAGAGCGTTCCTTCGCAGAGTGGGTGAAAGCAATTAAGCGTATCGAAGGCAGAGGGGTTCGTATGAACTACGGTCTACACCCCGAGCTTGGCAAGTATCATCAGACAGCGTGCCAAGGTTGCCAGTCTTTACTCGCGGCGGATGCCTCAGGCAAATGTCCGGAATGCGGCTTCCAACGAATTGTGCGAGGGGTTGCAGCCCGCATTGATCAGCTAGCGGATGTAGAGGCAGGCCAGCATCCGGCGTTCCGTCCTCCTTATATCGAGCAAATCCCGTTGGAATTCATTCCGGGAGTCGGACCGAAATTGTTGGACAAGCTGTATCAGTCGTTTGGTACACAGATGAACGTATTGCATCGCGTGAACGAAGAACAGCTCACTCGTGTTGTGGGAGAGAAAATTGCTTCGCTTATTGTGCAAGCACGAGAGGGAAAGCTCTCTGTCCAAAAGGGCGGTGCCGGTACCTACGGAAAGATCGTCCCGATGTAGGTTGTCATAGGGGAGAACTCGTCCGCATAAGCTGTACAGTAATCAGCCAAGCGGGAGGCGACGAAGCGTGCGTTCACGAGTCGGACAAACTATCCAATCCTATGCGAGAGAACATCAGTCACTCTACTGGTTCACGATCGTCCTGTTTACGATGGGCATTATTTTCGGAGCCGTCCTCGTCAATTCACTGCCATTGTCACAGAAGCAGGAGCTGTACGGTTTTCTGCAATATTTTTTCAACAGTCTTGGCAGTGATGGAATCCTTGAGACCAGTGCCCATTTTCAGCAGGCGTTTGGTCATTATGCCAAAACCATAGCGATCATGTGGGTGCTAGGATTATCCATTATTGGGTTGCCTATGATTTTGTTGATGCTCTTTTTAAAAGGGGTCGTGGTTGGTTTCACCGTCGGATTTTTGGTAAGTCAACTCCAATGGCAAGGCGTAACATTTGCCATGGTGGGTGTTCTCCCGCAAAATTTATTGGTCGTCCCTGCCCTTTTTATTGTAGGTGTCAGCGGAATTTCGTTTTCTCTTCGACTCATACGAACGAGAGTGCTAAGCAAAAGGGATGTCATCATGCCACATTTTATGGGCTATACCGTTCTTGTTCTTAGCATGCTGGCGGTATTGACGATTGCAGCCTTGTTTGAAACCTTCATTTCCCCTAGGTTGATGCAGCTTGTGCTTAATTAAGAATAATTCTCAGGTAATAACTTATGCATTTGACTTATTCAATGCCCCTCTACTATAATAGGAACAGGTTTCATGCGAGCGGGGAGGGGCATTAATGTTGGAAGAAAAATTAGAGAAAATTAAGCAGCAGTTGCATTCACAGAACTACAAGCTGACACCACAGCGTGAAGCCACTGTTCGCGTGTTGTTGGAGAATGAAGAAGACCACTTGAGCGCGGAAGATGTTTACTTGTTGGTGAAGGATAAAGCGCCGGAAATCGGGCTTGCTACCGTATACAGGACATTAGAGCTGTTGAGCGAACTGAAGATCCTTCATAAAATGAATTTTGGCGATGGTGTAGCTCGTTACGATCTTCGTGATGATAATGCTGCCTATCACCACCATCACCTCATTTGCCTCAATTGTGGTACGGTGGATGAAATTTTTGAAGATCTGCTTGTCACAGCAGAAGAGAAAGTCAAGAATGTTTACAACTTTTATATTACCGACCACCGATTGACCTTCTACGGGATCTGCAATCGTTGTGTAGATAAAGTGAACGTGGAGGACTTCAAATAAAGTCGACTTCTCTGGGAACGGAGAAGTTTTTCTTTTTTCCTTGGGAGCTTTTGTAATGGCAGACCTATTCCTGTGGAATCCTAAGCGAGGATCGATTCGAATGGAGCGAGGGACAAGTGCATATAAATGAAAGAAAGTCTGAAAGGAGGCTCACGGATGAAGGTCTCTTATCGCCGCTTGATGGAGGGTCTTCGTTTCTTGCTTCTTTTCATTACCTGCACCTTGCTCTCCTACGGCATCATTACCTTGCTGGCGGACAAATTTCTCCCGGCAAACCCTTATCAAGAACCACATGGGAATGCGGTGAAGGTAGTAAAAGTCATCAATACCTCTCAGGCACAGGATTTTGACGGTTATGTCGCACGACTGCAGCTCTTCTTTTTAACAGGAGAGTAATGCGAGTTTGAGTTTTTTATCTGGAGAAGCAGGAGTTTCTTTTTCTTTGTGGAAAGCAATACACGATACTTATCAGCTGAAGGGGACAGCTTCATGGACAGTCTGATTGATCAGTTTATTCATTTCCTGACTGTGGAGAAAGGGTTATCGAGAAATACCCTGGAATCCTATCAACGGGATATGGTGGCCTTTACCTCGTACTTACAGGAGCAAGGTGTCTCTCGAATAGAGGATTCTACTCGGACGCACATCATTGGTTACTTGCTTGTTTTACGGGAAAAAGGACGTGCTACAGCAACGCTTTCTCGCAATATGGCATCGATACGAGCATTTTATCAGTTTCTCATTCGGGATAAGTACATAGATAAAGATCCATCCATTCATCTAGAAACACCGAAAATCGAGAAACGCTTACCGAAAGTGCTCTCTGTTGAGGAAGTGGAACGTCTTTTGGAAAGTCCTCCTGTCAATCATCCTGCCGGGCTGCGGGACAAGGCGATGCTTGAGCTTTTATATGCGACAGGCATTCGTGTCTCGGAGTTAGTCAATCTGGATAGTGCTGATGTGAATCTGGATATGGGCTTTGTCAAATGCTTGGGAAAAGGATCAAAAGAGCGAATCATTCCGTTAGGCTCGGTTGCCATTCAAATGGTTCGCCACTATTTGCAGGCAGGGCGTCCCAAGCTGGTAAAAGGAACTGGCGATACTGCATTATTTCTGAATCACTTGGGCAAACAAATTACACGGCAAGGTTTTTGGAAAATTATTAAACGATATGCCCAAAAATCAAACATCCGTGCAGAGATTACACCCCATACGCTTCGCCACTCTTTTGCCACTCACTTGCTGGAAAATGGAGCCGATTTGCGCTCTGTTCAGGAGATGCTTGGGCATGCTGATATTTCAACCACCCAGATTTACACACATGTGACCAGAACGCGGATTAAGGACATCTATGCCAAGACGCATCCGCGAGCATGAGTATGAAAAAACGATCGACTCCGCCTGATTGTCGGGCGGAGAAAAATTTTCTGAATCAGGTCAGACGTCTGACGACTTGATTATGGAATTCGAATGACTGGTAAACAGGAGGCGTTAAGATGCAGTATTCACGAGTTTTTTTGATCGTCATGGACAGCGTAGGGATTGGCGAACAACCTGATGCGCCTAAGTTCAATGATGCAGGAGCGAACACCTTGGGTCATATTGCGGAACGAGTTGCAGGGTTTTCATTGCCCAACTTGCAAAAATTAGGTTTGGGAAATATAGCACCACTCCAAAACGTTGCGCCAGTAGCAACTCCTATGGCCCATTATGGGAAAATGCAGGAAATCTCCATGGGGAAAGATACGACGACTGGTCATTGGGAAATCATGGGTCTGCATGTGTCTACTCCGTTTAACACCTATCCAGACGGATTTCCACAAGAGTTGATCTCGGAATTTGAGCAACGTATTGGCCGCAAAGTGCTCGGGAACAAGGTCGCTTCTGGGACGGACATTCTCGACGAGCTTGGCCAAGAGCATATGAATACGGGTGCAGTGATTGTCTATACATCTGCGGACAGTGTTTTCCAGGTGGCAGCCCACGAAGAGGTTGTTCCGCTTGAAGAGCTGTACCATATTTGCGAGGTAGCTCGTGAGTTGACGCTTCGTGATGAGTTTGCCGTTACTCGTGTCATTGCACGCCCATTTGTTGGACAGCCAGGTAATTTTAGCCGTACAGCAAATCGTCACGATTATTCCGTGAAACCATTTGCTCCGACAGTCATGAATCGTCTGCAAGATGCTGGCCTTGCTTCTATTGCCATTGGCAAAATCAGCGACATTTACGCAGAAGAGGGAGTTACCCAATCTATCCGTACCAAAGATAACATGGACGGTGTAGATCAAATTCTGGGCACGATGAAACTATCGTTTACGGGTCTTTCTTTTGTCAACCTCGTGGACTTCGATGCGAAGTTCGGTCATCGCCGCGATCCAGAAGGGTATGGTCACGCTTTGATGGAGTTCGACGCTCGTATTCCAGAGCTTTTGGAAGCGCTACAAGAAAATGATTTGCTGGTAATCACGGCAGACCATGGAAACGATCCTGTACATCATGGCAGTGACCATACCAGAGAATACGTTCCGTTGCTTGTCTACCACAAGGGTATTCAAGCTGGAGAACATTTGGGTATCCGTGAAACATTTGCGGACTTGGGTGCGACTATCGCAGACAATTTTGAAGTAACTGCTCCGGTGATTGGGAAAAGCTTCCTCAATCATTTATAAAGGTTAAGCAAAAATAAACATTTATATAATAGAAGAAACACAAAAAAGGAGAGAGTTAAATTGGCAAATTTCCATGATGCAGTAGCATATATCGAACCGAAACTAACAGAAAAACCAACCATTGGTCTCGTACTCGGATCAGGGCTGGGTGTTTTGGCAGATGAAATCGAAAATCCAGTGATCATCCCTTATCATGAAATTCCTGGGTTCACTGTGTCCACCGTTGTCGGCCACAAAGGACAACTCGTGATTGGAAAGCTGCAAGGCAAGCAAGTCGTTGCGATGCAAGGTCGTTTCCACTTTTATGAGGGACATGGACTGGATGCCGTTGTTTTCCCAATCCGTGTCATGAAGCTGCTCGGCGTTGAAACCATTATTGTGACCAATGCGGCTGGCGGAATTAACGAAGGCTACAATCCAGGCGACCTCATGCTGATTTCCGATCACATCAACATGACGTTCCGCAATCCATTGATCGGTGCAAATGATGAACAATTGGGAGCGCGTTTCCCAGATATGTCTGAGGCTTATTCCAAACAGCTCCGCAAGCTGGCTCATGAAGTTGCTTCCGAGCAAGGAATCCAGCTACGTGAAGGTGTATACGCAGGTCTGTTAGGTCCTACCTACGAAACTCCTGCGGAAATCCGTATGCTTCGCCTGTTGGGTGGAGATGCTGTAGGGATGTCCACTGTACCAGAAGTAATCGTCGCACGACACATGGGTGTGAAGGTACTTGGTATTTCGTGCATTAGCAACATGGCAGCAGGTATTTTGGAACAGCCTCTGTCCCATGATGAAGTAATGGAAACGACAGAAAAGGTAAAATCGCAATTCCTGGCTCTGGTAAACGGTATCGTAGCCAAGATGTAAGTAACGGATTCGGAGGGATTAACAATGCGTATGGTCGATATGATCGCCAAAAAACGTGATGGCGGAGAACTGACATCAGAAGAGATTCAATTTCTGGTGACAGGCTATACAGATGGAAGCATTCCTGACTACCAGATGTCCGCATGGGCAATGGCAGTCTTTTTCCGAGGCATGACTGCGAGAGAGACAGGAGATCTAACCTTGGCAATGGCAGGATCAGGCGAACAGCTTGACCTGTCTTCCCTGCAAGGAATTAAGGTAGACAAGCACAGTACAGGCGGAGTAGGGGACAAAACTACTCTTGTTGTTGCGCCGTTGGTAGCGGCAGCAGGTATTCCTGTGGCAAAGATGTCTGGAAGAGGTCTCGGATACTCCGGAGGCACTATCGACAAGCTGGAGTCCTTCGCAGGTTTTGAAGTAGAACGCACACGCGAGCAATTTTTGCAGCAGGTGCGTGATATTGGCGTGTCCGTAATCGGACAGTCTGGCAACCTGACACCTGCAGACAAGAAGCTGTATGCTCTGCGTGACGTGACAGCTACTGTAGAAGCTGTGCCGTTGATTGCAAGCTCCATTATGTCCAAGAAGATTGCCGCTGGGGCAGATGCCATCCTGCTTGACGTAAAAGTAGGGAAGGGCGCTTTCATGAAAAGCATTGAAGAGGCAGAAACATTAGCAAATGCGATGGTTGCAATCGGTAGTCAAGTAGGACGTAAAACGGTGGCGGTTATCAGCGATATGAACCAGCCGCTTGGTTTTGCCGTGGGCAATGCACTGGAAGTGAAAGAAGCGGTAGAGACACTTGCAGGTAAAGGCCCTCGCGATTTGACCGAGCTGGTATTGGCTATTGGTTCCCGCATGCTTGTTATGGGTGGGCTTGTTACGGATGTGGAAGAAGGACGTAAGAAGCTCGAAGACCTGATGGCTTCCGGAAAAGCAGTGGATAAACTGGCGGAAATGGTAGAGGCTCAAGGCGGCAATAAGCAGGACGTCTATGAGTTGTCTCGTCTGCCGCAAGCAAAGATCATTCATACCGTTACAGCCGAACAGGACGGCTTTGTAAGTGCGATTGATGCAGAAGCAATCGGTCATGCTTCTGTTGTCTTGGGTGCTGGCAGATTGACAAAAGAAATGCCAATTGACTTGGCAGTAGGTCTTGTTCTGCACAAAAAACGCGGGGATCAGGTGAAGGCTGGAGAAGTTTTGGTCACCATCCATGCTAACGAAGACCAGCTTCTGCAAAGTGCCTTGAAAGAAATGGAAGGTGCCTTCCAGATTTCGACGGCAATCGACGAAAAACAACCGTTGATTTATAAAATTATCGAAGCATAGATTGTCTGGTAATTAGTTGATTAATCAAATAAAACAAGGCGTGCACAGCACATGAGCACGCCTTGTTTTATGAGTAAAAATACAGTTTCTCGAAAAAATATTGTTGATTAAATCTAGTTTTTCATATTCAATAGTAAGATATAAGTCGTTCTTTATTGTATAAAATTTATTTTACTGTTCGGATTGACTTTATAAAGTTTTATAATTCTACTTGTCAAATTTCGTTGACACCGCTATCATTTCCGATTACTTTTATTGTATTAGACTGTTTGTAAAAGATTATTGCGAAATTCGTAAAAAAATGATGGAGGTTCTCAGAAAATCGTATTTATGAAAAAGCTGGACCATGTCGACAGACAGATTCTGCAAATCCTCCATGAAGATGGGCGTATCCCATATACAGAAATCGCCCATCAACTAGGCGTGAGCGAAGGAACAATTCGATCGCGCATCACTCGTCTTTTGCAAGACGGTGTCTTCCAATTCGTAATTCAACCCGATCCAGAGAAATTAGGATTACATGTGCAGGTTATCATCGGGTTAACCACAAAGCTAGGTTTGCAGAAAGAAGTGGCAGAAAAATTAAGCAAATTTTCTGCAGTACGCTTTGTAGGCGCTTATAGCGGTAAGCACGACTTGATTATCCAAGCGTGTTTCCATAGTAATGATGAGCTGATCACCTTTGTTAACGAACGACTCTCTCAAATTGAAGGAATTGCAGCTGCGGACGTTTCACTGGAACTGAAGCAGTACAAAGACACCTTCTCTTTCGTTCAAGACGACGAGGTGACCCTGCAATGAAAGGGGTTGATGCCTTCCAGCCGAAGTCAAGCAGCTTCGCGTAGTTTTCATTTTTTTTCGTCCTTTATTTTCAGAAAAAAGACAAAAAAGAAAACTGGGGGTTATTGCGTTGAAAAAGAATGTGTTTGCACTTGTGAGCTCGATTGCTGTATTAGGAACTGCCCTGGCAGGGTGCGGAGGAGGTCAACCAGCTGCCGCTCCACCGCCAGGAGAAACACCAGCACCTTCACAGCCTGCAACTCCAGCGGCTGAGAAAAAGCCACAAGTTTTAAAGATGAACCTGCACTCGGAGCCACCTACAACTGATCCAGGGCTGGCAGAGGACACGACTTCAGGCGCGATTATCTTGGCAACCTTTGATGGCTTGACCCGCATTGGAACCGACGATAAGCCGCATGAAGCTGCTGCTGAGAGCTATACCGTCTCTGATGATAAGCTAACGTACACATTTAAAATCAGAGAAGCGAAATGGAGCAATGGTGATCCTGTAACAGCACATGACTTTGAGTATGCTTGGAAGCGTGCTCTCGATCCAAAAACAGCTTCCAACTACGCATATCAGCTGTACTACGTGAAGAATGGTGAAAAAGCAAACAAGGGCGAAGCAAAGCTTGATGAAGTAGGCGTGAAGGCACTTGACGATAAGACACTGGAAGTTAAGCTGGAGAATCCGACTCCATACTTCCTAGAATTGCTCGCATTCCGTACCTACTTCCCAGTTAACAAAAAAGTAATTGATGCAAATCCGAAGTGGGCAGGCGAAGCAAGTTCGCACGTCGGTAACGGACCTTTCAAAATCGAATCTTGGGAGCACAAGAGCAAGATGGTGCTCGTGAAGAACGAAAATTACTGGGATAAAGACAATGTAAAGCTCGACAAAATCGAATTCTCCATGGTAGAAGACGAAAATACAGAGCTCTCCATGTTCGAAAATGGCGAAATCGACTGGGCTGGCGCACCTATGAGTGCTTTGCCAACAGATGCGATTCCAGCATTGAAAGAGCAAGGCAAGATTCAAACCAATCCAATCGCTGGTACGTACTGGTACAAGTTCAATACCGAAAAGCCGCCATTTAATAACATTAAAGTGAGAAAAGCATTTGCCTACTCGATCGATCGCCAAGGCTTGATCGACAACATTCTCCAAACGGGTCAAATCCCGGCAACTGGCGCTGTTCCTCCATCCATGGTGCTGAATCCAAATGGCTATTTCAAAGACAAGGATATAGAAAATGCGAAAAAGCTTTTGGAAGAGGGACTGAAAGAGGCTGGCTTGAGCAAGCTGCCACCGATTACCTTGTCCTACAACACATCTGAGGCTCACAAGAAGATTGCTGAGGCCATCCAAGACCAATGGAAGAAAAATCTCGGAGTAGATGTGAAACTCGAGAACAAAGAATGGAAAGTTTACCTGGAAGACATGCATGAGGGTAACTTCCAGATTGGACGGATGGGCTGGCTGGGTGACTTCAATGACCCAATCAACTTCCTGGAGCTCTACAAGGATAAAATGGGTGGAAACAACGATACGCGTTGGGAGAATGCAAAATATAAAGAGTTGTTGAACCAATCTGCTCAGGAGCCAGACCTCGAGAAACGCAAGAAAATTTTGGCAGATGCAGAGCAAATCCTAATGGATGAAATGCCAATCATGCCAATTTACTTCTACACGCAATCTTGGGTACAGAAGCCAGAAGTGAAAGGCGTTCACCAAACTGGCCTGGGTGACGTGGATTGGAAAGGCGCTTACATCGAGTAATTTCATAACGAAGGAAACGGGATTTGCGGCAGAGGGTATATGGTTGCAACATATACCCTCTGCTATGCAAGCCCTTCCCATAAATACCAGCTGGTATGATTGCCAGCAAAGAAAAAATAGAGAGAGAAGCTTTACTGCAAGAGATCTAAGGGTTATTTACACAGCCGATTTTTACACTGTGTCGGCAGCGTTCCGCAGTGTAAACATGGGACGTGAAAGCAATCAAAAATCTACCAAGGGGGTAAGTTAGTTGATCCGTTATCTCGGTAAGCGCATCATTTTTATGCTCATCTCGCTCTTCTTAATTGTAACGGCCACCTTCTTCATCATGAAAGCAGTACCAGGTGGTCCATTTACATCCGAGAAGCAGGTCCCGCCGGAAATTAAGGCAGCACTAGAGGCAAAGTACAAGCTGAACCTGCCGTTGCACGAACAATACTTTGAATATTTGAAGGGTGTAGCAACATGGGAACTTGGTCCGTCGTTTACGGAGAAATCTTCAACTGTTAACGACATGATTAATCGTGGTTTCCCAGTTTCAGCTCACTTGGGAGCACAAGCTTTATTGCTCGCTATCTTCGGAGGGATTACGCTAGGGGTTATCGCAGCGCTAAACCATAATAAATGGCAAGACTATTCCGCAATGGTCATCGCCGTTTTGGGATTATCGGTACCAAGCTTTATTTTGGCGTCCTTTTACCAATACATTTTCGCTATTAATTTGGGCTGGTTTCCAATCGCGAAATGGGAAGGATTCGAATACACCATCCTTCCATCATTGGCACTCGCCGCATCACCGATGGCATTTATCGCGCGTTTGACGCGTTCCAATATGATTGAAGTTATGGGGCAAGATTACATCAAAACAGCAAAAGCAAAAGGCCTGCATACTTTTACCATTACAGTAAAGCACGCAATCCGTAATGCGCTTTTGCCAGTTGTTACTTACCTGGGTCCACTGATTGCTGGTATTTTGACAGGGGCATTCGTTATTGAACGTATTTTCGGTGTTCCTGGTCTTGGTCGCGAATTCGTTTTGTCTATTACAAACCGCGACTATACAGTAATCATGGGTACGACCGTGTTCTACTCCATTATCCTAGTTGTGATGATTCTGATTGTTGACATCGCATACACCTTGGTAGACCCACGGATCAAACTTTCGGACGCAGGAAAGGAGTAATGACACGTGCAAAACTTGACTAAAGAACATTTCGAGCCAATTTCCGTTGACCTACGTCAAGCTGAAGCAATTAAGCGCCCAAGTCTCTCTTTTTGGTCTGACGTTTGGCGTCGTTTGAGAATGAATAAAGTCGCAATGATTTCTATGATCTTCATTGCTGCGTTGATCGTATGTGCCATTGTGATCCCATGGTTAACTCCACAAGATTATTTTACGACGGATCTGGCTGGCAAGAACAAAAAGCCGTCTGCTGAACACTGGTTTGGCACAGATGACCTAGGTCGTGACGTATTTGAACGTATTTGGTACGGTGCACGAATCTCTCTGCAAGTAGGTCTTGCCGCAGCGTTCATTGACCTGATCATTGGTGTGATCTGGGGCGGTATCGCAGGTTTCTATGGCGGTAGAGTAGATGAATTGATGATGCGTTTCGCAGATATTTTGTTTGCGATTCCTTACCTGCTGGTTGTTATTTTGTTGATGGTTGTTTTAGAGCCTGGTGTTGGAACGATTATTCTTGCCTTGACGATAACGGGATGGATCGGTATGGCCCGGATTGTGCGTGGTCAGATCCTTCAATTGAAAAACCAAGAGTTTGTACTGGCAGCGCGCTCCCTTGGTGCTGACGCAAACCGTCTGATCTTCAAACACTTGATTCCAAATGCTTTGGGTCCAATCATCGTAACGTTGAGCTTGACTGTACCTTCCGCGATTTTCGCAGAATCCTTCTTGTCCTTTATCGGGTTAGGGGTTTCGGCACCGATTGCATCGTGGGGAACGATGTCCAATGAGGGCTTGCCGGCCATGAAGTACTATCCATGGCGTTTGACATTCCCGGCAATCTTTATTTCCGTGACCATCTTGGCATTTAACTTGTTCGGTGACGGTCTGCGCGATGCTGTAGACCCACGCCTGCGTAAATAGGAGGGATAGTCGTTATGGAACGCATTCTTGATGTAAAAGACCTGCATGTATCCTTCCATACGTATGCAGGTGAAGTAAAAGCAGTCCGCGGTGTGAATTTTCACGTCAACCGCGGAGAGGCTGTAGCGATTGTAGGGGAGTCCGGTTGCGGTAAATCCGTAACCGCCCAAACCCTCATGAAGCTGATTCCAATGCCTCCAGGTGAAATTAAACAAGGGCAAATTCTCTTCAATGGCGAGGATATCGTCAAGAAGTCGAAAAAAGAAATGGAATCGATCCGCGGTAAAGATATCGGGATGATCTTCCAAGATCCAATGACTTCCTTGAACCCAACAATGACCATCGGTAGCCAAATTACCGAAGGCTTGATCAAGCACCAAAACATGTCGAAATCTGCAGCACGTGATCGTGCTATTGAACTGTTGACTATGGTTGGTATTCCGCAACCTGAGAAACGTGTGGAGCAATATCCACACGAGTTCTCTGGCGGTATGCGTCAACGTGCGATGATCGCGATTGCCCTCGCCTGTTCGCCGAAGCTGTTGATCGCGGATGAACCGACGACAGCTTTGGACGTAACGATTCAGGCGCAAATTTTGGACCTGATGAAAGAATTGCAAAAGAAAACAGGCACATCCATTATCTTGATCACGCATGACCTTGGTGTTGTTGCTGAGATGTGTGACCGCGTAATCGTTATGTACGCAGGAAAAGTGATCGAGACAGGAACAGTTGACGATATTTTCTACAATCCGCAACATCCTTACACCAAAGGCTTGCTTCGCTCGGTACCACGTCTTGACTTGAACCGTGACGAGCCACTGACACCAATTTTTGGTACGCCACCAGACCTTCTTCGTCCACCAGTTGGCTGTGGATTCACCGCGCGTTGTGAATCTGCGATGCGTGTGTGCCAAGAGATCGATCCTGAGCTGAACGACATCAGTACGACTCAGCGAGCAGCTTGTTGGCTTCAGCATCCGCTTGCTCAGAACCGTGCGTAGAAGGAGGGATATCAGTGGATAAACGTGAAAATTTGATTGAAGTACGTAATCTGAAAAAGTTCTTTTCGATTGGTGATAATACTCTGAAAGCTGTGAATGATATCTCGTTTGAGATCAAACGTGGAGAAACATTGGGCGTAGTAGGAGAGTCAGGCTGTGGAAAGTCCACTGCCGGTCGTACCATCTTGAGACTGTATGATGCGACTGAAGGGGACGTCCTGTTTGAAGGCAAGAGCATCATGGATTTGAACCAGCAAGAAATGAAGGCGATGCGCCGCAACATGCAAATGATTTTCCAAGACCCTTACGCATCCTTGAATCCGCGTATGACAGTCGGGGATATCATTGGCGAGGCGCTGGATATTCATGGCCTGGCGACTGGTCAGAAGCGCAAAGAGCGCATCCAGGAGCTGCTTTCCTTGGTGAGCTTGAATCCTGAGCATATGAACCGCTTCCCACACGAGTTTTCAGGTGGTCAGCGCCAACGTATCGGAATTGCCCGTGCATTGGCAGTAGAGCCAAAATTCATCGTGTGTGACGAGCCGATCTCTGCTTTGGACGTATCCGTACAAGCACAGGTTGTAAACTTGCTCGAACAGTTGCAAGAAAAAATGGGCTTGACCTACATGTTCATTGCCCATGACCTGTCCATGGTAAAATACATTTCCGACCGTGTAGCGGTTATGTACCTGGGTAAAATGGTTGAGCTGGCAGAAAGTGATGCTTTGTATGAAAAGCCGCTCCATCCGTATACGCAAGCGCTGTTGTCTGCAATTCCGATTCCAGACCCAGAAGTTGAGCGTAGCCGTGAGCGCATTGTATTACAAGGCGATGTACCTAGCCCAATGAACCCACCAAGCGGTTGCCATTTCCGTACTCGTTGCCCGAAAGCAATGCCGGAATGCGCTGCATCCGTACCTGTGTGGAAAGAAGTAGAGCCAGGACATTTCGCAGCTTGTCATTTGTATAACTAAATCAATTACAAATAGCGAGTTCCGAGGCTACTCGTGCAGCCCGGAACTCGTTTCCCTTCATAAGGGAGGTTTTACCTCTGAAAAAAGTGGGTATTGTACCCAGAGGCAGTTTTTTTTCAGGGGTATTTTTTCGGAGTTCTTGCACTGGAAAATGGTAGCAGTGATAAAGGGGGCAAGTAGCATGAGTAAATTTTTGTCGCCACGATGGAAAAAGAAGGAGGGAATTTCGAATCTCATAAAAAAAGTGAACCTGACTAGCCAAGTAGTAACGGAAAAGCTAAAAGGCTCTCTTGCTACAAAGATGATTGTGTTTGGTCTAATTCTTGTACTTATTATTATCGGTTCTTTGCAATACATAGCCCTTTCCTTCTCGAAATCAACATTGTTTAGCATAACCTCTAATCAAGCGAAAATGCTGGCTGACCAGCATGCGAATAGTATGGAAGATGACTTACAAGCGATTGTGAACTCCACCAAATCGGCAGCAACCAAACGTGTGATGATGACAGATCTGCAGCCGCTTATCATGGAGCAGTTTACTCTATTGCGCCAGGCGCATAAAGAAGTTTCCAGAATCTATTTGATCGACACGGCTTCCGGGAAATCCCTGTATTCCTTGACCGGGACAAACGAGATTGACTTCAAGCAAAAGCAATACTTCCAAAGAGCGTTAACCACGAAATCCTTGGTCATTTCTGATGAAGAAATCGTTGAAGGCAGCAACAAGAGTTTTCTTTATATTGCGACACCCATAGGGGAAAAGGCCGATGATACGAGCCGGTTGTTCGTTGTTGGCTTTACAATTGACCAAATGATTCAAAAGATTCCTGAGATCTCTTTCATGGAGAATGGCTACGCATTTGTCGTTCGCCAGGATGGTTTGGTTGTGGCCCATCAAAATCCGAATAACAACAACAAGCTCGTGCTGGCTGGTGACAAAGATTATGAAGAGATGCTTGCTCTAATGCAGCATGAGACGAGTAACAGTTTGCTGTACTCGGATCATGGAATCGATTCATTTGCAGCTTTTGCACCGATCCCAATGTTGAAATGGAATGTCGTTTTGTCCACGGGAACGGACGAGGTATACGGTGAAGTAGACGGAATGTGGCTGTACTTCGTGCTCTTCAGCTTGCCGATCATCGGGCTTTCGGTTTGGGCGATCTGGTGGTTTGCGAATCGGATTCGACTGTCTCTGTTCGCGATAGCACAGGATATGGATCAAATCGGCGCCGGACATTTTAATATCAACGTAAAAGTAAATGGCAATGACGAGCTGGCTATGGTTGGCCGCAAAATGAATGACATGGCGGCTGAACTCCGCAAGCTGATTGCCCTTGTACAGGGACAAGCTACACAACTGAATGTAGCGACAGATGAGCTGACTCTATTTGCGCAAGAAAACAAAGGAGCCATTAACGTCATTACGGATAATATCTCTACGATTGCCCAACGCGTCTCTACGCAGACGAATGAAGTGCAAGCGACGGCCAACACCGTCTCGGAAATATCGGAAGGCGTTGAACAGGTGGCTGTGGCTGCCGAATCTACATCGGTTGCCACGACCCGTACCTTTGAGAGAGCGCAAGGCGGAATGGAGTTAGTGGAAAACGTAATTAATACGGTGAGACGTGCTACTGGTGAGGTAGAACGTACTGCTGGGCAGATGCACAATCTTCGTGAGCGGGCTCGTGAAATTACGAGTATCGTTGAAATGATTACGAGTATTGCTTCGCAAACGAATTTGTTGGCGTTGAATGCTGCCATTGAGGCTGCCCGCGCTGGAGATGCTGGACGAGGCTTCTCGGTAGTTGCCAGCGAGGTTCGCAAGCTCGCAGAGGAAAGCAGCTCCTTCTCGGAGCGTATCGCTGCCATTGCCCATTCGATCAATGATGAGGCAATGGATATGAGCAAGCATATGGACGAGATCGTTACCATGGTGAGTGGAGGCTTGCAGTCCGTAGAGTCTGTGGGAACTGCTTTCCAAAATATCGTGGCAGAGATTCAAGCGGCTGCAGAGCAGAGCGAATCGATGACAGCGACCTCGGAAGAGATGGCGGCAGGTAATCAGGTTGTGACGAACTCCATGCAACGTCTTGCCACCATGTCGGATGAAATTAGTGATTCCATCTCAGGTGTGGTAGAGACAGTGGATGAACAATTGAATTCGATTGCACGCATTAATGAAAACGTAGAGCAATTGAAAAAAATGGCGGATGAGCTAACGCAAAATGTGAGCCGATTCGTCATTTAAGAAAGTGTCCCTTCTGCTAGTAGCGGAAGGGATTTTTTCGTGAAACCGGATGTGCTTTCCAGAAGATAATCTTGCCGTTTTTGTGTGAATATTTTCCTTTCATGATGGTGAGAATAAAACCATGAATGGAGGGAAGAGACTGCTATGAAACGGAATGGATACCTCGCTCTATGCTTCGTTATGTGCTTAACCATCTTTTCTCCGATGGCGATTGCCAAAGAAAAGGCTGGACAGCAAAAGGGTGACAATCATTTTGCCCCACAAGCTTCATCCGCAGTGATGATTGAAGCGGATACGGGAACAGTCTTGTATGAAAAGAACGCCAATGAAAAAATGCCACCCGCCAGTATCACCAAAGTAATGACCATGCTTTTGATCATGGAAGCGGTGGAACGGGGAGAGCTTAAGCTTACCGATAAGGTTCGAACAAGTGAAAGAGCAGCATCGATGGGCGGGTCGCAAATTTTTCTACAGCCCGGTGAAGAAATGACGGTAGAGGACATGATGAAAGGGATTGCGATTGCTTCTGGGAATGATGCCTCTGTAGCGATGGCCGAGCACTTGGCTGGGACAGAAGAGAGTTTTGTCGCGCGAATGAATGAACGCGCACAGCAGCTCGGCATGAAAAATACACATTTTGTAAACTCCAATGGGCTTCCTGCCGCGAATCACTACTCTTCGGCAGCAGATATTGCGATCATGTCACGCGAGCTCTTAAAGCATGAAGGCATCACGAAGTTCACTGGTACGTACCAAGACTATTTGCGAAAAGATACAGAGAGCCCCTTCTGGCTTGTGAATACGAACAAGCTGGTGCGTTTTTATGAAGGGGTGGACGGTTTGAAAACAGGGTACACAGGCGAAGCGAAATACTGTTTAACAGCGACTGCCAAACGCGACAACATGCGCGTCATTGCAGTCGTGATGGGTGAGCCTGATGTAAAAACCCGCAACAATGAAGTATCGACCATGTTCAATTACGCATTCACGCACTTTCAGGTGACGCCGATGTACAAAAAGGGGGAAGCTGTTCGTGCACTTGTTGTGGATAAAGGTCAGAAAGCGCAGATCAATGCGGTTACACCACATGCTGTTAGCTTGTTGATGAAAAAAGGAGAATCAGCCGATACCTTCCAAAAGGAAATTGTCATCAATGAGGCGGTTCACGCTCCTATAGCAAAGAACCAAGTAATCGGCCACATTTTCATCCGCACGAAAGATGGCAAAGAAGTAAATCGAATCGATCTGATCCCAGAAGATCAGGTAGATAAAGCCAACATGTGGGAGATTCTTAAGCGAACCACCAAGAGCATTTTGATTAGCTACTGACAGACAGCATGAGCGCGAAAAGAATCGAGTTGCCCCGAATGGAATGGCGCGGCTGCTCGATTTTTTTGTTCTTTTGTCGGCTGGCAGGAATTGGTTTCGCCGAGGAAGAAAGAGAGTTTCTATCAAGGGAGAAGGAGTGGGTCAGCTATGAGTTTACGAGTTGCGATGGAGACACGGCAGGACGTGCTGGTGATCCGTTTGCAGGGTGAGCTGGATCATCATACGGCAGAAGAGTTACGCAAGAAGGCGGATGATCTTTTGCGTACCTCTACTATACGCCATATTGTGCTGAGTCTGGCTGATTTGACGTTTATGGACAGCTCTGGTATCGGAGTTATTTTGGGAAGATACAAGCAGATTTCTGCCCGATCTGGAGATATGTACGTCTGCTCGATCAACCCTACAATCTATCGAATATTTGAGATGTCCGGGTTATTCAAGGTAATCAAGTTTCGCGAAAATGAAGCGGATGCTTTGCATGTTCTGGGGGTGGCGTAATGATGGTACAGCGTAACTTTATGTCAGTGTCGTTTGCAGCATTGAGCCAAAATGAAGCATTCGCACGTGTAGCAGTCGCAGCCTTCATTTCCCAACTCGATATTACGATGGACGAGCTGGAAGAAATCAAAACCGTTATATCCGAAGCTGTTACGAATGCCATTATTCATGGTTATGACGAAAATCCAGAGGGTGTGGTACAAATCTCTGTGCGAATTCAAGAGGACAGCATTGATCTGATTGTGGAAGATAATGGACGAGGAATTGAGGATGTGGAGCAGGCCATGCAGCCACTCTATACGACGAAACCGGAGCTTGAGCGCTCTGGAATGGGCTTTACGATAATGGAGAATTTCATGGATTCTTTGGAAGTGGCAACGGTTGTGGGTAAAGGAACAACTGTGCGCCTCACCAAACGCCTGGCGTTTGCCAAAGCCTTGCAAAATTAGGGGTAGTGCCAATGGGTGCCGATATCAAAAACGCGAGTCAACCATTTCTGACCAATGACCAAGTAAAAGAGCTAATCGCCAAAAGCCAAGCTGGAGACACTGAGGCACGAGAGCTTTTAGTCAACAGCAATATTCGACTGGTCTGGTCTGTCGTCCAGCGCTTTATCAACCGTGGATACGAAGCGGATGATTTGTTTCAGATCGGTTGTATTGGCCTTTTGAAAGCCGTAGACAAGTTTGATCTCTCCTATGATGTGCGATTCTCAACCTATGCAGTGCCGATGATTATTGGAGAAATTCAACGCTTCTTACGCGATGACGGTACAGTCAAGGTAAGTCGATCACTCAAAGAAACAGCCAATAAGGTACGACGAACAAAGGATGAGCTGTACAAGCAGTTCGGTCGCGCACCCACGATTGCTGAGGTTGCGGACGCGGTGGGGATTACGCCAGAAGAAGTCGTGTTTGCACAAGAAGCGAATCGGGCACCTTCTTCCATCCATGAAACGGTTTTTGAAAATGACGGGGACCCTATTACGTTGATCGATCAGATTGCGGATGAAGGGGTCAACAAATGGTTTGAAAAAATTGCCCTCAAGGATGCGATCAGTCGATTGAGCGAGCGAGAGCAGCTCATTGTCTACCTGCGCTACTACAAGGATCAGACACAGTCGGAAGTAGCGGAAAGGCTGGGAATCTCGCAAGTACAGGTATCGCGCCTCGAGAAGCGCATTTTGCAAACGATCAAAGACCAAATTGAGCATTAACTAATACAAACACTCCGGTCACTACGTGGCTGGGGTGTTTTGTTCATTTCCGTTTATTTGCATGGGTTTTGTGGCTCGGCACATACTAGCGAATAATCAGGTATGTGATGGAAGGGGAAGGTACCATGAAAGACGCGTTGTTTCTGCGCCTGAGAAAGCGATTGGCCGTAAAGCCACAAGCCATGATTACGCTTGGGGACATTTGCCAGCTTTACTGGGATGGAGAGCGCGAGGAAGCGTTAAAGCGGATGCCCATTTACCAGACAACGCCAACGGATGGCAATTTGATCATTATCGATATTATGCAGGTGATTAAAAGGCTGCGTTCTGTCTATCCCGACGTGGAATTGGACGTCCAGGGTGCTCCCCAAATTATTGTGGAGGTACTCAATCCTCGAAAGAAAGCGAACCCGATTTTGGTGGCGATGGTGTGGCTTCTGCTGTTCATTGGCTCAGGCTTGGCGATCATGAATTTCCATACCGATGTCAGTATGATGCAGGTTCACGAGCGAATCTACTATTTAATTACAGGTGAAAAAAGCAGTCAGCCTTTGTGGATGCAAATTCCTTACTCCATCGGGATCGGATTGGGGATGATTCTGTTTTTCAATCATATCTTCCAGAAAAAAATCAACGAAGAACCTAGTCCGTTAGAAGTGGAATTGTTTATGTATCAGCAAAGCCTTGATCAATACTACATACAAAATGAAAACAAGGAAAACCAACGGACGAAGAAATGAGCGTCATCAAGTGCTTGTTGCTTATATTGATCGGACTAGGTGGAGGTCTTGCAGTAGGGAGCGGGCTGGTCGCGTTTATTACCGTTCTCGACATCATTCCGAGGTTGACACAATTAACGAATGCTCATCGATATATCCGCTCGCTGGAATGGGCCTTGGTGGCAGGAGCGCTTTTTTTTACGTTCATTGATTTTTTTCACTGGGGTGCTCATTTGCCCGTTATCGTTTCTTCGATTTACGGGATATTTGCTGGGATATTTGTGGGGACACTCGCCGCAGGCTTAACTGAGGTACTGAATGTCTTCCCGATATTAGCGAAGCGAATCCACATGGATGGCAGTCTTCTCTTTCTGTTGATGGCAGTGGTGTTGGGAAAAGTGACGGGTTCCTTACTGCAATGGCTGCTTCATCTGTGAAATGGTAAATACCACTATTCATAGGCATCTTTAGAAAAAGGAAGGATATAGGAAGAAAGCTTACAAAGGGAGTGAAAGGGCATGGCAACCAAAACAAAATCCAAAAACCCCGGATCGATGCAGATGACCAAGCAACTGTATCAACAGCAGGCTTCCAAGTTCCAGCCCAAACGAAATGTTCTGCTTAACTCGTTTCGTGCTTTCTGGGTAGGAGGGACCATATGTTTGTTGGGTCAGGCCATTCAAAATATGTATATTACCTTTTTCGGTTTTACGGAGAAAACGGCAAGCAATCCGACCGTTGCGACGCTTATCTTTCTATCCGTTTTGCTGACAGGGTTAGGTGTGTATGACAATATCGGGCAGTATGCAGGAGCAGGATCAGCCGTGCCTGTTACAGGCTTTGCCAACTCGATCGCTTCTGCTGCCATCGAACATCGGAGCGAAGGGTATGTTCTGGGTGTTGGGGGAAATATGTTTAAGCTTGCTGGATCGGTCATTGTATTTGGGGTTGTTGCTGCTTTCATTGCGGGAATTTTAAAGAGCCTGATCAACATGTTTTTCTAAGGGAGGGCTGTCGGTGTCAAACAATCAACCAGTGAAACGAGTCAATCGGCAAACCTGGCACTTCGATCAAAATGTGCGCTTGCAAAGCTCGGCAGTTGCTGTGGGACCAAAAGAAGGAGAAGGGCCGCTGGCACACTTGTTTGATAAGATCCACGACGATATGTATGCAGGCCAACAGACGTGGGAAGACGCCGAACGCCAGTTAATGGAGGATGCAGTCAACACCTTGCTGCAAAAGGCGGGGATCACGGGCAAGGATGTGGATATCATTCTCGCCGGTGACCTGTTGAATCAGAACATCACCACCAACTTTGCAGCAGAAAAGGTGGCGATTCCGCTTTTGGGCATGTACGGCGCTTGTTCTACCTCAATGCTGACACTAGCAAATGCGGCGGCTTTGGTAAACGCAGGCTATGCGAACAGGGCGATTGCTGCTTGTAGTAGCCACAATGCCACAGCGGAAAGGCAGTATCGTTATCCCACGGAATATGGAGGCCAGAAGCCGCCAAGCGCCCAGTGGACAGTGACAGGAGCCGGTGCGGGATTGGTTGGGATAGGGGGAACTGGTCCGCGCATTACGTATGCGACGATGGGAAAAGTAGTGGATATGGGGATTAAAGACCCGTTTGACATGGGGACGGCCATGGCGCCAGCGGCTGCTTCTACGATCCAGACGCATTTTCAAGATACGGGGCGTTCTCCACAATCCTATGATTTGATCGTGACCGGTGATCTGGCATCTGTCGGGTTTCCGATTCTAAAGGAGCTCATGTTGACAGAAGGCTACGACATGGATCAAGTCTACAATGATTGCGGAATGATGATTTACTCCCCCGATCAGGATGTATTTGCAGGCGGGAGCGGTTGTGCCAGCAGTGCAGTGGTCACGTATAGCTACATTTTGGATCAACTTAACCGTGGGTTACTGAAAAACGTCTTGGTCTGCGCCACGGGAGCCCTCTTAAGCCCGGTGAGCTATCAGCAGGGCAATTCGATACCATGCATCGCCCATGCGGTTGCACTTGAAGGAGGAAAATGATGGAGTACCTGATTGCTTTTGTCGTAGGGGGCTTGGTTTGTGTAGTAGGTCAGCTCCTTCTGGATGTTGGCAAGTTAACGCCTGCTCATGTCATGAGTACGCTGGTTGTGGCAGGAGTTTTTCTCGATTTTATCGGGGTGTATGACAAGTTTATTGATTTCGCAGGTGCAGGTGCGACTGTACCGATTACGAGCTTCGGTCATTCTTTGTACCATGGAGCCATCAGCGAGGCTGAACAACATGGGTTGATCGGTGTGGCAACGGGGATTTTTGAGGTCACGAGTGCGGGTATATCGGCTGCGATTGCATTCGGATTTTTTGCCTCACTCATCTTTAAACCCAAAGGGTAAGTCCAGGCAATAAAAGGCGGTGACCTAGGATGGACACAGTACGCCGGAAAGTCATATTGGTGACAGACGGAGATCATATTGCCCAAAAAGTTATCGAGAATGTCGCCAAGCAATTTGGTGGTCGATGTATATCACTGTCTGCCGGGAATCCGACTCCGCTGCGAGGCAATCAGATGGTCGAGCTCATTAAAATGACACCATATGATCCTGTCATCGTCATGTTCGATGACAACGGAGATTACGGCAAGGGTAGAGGGGAACGAGCACTCGAATACGTGGTGAAGCATCCTGATATCGAAGTAATCGGTGCGATTGCAGTAGCCTCGAATACACACTGGGTCAAGGGTGCGACTGTCGCTTATTCCGTAAACAACCAAGGACAAATTGTAGACGAAGCCGTGGACAAGGATGGATACGCAGACGAGCAGCTTCAGCATCATATTTATGGAGATACGGTAGACATCTTGAATTCCCTGCATATACCGAATGTCATCGGCATTGGAGATATAGGCAAAATGGAAGGCAGAGATAGTTTGCAAAACGGTTGTCCTATAACGATGAGAGCGGTGCAGTGGATAATGGAAAGGAGCGGCGCTCATGGCACAAGTCACGGAAAAACGGCATCCCATCTCGACTTATCTTGAAGAGAATCAGAGGTATTTGAACGACAGACTTGGTGTCGGTAAGAGCTTTGATATTGGGGTTCACGATTTTTATGTGGGTCATACACGTATGTTGTTGTATTACATAAATGGCTTCGCAGAAAGCTTGCTGATTTCACAGGTCATGCGTGAGTTGAACGATGTGCGTGACCGGGAGCTGGCGGACGACGCTTTCGACCAGTTGTTCCACAAATTCATCCCTTTCTTTCAGCTCAGTAAGGTGGAAACGACAGACGAATTTATGGATAAATTGCTCGTCGGTCAAGTAGGATTGATCATTGACCGATCTCCCCACGCTATTATCCTCGATGCCAAAATCCTGCCGAATCGCACACCGCAGGAGCCAGATACGGAGAGAATCGTGCGTGGAGCGCATGACGGTTTTACAGAAGTACTCGTAACCAATACAGCTCTTACCCGCCGAAGAATACGTGATGAACGGCTCCGATTTGAAATCATGCAGATTGGGGAGCGTACCAAGACAGACGTTGCAGTTGCCTACTTGCATGATGTAGCGAATGAAGAGCTGGTCCAAACGTTAAAAGAGCGTCTACAAAACATCCAGATAGACGGGATACCGATGGCGGAAAAAACCGTCGAAGAATTTATCATTGGAAAGACTTTGAACCCTTTCCCGTTAGTACGATATACAGAGCGTCCCGATGTGGCTGCTGTACATCTTTTGGAAGGTCACGTACTGATTTATGTGGATACTTCGCCGAGTGTCATGATCACACCCGCCACTTATTTTCATCATGTCCAGCATGCGGAGGAGTATCGACAAACACCGGTAATCGGTGCTTATCTGCGCTGGATTCGCTTTTTGGGAATCTTTGCTTCCGTCTTTGTTTTGCCGATCTGGTTGCTTTTGGTCATGCACCCTTCCATGATACCGGAGCCACTTCACTTCCTGGGGATCAAGAAGATGGGGAGCATCCCTATTTTGGCACAATTCTTGATTGCTGAGGTCGGTCTGGACTTGATGCGGATGGCCGCCATTCACACGCCAGCGCCGCTCTCGATTGCTGTAGGCTTATTGGCCGCGATTCTGGTCGGGGATGTGGCGATCAAGGTAGGACTCCTTGCACCCGAGGTTATCTTGTATTTGGCAGTGGCGGCAATTGGGATGTACGCGACTCCCAGTTATGAGTTGAGCTTGGCCAATCGACTGATTCGCTTGTTTCTGATTCTCATGGTGGGCTTTTTCTCCACAACGGGACTGATGATCGGACTTACGCTCATCCTGATTTTCTTGGCTTCCACCCGTTCGCTCAATACGCCTTACTTATGGCCGTTCATTCCATTCAACTACAAAGGGATGAAGGACATTATGGTACGGCTGGCTGTGCCCAGCAAAAACAACAGGCCGAGTATCGTTCGCTCACAAAATTCCTCTCGGCAATAATATTCTGAAAACGGATGACATCACCCATTGTCAAACGCACAGCCTTGTAGTAAATTGTAGGGAAGCCTTACGAACAAAAGTTTCTGTATGGCAACTGACGCTCCTTGTTGGTTGCCTTTCTCTATAAAAGGTTGTCTATATACATCATCGGTGCGAATGAATTGGGGAGGAAACGAAACATGTACTTACACGGGACAAGTCGAGTGAATGAACAAGGAAACTTGGAAATCGGAGGCTGTGATACGACACAGCTAGCAGCTACTTACGGAACACCTTTATATGTGTATGACGAACAACAAATTCGCACCAAATGCCGGGAATTTGTCAATGCGTTTCACAATACGGGTTTTTCCTTCCAGGTTGCTTATGCGAGCAAAGCGTTTTGCACGATGGCGATGTGCAAGTTGATTGAAGAGGAAGGCTTGTCACTCGATGTAGTATCTGGCGGCGAATTGTACACGGCTCTGCAAGCTGGATTTCCCGTAGAACGCATCCATTTTCATGGCAACAACAAATCTATTGATGAGCTAATCATGGCGCTAGATGCCAAAATTGGCTGCTTCGTTGTGGACAACTTTTATGAGTTGCACATCTTGGCGCAATTGGCCGAAGAGCGGAATGAAAAGGTCTCCGTTCTCTTGCGTGTCACACCGGGTGTAGAAGCTCATACGCATGAATACATTTCTACAGGGCAGATCGACTCCAAGTTTGGCTTTGACGTGCAAAACGGCCAGGCACTTGAGGCGATTCAATTCTCTCACGAAAGCAATCATCTCCATTTATTGGGAGTTCATAGTCATATTGGCTCACAAATTTTTGAAACAGAAGGCTTCCTCGTTGCTGTCAAACGATTGACAGAACTGTTGGGCGAAGCAAAAGGAAAGCTTGGATTCCTCCCTGAAGTGCTGAATGTAGGAGGCGGATTCGGTATTCGGTATGTAGAAGGCGATACACCGCAGCCAGCGGAAACGTATATCAAAGCCATTACAGATATCGTTCGCCAAGAGCTCACAGCGCTTGCGATTCCTCTACCTGAGATTTGGATCGAGCCAGGTCGGAGTATTGTAGGGGATGCAGGGACAACCTTGTACCGAATTGGATCGCAAAAGAACATTCCTAATGTCCGGAAATATATTGCGGTCGATGGTGGCATGACAGACAATCTGCGACCGGCTTTGTACGATGCAGAATACGAAGCAGCGATTGCGAACAAAATGAATGCAACTGCCACAGAAGTTGTTTCGATTGCAGGGAAGTGCTGTGAGTCAGGGGATATGCTCATCTGGGATGTGAAGCTGCCAGAAGCACAGGCGGGTGATATTCTCGCAGTTCCAAGCACAGGTGCATATGGTTATTCGATGGCGAACAATTACAACCGAATCGCTCGTCCTGCTGTTGTATTTGTCAAGGACGGAGAAGCAGAAGTGGTCGTGCGACGCGAAACATACGCAGAAGTAGTTGGTCACGATGTTTTGCCAAAACGCGCGCAGCTTATGCGCTAAACTTCATAAAAAATGAACAAACCTTCCCGATCGTTTGGGAAGGTTTTGTATTTCCTTCATCTCCCATTCATGATTGCTTAATGTTTTCTCGGCATAATGAAAGGGTGAGGGGGAGCGATTCATCATGTTGTCGACTCTAATAAAGCGGTTTCGACGGATACCCTATATTTCATTGGACAAACGCCAATGGATGAAGGCGATGATTCGGCAAGAAGTGGAGAGAGAGAAAAAAGTCGTCATGTTTTATATAGATATCGTCAAGCTGACAGAGGTAGAGCAACGCTATGGCGATACGAGTGCCAAGAGAGTTCTTCATATATTTGAAAGTATTTTGCCAACTGTAGCTCGTCAAGCATTTGAAATTAAAGGGAGAATCATCGCGATTCAAAAGCTGTGGGGAGATGATTTTGCGATCTACACTTCCTTTTCGCAAATGATGAGTGAGGAAGACTGTCAAATGCTATCGATTCATTTTCAGGAGTTGGCTGAACGACAGTTAAATCGACAAGTAAGCTTCGTCAATCGTGAGGAGCTTCGTGTCCATATCGGCTATGCGGAAATCATCGGAGAAGATATCGTAAAAGAGATGTACACCTCTGTCAAACATGCTGTACATATGGCCAAGTATGGGATTACCTCCGAAAAATATACGCACATCAGACAATTTCACAAGCTGCTTGCAGAAGAAAACGTGCAGATGCATTTCATGCCGATCATTCATTTGCCAAATGGCGAAGCTTTGGGATGGGAGGCATTAGCACGAGGACCGGTCAACAGTCTCTTTGCAACTCCCGCTGCCTTGTTTGATTATGCACAAGAGACGGATACTGTGTTTCGTTTGGAGCATATATGTCGCAAGCGGGCATTGGAGCATATCCGCTACCTGAAGCCGCATGAAAAACTATTTATCAATTTGGACCCACGGGCGATTGACGATCCGTTTCTGTTGCGTGGAAAAGTGCAGATGCTTTTGGCAGAGTATGAACTGACGCCACAAAACATTGTTTTTGAAATCACAGAGCGCCACGCGATTACAAATTACGCTGCCTTTCGAAAAATCATTGAGGAGTACCGCAAGCAAGGCTATATGATTGCCGTAGATGATGCGGGAGCAGGGTACTCCAGCTTGGAATCGATTACAGAAATCTATCCAGATTTTATTAAGCTCGATATGTCATTGATCCGCAATATCGATGTCGACCCGATTAAGCAGGCGTTGTTGGAGACGTTTGTATCCTTTGCTGACAAAGTGAACTGCAAAATCATAGCAGAAGGGATCGAGACGGAGCGTGAGCTGGAAACACTCATGGATGTCGGTGTCATCTATGGACAGGGTTACTATTTAGGCAAGCCGGACAAAGGGATGGCGCAGCTATGTGGAAAGGCTATGAACTTTCTGCGGTTTACAATGGAAAGGCGGATTGAGCAAGAAGCAGAACAAACGCTGCCCACTCCGGCTATGACGGAAATTTTGACGAAGACAATCAGTGTTGAAAAGCACGAGAAAGTAAGACGCATCCATGAAATTTTTGAACACAATCAGCGCATTGAAAGCGTGGTAGTGTTGGAGAATGGCATACCGGTTGGACTTGTCATGCGGTTTTCTCTGTATCAAATTCTAGGTGGTCAATACGGAATCGCGTTGTATTATGAAAGGCCCGTTTCTCAAATTATGAATACCAACCCGCTCAAAGCTACGAAAGACGACAAGTTGGACGAGGTAGCGAAGCGGGCAATGGCCAGAGATGCTTATCATTTGTATGATGTGGTCATTATTATTGATGAGAATGGCGAGTACATCGGTATCGTTACCGTGCAGAAGCTGTTGGACAAAATGGCCTCCATAAAGCTCGAGATAGCGAGCTCTGCCAATCCGCTGACAGGATTGCCGGGGAATGTGCAGATTGAAAGAGAATTGAATCAACGGCTGAAACGGAATGATCATCAGGTGGTCATCTACTGTGATCTTGACCGTTTCAAATGGTTTAACGACCGCTACGGGTTTGAAGTGGGTGATCAGATTATCGTTCGAACGGCGAACTTGTTGCGGGAAGCCGCGAAATGGTACGGAAGCGGGTCTGACTTCATTGGCCATATTGGCGGAGATGATTTTATCCTGATTACGACAGCACAATGTGCGAATGATGTTGTCTTGTTTATCATGGATGCTTTTACGCCGTACTTTTCGGACATTTATGAAAAGCGCAGAATGGGGGACGGTCAGGAGCTCTCGATGTCGATGGCAGGTGTCGTCTTATATGCAGGGAAGTACACCAGTGCGGAACAAGTTGCAGAGAAGGCAGCGTACGTGAAAATGATGGCAAAGGCGAGGACGGGGACTGTTTTTATTCCCGACTGTGAGTTACCTGGCGAAGAGCAGATTCGCATCGAGGGATAAATTGGACGTCAATCGTTCTCCATGGTAGAATGGGTACGTTAACTTTACAAGGTATGGAGGCTCAACATATGAAAAAAGCGCTCATCACCATGGAAAATGGTAACCAAATCGAGCTGGAGCTGTTCGATCAAGAAGCTCCAGGCACAGTAGCAAACTTTGAAAAATTGGCTAACGAAGGCTTCTACAACGGTCTGTCCTTCCACCGTGTTATCCCTGGCTTCGTAGCACAAGGCGGATGCCCTTACGGAACAGGTACAGGCGGCCCTGGTTACACCATCAAATGTGAAACAAAAGGAAACCCACACAAACATCTACGCGGTTACCTGTCCATGGCACACGCAGGAAAAGACACAGGCGGAAGCCAATTCTTCATCTGCTACGATTCTTTCCCTCATCTCGATGGTGTACATACTGTTTTTGGTCGCGTCACTTCCGGTTTGGAACACGTTGATGCAATCAAACAAGGCGATAAAATGGGTACAGTTAAAGTAGGCGAATAAAAGTTTCGTGAAATGAACACCGATGAGGGAAACCTTATCGGTGTTTTTTCGTCAGAGTGCATGTTGGGGCAGTTTTGAATGGGGTTGTAAGCCTATCTATCTGCTGGTATGCTAGAAGATAGACGATTTTTATCTGGGGATGTTCAAAAAGATGACTTTTTGAACGCGCATGATTGGAGGAAGCAATGGATCTTTTTCACTTTGATTGGAAAACGGTACCGTTTCGCTTAATTGCGTTCGTTATCGCTTTCACTTTGCATGAATGGGCGCATGCCTTTGTCGCTTGGAAGCTGGGTGACAATACGGCGAAATCGGAGGGCCGCTTAACATTAAATCCAATCCCGCATATTGATCCGTTTGGTTTGATTCTGATTCTGTTTGGTCCATTTGGGTGGGCGAAGCCAGTGCCGATCAATCCTCTTCATTTTCGCGGGAACAAGCGTTTAGGGATTGTGTATGTATCGGTAGCAGGACCGATCATTAACTTTATTTTGTCGATCTTGTTTTATATCGGATACATACTGGTCCAATATTCGGGAGTCTTGGTAGGGATGAATGAAAAAGCAGTCTTTGCCATTGAGACAACGCTTGAATTTAGTATCATCATCAATGCGGCACTGTTTGTCTTTAACCTTTTGCCGATCCCACCGTTGGATGGCTACAAAATATTGCGCTTCTTGTCTCCGCGCAGTTGGGATGCGAAGTATTATCATTATGAGGTTTACGGACCGTGGATCTTGCTCTTGCTGATTTTCATTCCAGGTGTCAGCTCTACCATTTTCGGGATTCCGCTTGCTATTGTAAGCACCTGGATTCAACAGATTGCAGTGAACATATTAAGCGTGTTCATCTAACGGAAACGAGGGACGACTTTTGGCTTACAGCATCAAACTTGATTCCTTTGAGGGACCACTCGATCTGTTGCTCCATCTGATCGACAAGGCTGAGGTGGACATCTACGACATACCGATAGCGGAAATTACGGAGCAATACCTCGCGACGATTGACAAGATGCAAGAGCTCCAACTGGATGTGGCCAGTGAGTTCGTAGTCATGGCGGCTACGCTCCTCTCTATTAAAAGCAAGATGCTGTTACCGAAAAAGGAGGAGCATGTCTTTCAGCAGTTCCTCGATATGGATGTAGACGAGATAGACCCGCGTGAAGAACTGGTTGCGCGTCTGTTGGAGTACAAGCGCTATAAAATGCTTGCTGAGAACTTGCGAGAAATGGAAATCGGTCGTAATCAAGTTTTTACGCGTCCCGCAGAAAATTTATCCCCTTATGCGCGTGAAGAGGATCATACCGTAACCAATGTGACCCTCTACGATTTGATCAACGCGCTGGAAAAGCTGGTAAAGAAAACGAAAGAAAAAGAACCGATAACCAAGGTGTCGCGTGACGAGATCTCCATCAAGGATCGGATGACAGAGATACGTCAAGCGGTACGCAGCGGTGGGATGGTTCGGTTTTCTGAGTTGTTTACTCAAGGGGCGACGCGTACAGAGATTGTGACGACCTTTCTCGCCTTGCTTGAGCTTATGAAGGCGAAGCACATTACCTGTGTACAAAATCAATTGTTTCAAGACATCATCATATGTGAAAACGGAACGGAAGGAGCCCATACCGATGGACTATGACAAGCTGAAAGGCGTAATCGAGGGCTTGCTGTTCATCTCGGGTGATGAAGGAATCGATGCCAAAGAAATCAGTGAAATCACTGAGGTGTCGGAAGAAGAGGTCATCGATTTGATCGAAGACATGAAAGCTGACTTCCGCCGGGCAGGACGCGGTATTCAAATCGTGGAAGTGGCAAAAGCGTATCAGTTGACCACTCTGCCCGAGCATGTACCCTATTTTGAACGGCTAGCAACATCGCCAGGTCAGTCAACCCTATCCCAAGCAGCATTGGAGACTCTCGCCATTGTTGCGTACAAGCAGCCCCTGACCCGTTCGGAGATTGAAGAAATCCGTGGCGTTAAATGCGAAAAAGCACTGAACACCCTCTTATCCAAACAACTCATTCGTGAAGCGGGGAGAGCAGAGGGGATCGGACGTCCCATTTTGTACGCGACCACCAAAGAATTTTTGGAGCATTTTGGTTTACGGGAACTGGGGGATTTACCAGAACCGCCTGTCAATCTTGATATCGAAGAAGCGCGACTGGAAGCATCAGCGCTATTCGGAAAAGCAGAAGAATCGACAAACGACTAGTTACAGCTCGGACAGTTTTTCGTACTATCATACGACTCGTCCCCATATACTATGGTACAAACCTGTGTATCGTGGTATAACGACGGCTTTTCTCTTGACTTATCGTCAAGGTTGAGTCCAAGTTTTCAAATGGGGAGGACGTTTATGAACATACGAAAAAATCTGTCCGGCGTACTCGTCGTTTTTCTTTTTATACAGATGGCTCTTACGCCGGCAGCGGTAGTAAAAGCTGCTGCAGCTCCACCTAGCTTGTCAGCAGAAGGTGCAGCGCTAATCGATGTAGAGAGTGGACGGATTCTTTATTCCAAAAACGGTACGAAAAAAATGAGGATCGCAAGCTTGACCAAAACGATGACAGCAATCGTAGCGATCGAGATGGGCAAAATGGATGCACAGGTAACGGTACCGCCACAAGCCGTAGGGGTTGAAGGCTCATCGATCTATTTGAAAAATGGGGAGAAGCTCACGCTTGAAGAGCTGCTGTACGGTTTGATGCTACGATCTGGCAATGACGCAGCCGTCACCATCGCAACGCACATTGGAGGGTCAGTGCCTGGATTCACTTACTTGATGAATGAAAAAGCTGCGATGATTGGAATGGAGCATACGAATTTCACCAATCCGCATGGTTTAGATGACAGTAATCAGCATTACTCCACCGCAGAAGATATGGCAAAGCTGTCCGCCTACGCCTTACATAATCCCGTGTTTCGTCAAATCGTCTCAACGAAAGTCAAGGATATTTCATGGGAAGGCGAGCAGTGGGACCGGCGCCTACTCAATAAAAACAAGATGCTTCATTTATACAACGGTGCTGATGGTGTGAAAACGGGATACACCAAACTCGCGAAGCGCTGCCTGGCATCTTCCGCCACACGGGACGGAAGACAGCTAGCGACGATTACTCTGAATGCTTCTGATGACTGGAATGACTCCGCCAAGCTGATGGATTGGGGCTTTGCGAATTATCCGCTACAGGAACTGGTCAAAAAAGGGCAGGAGGTAAAGCCTGACACGCCAGTCACACTTGAAGCAGGAACTCATCTCGTCACAACAAACGCTTTTCAATATCCGTTGCAAACGGCAGAGGCAGAGGGGATTCACAAGCGTGTCGTTATGGGAGAATCGACGGTTACAGCGAAAATGAATGGTCAACTGGCAGGGTTTCTTCAACTCTATTTAAAGGAGAAGATGATTGGGCAGGTTCCGTTACTAGTTAGCGTGGATGCGCCGACTTTAGCATCTCCGCAAGCTTCACGCTCAATGTGGCAGCCATTTTGGGACATAGTGTCAGGGGGGCTGTGGAGTGCTTAATGTCATCTGGCTCGGGCTCATTGTCATTAGCATTGTCGTTGCGGCCATAACGGGGCGGATGGAAGCAATTAACGCAGCAGCGTTTGAGGGAGCCAAGACGGGAGTAACCGTTTGTCTCGGACTTCTCAGTGTTCTCGCCTTTTGGATGGGAATGATGCGAATTGCAGAAAAGTCAGGACTCCTTGAGTTGTTGGCGCGGGTATTGTCACCGATCATCCAAATACTTTTTCCCGATGTACCAAAAGGACACCCAGCTATGGGATACATCCTCTCAAATATGAGCGCAAACCTGCTCGGGCTTGGTAATGCAGCAACTCCAATGGGACTAAAAGCCATGGAAGAGCTCCAAAAGCTAAATCCAGACAAGCAGAACGCTTCTCCTGCCATGTGTACGCTGCTGGCAATCAATACGGCGAGTATTACGATTATCCCTACGACGATGATCGCGATCCGCATGCAGTATGGCTCCGTGAATCCCGTAGAAATCGTAGGCACTACGCTGTTATCTTCCTTTGCTGCCACCATTGTCGCCCTGTTGATTGATCGCATGTATCGTTATCGGCATATACGAAGACACAGATAGGGGGAGTCCTTATGTACCAATGGGTATCCCTGCTCTCTCTTTGGGCCATTCCCGGTACAATTGCCTTTGTCTTGTTGTATGGGTGGCAAAAACAAGTCCCCGTCTACGAGACGTTTGTAGATGGAGCAAAAGGCGGCTTAACCACTACAATTCGCATACTCCCGCACTTGATTGCCATGATGGTTGCGGTGAGTATGTTTCGGGAATCAGGAGCATTGGATCTACTGCTTCGCGCACTCAAACCGCTTCTTGACCTGTTGCATTTTCCAGAAGAACTGGTCCCGTTGGCGTTGCTTCGTCCGTTGACGGGAACAGGCTCCCTTGCGATTGCAACAGATCTGATTGCGCAGTACGGTCCCGATTCTTTTTTAGGTAGACTGGCAGCTACTATGCAAGGGAGCACAGATACGACACTGTATGTCCTAACCGTTTATTTTGGGGCAGTTGGTATTCGCAATTCTGCTTATGCACTAAAGGTAGGCTTATGGTCGGACCTGGCTGGTGTCATATTCTCGCTGCTCATTGTTTCGTACATTTTCGCTTAGATAGAATTCAAATCGTGTAGATAGTGAAAACTTCCTCGTGAATATGGGGAAGTTTTTCCCTTTTTCTTGTCCACACTAGTAAGAATGGGTATGATGTTGTAGAGGTGAACCAACGATGGAACGTTTACAGAAAGTATTGGCGCATGCTGGAGTCGCCTCTCGTCGCCATTGTGAAGAGCTGATTGCGCAAGGCAAGGTACAGGTAAATGGCCAAGTCGTACGAGAGCAGGGAATAAAAGTCGATCCGCTCAAGGACAAAATTGTGGTGAATGGACAGCAGGTTAAGCTGGAGCAACATGTCTATCTCTTGTTGTACAAGCCTACGGGTGTCATTACAAGCGTCACAGACCCGCGAGGCAGACGGGTAGTTATCGATCTGTTGAAGGGAATCAAAGAAAGGGTATATCCAGTAGGTCGCTTGGATTACGATACGTCCGGCTTGCTGCTCTTGACGAACGACGGGGAGCTCGCTAACAGGCTGGCACATCCAAGCTATGAAATCGATAAAGTGTATCGGGCATGGGTAAAGGGAATCCCCAGCCAGGAAAAAGTGCACAAGCTAGCAACCGGCATTCGTTTGGAAGACGGCATGACTTCTCCCGGTCAGTCCAAATTGTTGAAGACAGAGTCTAGCAGCCAAAAGGCATTGGTAGAACTGACCATACATGAAGGACGAAACCGCCAAGTGCGTAGAATGTGTGAAGCGATCGGCCATCCGGTATTGACATTGGAGCGAATCCGTTTAGGGTTTCTTACATTAGATGGATTGAAGCCGGGCGAATTTCGCAAGCTCACTCATGAGGAAGTGGAGAGCTTGAAGCGGGGATTGGTTCAAAAGAAACGCAGCCCGCGGTCGAAACATTGATTCGTTCAAAATCTGTTCATAAGTTGTGCGCTGTCGGAAAAACTAGGAACGCTATAATAGAATGGGAAAAGGATGCAATTTATTAGCAGTAGATGGGAGTATGGCGTCATGAACAAAAGCAATCGTACATATGTCAGGATCGCGGTATTGGGTGTTTTGCTTGTAGCGCTGGTCTTTGCACTCTATTCCAGCTTTGTGAAGGACCCCGGTGCTGTGAAAGTAGGAAGCGATGCTCCGAATTTTAGTTTGGAGCAACTGAATGGACCAGAGCTGACTCTGGAAAGTTTGAAAGGAAAGGGCGTTATCCTTAATTTCTGGGGTACGTGGTGTGAACCCTGTAAGGAAGAAATGCCGGCATTGCAAGAGCAGTACACGAAGTTTAAAGATAAGGGATTGGTTGTAGTCGGCGTCAATATCGGAGAATCGCCAGTTGCTGTAGAACCATTCGTGAAGCAGTTCGGGATTGACTTCCCTATTTTGCTCGATCGTCAATCGGAAATTACAAAGCTGTATCGAATCGGTCCAATTCCGACGACCTTTTTCATCGACCCAGATGGAGAAGTGCAGGACATCTTTATCGGGCAGTTAGATGAAGCGATGATTGAGTCGAAAATAACAAAAATCTTGCCGTAAGTGAGGAGCAATGATGGATCAGAGAAAATGCGAATGCGGTCATACCAACCCGGTTGGGACGCTGCTCTGTGAGTCTTGCGGGAAGCCTTTGAATGTGGAAGTCCACGAGCAGACATCGTTTCCTGACATGCGTTATGAAGGAATGGCAAGACGTTCTCAAACGAATAAGACGAAGGTAATCGATCGAGTCTGGAACTTTTTTTCTTCGGTCAAAATTGCAATCGGTATCATTATTGTCATTTTGGTGGCGTCCGCAGTCGGAACCATCTTTCCGCAACAAATGTACATACCGGTTCCCGTACCGACAGAAGCAGATGTTGCCCGTTTTTATACGGAATCATATGGAACGCTGGGAACGATTTTCTACGGCCTTGGATTTCACAATATGTATTCGTCCTGGTGGTTTGTGACGCTTCTGGTTATGCTCGGTACGTCCTTGATTATCTGTAGTCTGGACCGCGTAGTACCGCTGTATAAAGCGTTAAAGAAGCCAAGATTGAACCAGCACAAGTCCTTTTTGAAAGGGCAAAAGCTGTTTGCAGAGGGTGAGCTTGCTCCAGAAGCCAATCAGGAAGCGATACTGGACGCCTCTGCTCTTGCATTGAAAGAAAAAGGATACCGCATTTTCCGCACGGAACGGGCGATTATGGCTGAAAAAGGCCGTTTTAGCCGTTGGGGTCCTTACATTAATCACATTGGACTGATCTTGTTTTTGGTCGGTACCCTGATGCGAAGCCTGCCTGGCTTTTACTTGGACGAGTACGTCTGGGTGCGTGAGGGACAAACAATAGCGATTCCGAATACCCCTTACTACATAAAAAACGAAAACTACACGACAGAGTATTGGTCGGAAGAAGAAATGCCGGAGCAACTGGAGCTTAAGGGCGGAGCCATCGTGAAGAGCTACCAGACAGAGGCCATTTTGTATGAAAATAAAAGCGCTGACGTTCCAGGGAAAAAGCCGGATTTGGTAGAAGTACAGAAGGGGCCGATCGTCGTGAATCATCCGATGGAACAGGACAGCCTCTACATTTATCAGAGCGGCGTGCAAGAAATGCAGCTTGGAGCGCTTAATTTTACAGTGGTCGATTTGAAAAACAATAAAAAAGAGATCGGCCTTATCAAAATTGATCTGTACAATCCACAGCCCGAGCAAACCATTGCGGATGGATTCACGGTACGGATTTTAGATTACTTCCCCGATTTTATTATGGGAAAAGACGGGAAGCCGGCGACGAAAACCAATTTGCCTAAAAATCCGATGGTGGCATTGGAACTCATTGGAGAGAATGGAAATTATAATGAAAAATTGGTTTATCTAGAAGGAACCATTCTTACACAAAAAAATGATCCGCGTTACGGACTCGAGATCAAAATGCCTGATTTAATCGATATTGCAGGACTGAATGTACGAGTGGACAAAGCATTGCCATTGATTTATTTCGGTTCATTCATTTTCCTTGCAGGCGTTGCAATCGGTGTGTTCTGGCAACATCGTCGGGTTTGGGTACAGACGCAAGAGGGAAGTATCTTGGTAGCAGCTCACACGAATAAAAACTGGTTCGGTCTTCGTAGAGAAGTAGAAGGGCTGGTTAAACAAGCGGAGCTCCCTGTCACGATAGAAGATAAAACGAAGGCCAAGGCCTAAAGCTTCAAAGGGGGTACTAACAACGTGCAGCTCATTCAACTGAGTGACTGGTTACTGGATATCGCGTTCCTGCTCTACGTCATCTCGTCTATCGTCTTCGCTGTAGCCGTGACGGGTAAAAACTGGGCAGGGCGTGATCCCAAACAACATGAAGAACGCTATGGACGGATTGCGTATTGGTTAGCCGTTATCGGTTTTGTGGCGCAAACAGGGTATGTGATTGCTCGCTGGATTGCTGGCGGCCATAGCCCGACGAGTAACATGTTTGAGTTTATGGCATTCCTGGATTACTGTATTATCTTGGCCTACTTAATTATTTACCGGATCTACAAGCTGACCTCGATTGGAGCGTTCGTCCTTCCGCTTGGGGTTATCATGCTCGCGTATTCGTACGTGTTCCCGAAGGAAATCACCCCATTGATTCCGTCTTTGCAGAGCTACTGGCTGCACATTCACGTGACAACTGCTGCACTGGGTGAAGGGATTTTGGCGGTTGGTTTTGCAGCGGGTTTGATGTATTTGATCCGTACCGTACCGCAGCACATTTCGACGAAAAGTACGAAATGGCTGGAGATTGTGCTAGCTGTGGTCCTCATGCTCGTTGGATTCATTTTGATGGATTCTACGTTCGCTCGTATGGATCAAAAGACGGTATTTGAGATGAAGAAAGAAGAAATGAATGCAGCAGGACAGATGGTAAAACCGAAAGTGGAGTACATTCTGCCAGCGATTGTTGCACCTACTGATTCAACCATCATCAAGGAAGGTCCAATGTCACCACTCTTTGAGGCACCTACCTGGATGGAGGGAAAAGACGCCGCACGCAAATTAAACACGATGCTGTGGTCAGTCCTTACAGGGGGAATTCTGTATGGCGGATTGCGTTTGATTTTCCGAAAACGATTAGGGGCTGCAATCAAGCCTTCCGTTGAAAGTGTCGATCCTGAGCTTCTGGATGAGATCAGTTATCGAGCTATCAGTATCGGATATCCGGTGTTTACTCTCGGGGCCCTTATCTTTGCGATGATTTGGGCAGAAGAGGCATGGGGACGATTCTGGGGCTGGGACCCGAAGGAAGTATGGGCCTTAATTGTCTGGCTCTTCTACAGTGCCTACTTGCACTTGCGTCTATCCAGAGGATGGATCGGTGCAAAATCAGCATGGATGTCCGTCATCGGGTTCGTCATTATTTTGATTACACTGGTCGTGGTCAACTTGGTCATTGCTGGTTTGCACTCCTACGCTGGGGTGTAGAATATCCTCGAAAAGCTGGTTTTACTACCAGCTTTTTGGACTATCTTCTAACGGTTTTACGATATTATGAGAGCAAGAGGTGTTCCAGATGGAAAAAATGGCACGTATTCTCGTAGTGGATGATGAAGAACGCATTCGCAGACTTCTGAAAATGTATTTGGAAAGAGAAAATTTTCTGATTGATGAAGCAGATAATGGAGAGCAAGCAGTCGAAATGGCAGTGGGAAGTGATTATGATATCATTTTGCTCGACCTGATGCTGCCAGGAATGGACGGGATCGAGGTATGCCAGCGTGTTCGCGAATTCAAGGCAACCCCCATTATTATGCTGACGGCAAAAGGGGAAGAAACGAACCGCGTTCACGGGTTTGAGGCAGGGGTAGACGATTATGTCGTGAAACCGTTCAGCCCGCGTGAGGTCATGTACCGGGTAAAAGCGATTCTGCGTCGCTCTTCCGCGACAGCTTATTTGAAGACAGAGACATTCAACAGTCATTCTGTCCTTGTTTTCCCGGAATTGACGATTGACCACGATGCTCACAAAGTCATCGCAAGTGGCCAAGAGGTAAGCCTGACTCCAAAAGAGTATGAGCTGCTGCACTATCTGGCATTGTCGCCAGATAAAGTGTTTACGCGTGAAGAGTTGTTAAAAGATGTGTGGCACTACGAGTTTTTTGGCGATTTGCGCACGGTGGATACGCATATCAAGCGTCTCCGCGAAAAATTGAACCGTGTTTCTCCGCAAGCTGCCAATATGATCGCCACGGTTTGGGGTGTCGGATACAAGCTAGAGGTGCCTAAGTAAAGTGGACGTTATTTTTCGTAGTGTAGTCGGAAAGCTATGGATGACCATTATTGCCTTATTTGCTCTCGTCTTGACGATCTTTAGTTTGTTGCTCGTTCAATCTTTTGACAGCTTTTATAGCAATCGGCAGTCGAAGAATTTGCACGATCTGGCAGATGGCATCGCAATCGGTTTGGCGCAGAGTCCGGATATGACAGCAGCTATGGAGATGGCTTCCAGGTTTGGCTTGGTCCATCATACGGGCATGGTCATTTTAGATGAAAAAGGCAAGCAAGTCGGTATGAGCGAGGGGGCTGGGCTCCCTCGTATTCCAGTAGAGCAATTGCTCCAAAATCCTGCATTGAGTTTGCCAGAAGCGCTGGCTGGTAAGCATCCTGCTCCCAAAACGATTTATATTGATGTGCAGAATTCCACTGATCACACGAACAATAAGCATGAACTGCTTGCGGTCGCCGTGCCTTTAGAAATGGCAGCAGGGAAAACGGGTGCAGTGGTCATGTATCAGGCGATTGAAGATTTTGATGATACGGTTAGTGAAGTCAGATTTTTAATCTTTGTGGTTGGTGTCATCGGATTCGTCTCTACCACTGTATTCGCCTTTTTCCTTTCATCGCGTCTTACGATTCCATTACGTCAGATGAAAGAAACGGCGCATCGCATTGCAGAAGGGGACTTTCATGCTGAAATCCCGATCAGGACTCAAGACGAGACAGGTGAACTGGCGGCTTCGTTTAACACGATGGCAAGCAAGCTCAATCAGTTAGTCGATGCACTGTCCAAAGAGAAGGAGCAACTGGCGAGTGTTCTTAGAAGCATGGTAGATGGTGTTGTGATGATAGATGCGAACGGCAAGCTGGCCGTAACGAATCCTCCAGCAGAACGATTCCTGCGAGATTGGGATTTCGAGCATTCGGATGAACCTGTGCCGTTGTTCTCGTTCTATCAGCAGGTTTTGCAAACCGGACAGGAAGTGACAGAGGATATCCCTGTTCAAGGGCGGATATGGTCCGTTGTCATGGTACCTTTGAATGATCGGGATCAAATCCGTGGTGCTGTCGCAGTTCTTCGGGACATTACGCAGGAACGCAAGCTGGATAAGATGCGTAATGATTTTGTGGCAAACGTATCCCATGAGCTGCGAACACCATTATCCATGTTGCAAGGGTACAGTGAAGCAATTGTGGATGATATCGTGGCTACACCAGAAGAGCATAAAGAATTGGCGCAGATTATCTATGACGAGTCAGCGCGTATGACCAAGCTGGTGAATGAATTGCTCAGCTTGGCGCGGATGGAAGCGGGGCATGTTGAATTGTTCCAGGAGACGATGGAACTGCGTCCGTATTTGGAACGCATTCAACGCAAATTCACCAATTTGGCGAGAGAACGCGAAATCCACCTTTTCCTCGAAATATCGACGACACACACGCATGTGCTCATTGATCCTGATCGCATGGAGCAAGTGCTAACGAATTTGATCGATAATGCGCTGCGGCATACGCCAAGTGGGGGAAGCGTCACCATTCGGGCTCGCGGTGATAAAACGTTGCTGGTTGAGATTAGCGATACAGGCAGTGGCATTCCGCAAGAAGATTTGCCGTTTGTTTTTGAGCGGTTCTATAAAGCAGACAAGGCTCGCACACGTGGACGACTAGGTGGAACTGGACTTGGACTAGCCATCGCGAAAAACCTTGTCGAAGCACACGGGGGTACCATCAGTGTGCAGAGTAAACTGGGTGAGGGAACGACTTTTACAATCGCCTTGATGCTGCATAAAAACAAATAGGAGTGTAGAGAGAAATGATCAAAACGATCTTATTTGATGTTGACGGGGTTATGTTGAGTGAAGAGCGTTACTTTGATGCTTCTGCATTGACGGTGTGGGAATTTTTGTACAGCCCGCAGTATGTAGGGCTTGCAGGCGAGGAATTCACGCCTGCGCCAGTAGAAGCGCAAATCAGACGAGTGCGCGAGCAAGTTTTCGCTCATGATGAAGTGCTGAATTTTATCAAGTCTCGTGGAATCAACTCCAACTGGGACATGGTTTTCCTCGCGTTTTCCTATCAGTTGATTCGTATGATTGAAGCGGTTAAAACGCAAGTTCCAGAAGCAACGAGCCTTCTTGTCGAACAAATTGATCGACCGCAACTGGCAAAAGTGAAAGAGTGGGCAGCCACTTATGCTCCTGATTTCCAAGTAGACTACGCAGCGTTCACCGCAGATTTTGCCAAAGGTTCCGCACAAAAAGCAGAAATGCTGCTCTACTTAAATCAAATTGCAAAAGAGCGTTGCGGTGTTTCAACAGAAATGTTCTCTCGCAACAGTGATCTATGGCAGTTGATTCAAAAGACGTTTCAAGAATGGTATCTCGGTGATGAGCGCGTGGCGGCATCGATTGGTCGTGAAACCATGCAGCCAGGCAAGAAGGGCTTCTTGTCAGACGAGATTCCGATTGTACCGCCTGCAGAAATGGTGGAGTTGTTTCGCACGTTAAAAGAAAAAGGATACACACTGGGAATTGGAACAGGGCGCCCTACGATCGAGACGCATGTTCCCCTCAGTGAGATGAACATACTGGAATGGTTCGACCCGAACCGTGTCGTAACTGCCTCTCACGTACTCGATGCGGAAGAAGCGTTTCCTAGCTTTGCGCCGATGTCCAAGCCACACCCATATTCCTATGTAAAAGGGCTGCTCGGACTCGATGCACCGATTAGCGATGCTGTCCATTTTTCATTGCCAATCGAAAATGGGGAAGAGGTGCTGATCGTCGGAGATTCACTCGCAGATTTTCTAGCGGCTCGCTCGATCGGTTGCAAGTTTGCAGCGACATTGACTGGACTGTCTGGTCAAGACGCACGCAGCAAGTTTGAAGAGGAAAAAGCAGATTTTATTCTCGATGATGTTCGCGATATCCTTTCCATTTTGTAGATAAAAAACTCCGCCGTATGTAAAAACGGCGGAGTTTTTTTATTCCCAACAAATCGATTGCAAGCATTTGAAGCGAAAGGCGTGAATCAAAAAGGATTCTATCATGTTGTGACGTACGATTACTTCGAAAGAACCGTCCTCTCGTGAAAAAAACAGGACATCCGTGTAGTCTTTGTTCCCCTCAAAATAACGACGTACCTCTTTGACACGTGCTCGCATGGACTCGGATTTAACGACTATATGATAGGTAGCATCTTGTTGTGAAATTTGTTCCTTGATCTCAATTTCTTCCTCATTAAAGGTGTAATGGAACAATAGGGATTCCTCCTCACCAAATAAAATAGCGCAGGTACACGTAGACATGAGCAATCAAGATAGACAGGATCATCAACGGGAAGGCGACCTTCATAAAGCTGAAAAAGCCGATATGATGTCCTTCCTTTGCAGCTAAGCCAGCAACAATCACGTTGGCACTCGCTCCAATCAAGGTCCCGTTTCCACCTAAACACGCCCCGAGTGCAAGGCTCCACCAAAGAGGCTCCAGATTGGTGATCCCGAGGGCTCCCATTTCCTTGATCATCGGAATCATGGTGGCAACGAACGGGATATTGTCGACAAAAGCAGAGGCGATTGCGCTCAACCAGAGGATCAACAGGGAGGTATTCAATGGATCTCCACCCGTCAGATTCATCGCTTCCGTTGCGAGCTTTTTGATCACACCTGTTTCCACTAACCCAGAGACGAGAACAAACAGACCGATGAAGAAGAAAATCGTATTCCACTCGACTTTGCTGATCGCGTCTTCTAAATAATGCTCTCCAGTAAGGAGGAGCAAAAGAAAAGCTCCAGTTAAAGCGATCGTTGCCGACTCCAAATGAAGGGCCCCATGAAGCATGAAACCAATAATGGTCAATCCCATCACGGTCAAAGACTTTTTCAATAAACGGCTGTCGGTAATTTCATCGCGCTCATTTAACTGCATGATTTTTGCACTCAACTCAGGTGACGTTACTAGCTGTTTACGGTAAATCAAGACCAAGCAAACAACCGTTACAGCGAGAATTACGATGATAACTGGGCTCAAATTCATAAGAAATTTCATAAAATCAAGCTCCGGTACAGAGCTGCCAATCATGATATTCGGTGGGTCACCGATCAACGTAGCGGTTCCTCCGGCATTAGAAGCGATAATTTCACTGATTAAAAAAGGAATCGGATTAAGCTCGAGCTGGCGGGCGATGCTAAACGTCACAGGTACGATGAGAAGTACAGTGGTAACGTTGTCCAAAAAGGCGGAGGCAACGGCCGTGATCAAGCTCAGGTAAACAAGGATACGAATCGGTTTACCCTTTGCGACCTTTGCCGCACGGATGGCCACATACTTGAATACACCAGTCTGTGCCGTAATGGCAACCAAGATCATCATCCCAATAAGTAGGCCGAGGGTGTTAAAGTCGATATGGTGAATTGCTTGTTCTTGTGTAACGATCCCGAACAAGACCATGAGAATTCCGCCAGACATGGCGACGATGGTTCGATGTAACTTTTCGCTAATAATAAATGCATAGGTAACTAAAAAGATACCAATAGCGAATAATGCCTGGTTCGTCATAAGAAGCTCCTTCCTTGGTGTGTAGAATTATCTTGTCCCATTATAGCTCTAACCAAAATAAGGGTAAAGAAAAAGACCCGGCAAGGGCCAGGTCTATTCTCGTGCGGAAGGGAGAACCTACAGCTCGATTTGTGTAACGCTTTTCACTTCTGCCAGCTCGCCCATCGTATCGAGGAGCTCTGGCGTCAATGGTTTGTCGACAGAGAGCATCATGATCGCGTCTCCACCGATATCACGGCGTCCTACCTGCATCGTTGCGATGTTCACGCTGTTTTCACCCAAGATGGAACCGACACGTCCGATCACACCTGGACGGTCATTATGGTGAATGTAGAGGAGGTAGCCCTCAGGCGCTACGTCAATCGCAAAGTCGTCAATTTTCACAATACGCGCACCGTAACCATTGAGTCGTGTTCCAGCCACTGTGCGAGTCTCTTGCGTCGTTTTTAAGCTAACGGTCAGTAAGTTCGTAAAGCCTTTGTTTTGTGCTGCTTTTTGCTCTGTAACGGTTATGTCGCGCACTTTTGCCAGAATCGGGGCGTTCACATAGTTGACTTCCTCGCCCAAACGGAAGGAGAGCACGCCTTTGAGGACTGTGCGAGTCAGCGGGGACGTGTCTACATCTGTCAACTCACCGCTATATTTAATCGAAATCTCCGAAATGGAACCAACTGTCACTTGGGCAAGGAAATGGCCCAGCTTTTCACCCAACGTAAAGTACGGTTGGACTTTTTCCATAACGTGTGCAGGGATCGAAGGCAAATTCACTGCGTTTTTGAATGGCTCGTCACGTAGAACCTTCAGGATTTCTTCCGATACGTCTACGGCCACGTTTTCCTGTGCTTCAATGGTCGAAGCTCCCAGATGTGGAGTCGTTACTACCTGTGGCAGACCGACGAGAGGGTTGTCTACAGGTGGTTCTTCTTCAAAGACATCCAGAGCTGCTCCTGCGACTTTTCCTGCGGTAATCGCCTCGTAGAGAGCTTTCTCGTCAATGATTCCCCCACGAGCGCAGTTGATCAAGCGAACGCCATCTTTCATTTTTGCGAACTCACGCGTGCTGATGATATGGCGGGTTTCTTTTGTCAGCGGAGTATGGACGGTAATAAAATCTGCTTTGCGGCAAATTTCGTCGACAGTTGCGTTGGTTACACCCATCTTTTCTGCACGTTCCTCGGTCATGAACGGATCGAAGCCCATGACGGTCATACCAAATGCTTTCGCACGCTTCGCAACCTCTGAACCGATGCGGCCCATACCGATGACTCCCAGTACTTTGTTGTTCAGCTCAACCCCCTGGAAGCTTTTGCGATCCCATGTACCGTCTACCAGCTTCTTGTGAGCTTGAGGGATGTTACGAGCGACAGCCATCAGCATGGCAAACGAATGCTCCGCAGTAGAGATGGTGTTGCCATCTGGAGCGTTGATGACGGGAATACCTGCTTGGGTGGCAGCGTTGATATCAATGTTATCTACGCCAACACCTGCGCGACCGACTGCCTTTAACTTTTTGCCGGCAGCGAGTACTTCTGCTGTTACCTGGGTTTGGCTGCGTACGAGGAGTGCATCGTAGTCGCCAATCACAGCGATCAGTTCAGCAGGGGAGAGGTTTGTTTGACGAACAACTTCTACATCAGAAGCGTCCAAGAGTTGTTGAATTCCAAATTCGCTAAGTGGGTCGGTAATGAGTACTTTATACATGTGCAATGAGCACCTCCTGAGCAGCTTTTACACCAGCACCCAGCTCAACTGGGGCACCGATTTGGTGAAGCGACAATTCGATGGCAGAAATGACTTGCAGGACATCCAATGGCTCGCAATAGCCCATGTGCCCGATGCGGAAGATTTTGCCTTTCAAGTGCTGCTGGCCGCCAGCAATCGTGATGTTGAATTGCTGCGTTAACATTTTGCGGAGAGCTTCTGCATGAAAGACACCCTCAGGATCGCAAGAAGTAACGGTTGTCGATGCGTACTGATCTTCGGCCATCAGTTTGATGTTTAATGCCCTCATCGCTGCGCGAGTCATGTCTCTCATCAGTTCATGGCGTTTTACGATAGCTGGTAAGCCTTCTTCCTCCAACATATCCAATACCTCGTCGAGACCGAAAATGAGGGATACAGCAGGCGTATACGGTGTTGTTTGCTCTGCTAGGCTCTTGCGGTATGCTTTCAGGTCCAAATAGAAGGCGAGCGATTTGTTTTGCTCAATTACTTGCCATGCGCGTTCACTCGCAGCGAGGAAGGCAAGGCCTGTTGGCAGCATGAAAGCTTTTTGCGAGCCGGTTACCACGATATCGACACCCCAAGCATCCATTTCGCATGGAACCGCACCGAGGTTGCTTACTGCATCGACAATGAAGAGGGCGTCCGAATGTGTGCGGATTGCCTTCGCCAAGTCAGCAATCGGATTTTCTACCCCAGTGGATGTTTCACAGTAGGTGGCGAATACGGCTTTTACTTGTGGCTTTTTTTGCAGGAATGTTTCAACTAGCTCAGGTGTTACGGCGTTTCCCCAAGGGACTTCTAACCGATGGGCGATGATACCATAACGCTCGCAAATTTTTGCAAAGCGCTCACCAAATGCACCGCTGACGAGGACGGCAGCTTCATCGCCTGGTTGGAGCGTATTTACGACGCCCATCTCCAGTGCACTCGTTCCACTACCTGCCAAGATGTATACGTCCTGCTTGGTACCAAAGTAAGGCTTCAATCTTTCAGCAGTACGGGCGAAAAGAGCGGAGAACTTGCCGCTGCGGTGTCCAATCATCGGTTGGCTCATCGCTGTTTGAACACGTGGTGGAATGGGTGTAGGACCAGGGATTCTCAAGATCATTTTGTCTGCAAACATGGTTTTCTCCTCCTATATATGTGCATATCAAAAAAACCTCCCGTTCTCACACTGCTCCTATTACAGAACAGTGAGGGACGAGAGGCTTTGCTTCGCGGTGCCACCCTCATTCGCTCCTTTTTTCTCAAAAAAGAGCCTTGGTAGGTACATGACCTAAAAGAGATAACGGATCTACCGTTTGCGTCTACTGGGATGGTGAACCCTCTTTTCAACGCAGCAGCTCAGAAGTGCTTAACCGTGGGAGAAAACGCCGATTCGCAGCAACCATCGGCTCTCTGGGGATTTCTCGATCACAGCGTTTCTTCGTCAACGCCGTTGTTTTATAAGGTGTTTCGTAAGATTTGTACTTACGATATCACGTCAAAATAACACCGTCAAGAAGAAAAACAAGAAAAAATGAACATTAATTATTTTATAACGGTTATCGTTCGTGAATAATACTCAATTTCATGTTGATAACAGCATAAAAATGACCAAAACACGAACATTAAGATATTGACATCACAAAAAATGGAAAAAACGCGTTTTAATGTTCGGTTTTTGCTGTTGTTTTTATCTTACCGAAAAATCTCAAAAGAAAGAACGGGAAATTGTCGATCATTCGTTCAGCGGAGGAGAGGAGAGCATAATGAAAAACCTCTTACATACCGGAGTACGTAAGAGGTCTCTTCCATTAGTAGATGGAATACTATTCCACTTTAATAGAGTCGGTCGGGCATCCTTCAGCAGCATCACGAACATCGTCATGCAGGATATCCGGGATTTCAACGCTGTTAGCATTGTCATCCAACTTGTTGAACGCAAGGCCCTCATCGTCGTAATCAAATACGTCAGGAGCCGTGGCGCCACAAGCACCGCAAGCAATACAAGTATCTTTATCTACCCATGTAGTCATCGTGGTTTCACCTCCCATACCGAAGTGGTACGTCCACTATCATAGACCATTGTATGCTCTTGGTGACAAGATTTCAAGATTGAATCAGTCTAAAAATGTACGACTACTTATAAAGAGGGATTTCAGGTGCCTTCAACACGGAGTAGAGCTGTGTATTTAAGCGTTTAAAATCTCCCGCAGATACTGCATCTGTCGCGTTCAAAATCTTCACGGCAGCGGCTAAATCCTTGATTCCTAGTGCTTGAACTTCGTTAGATGCGATGAGTAAATCAAGTCTTGCAGTCAGGTCCTCAGGATTATAGCTGCTCCATTGATTGCTTGCCGACATGGCCACAGATGCGAGATAGGTGCGGTAATGGAACGGATACTGCTTCCACTGCGCGGTGTTAACGGTTCCAGGTAATTGCTTCGGCATGGCTTGCTTCACCACATAAGCCGATTCCCAAGAAGCAATGGAGTGATAGACCATTTCCTGTGCGGTTAGCCAGTTATTTTGAAAAAGCGTCAGGCTAGCCCCAATGGAAGCAGGCGTAGCATTATTTTGATCGGAACGAATCTGCTCCATACTATCCAAATACGCCCGTACACTGTTCGTAAAAGTGGCATGAGCTTGTCTCAGCATGGGTGACGTCGGCAAGGGAACGTTTTTCTCCAGTTCTTTCCTTGTCTGTTCAGCCAATTTGCTGAGTTGCTTCAAGCCATCCGTCCGTTCATTTTCATTCATTTGATTCCATTTATCCATCGTATCAAAATGTGCTTGTTTCAGATCAAGCAGCGGTGCATAAACGGCATAGTAAAATCGGATAAAGTCCTGTTCGTTGTACAGCTTTTGCTCACGCAGCAGTTTTTCTTTTTCGGCTTCCTTTTTCTCTGCTTCGAGTACGGCGGCTTGTTCCGACTCCAATTGTGTCTTCATATAATGGGCCCCGAAAAAAAATCCACCAACTGTGCATGCAAGTGTTATGATGATCATGTACGCCATCATAAATTCAGTTCTTTTCAATCGTTTTGTCATACTATCCTCCAAATACAATGATGCAGTTTACTTCGCTTACTTTGAGCTTTGAAAAATATAGAATGATGTAAGGAGTACCAATGAACAGTCGGAACAGTGCGGCAGAGGAGCAGGACCTTTTATGTGCGGTCGCCTTGAATGCCATGTTACCTCTGGCCAATGAACGAACGCTGCAATCAGCCTACTACATACTGCGTGGCAGAAAAGCCAATCAGACACTGCAAGATGTACATTTGTATACCCTTTATCCGTATTATCGGATGTTTTCTCGTTTTCCAAGAGAGGATTGGGAGAAAATAGTTTCAACTTTATTTCAGGCGGGCTGGATTTTACCTGTTGATGCAGGTGGAACGAACTCGAAGCCGACGTTTACCTTTTCTGATACAGGATTGGAGCATGCCAAACATACGTACAAAAAATATCGCTTTGACAGATGGTTCGCACCTTTTACCCAGTCTGACTTGGCGGAGAGAATCGAGCCATTTTGGAGCAGGCTTCATCTTATGGTGCAAACGATCTCGCAAATGAAGCATGGTGATCTTGGTTTTATTCCGGTCGTTTCGGACAAGACGACACAGCGTTGGGTAAAAAACCAATTGGCTGATGCGGCTATGCGAAATGCCTGGAAACAGCAATTGTCTGACGAGCTGTATCGACTGTGGGAGCCTTTGGATGAAAGTGTGCAGGAGCTTTTGTTTTGTCAACTGTCTGGAGCAGGCCAAGTCGGCAAGACCATGGGACAAGTAGCAGAGATTCGCCAAACGAGTCGTAGCTATCTCACGCTGCAATTTCGATACGGGCTTGCCGCGTCGATTCAAACGCTGCTTGCAGAGAGCAATCATTATCCTTTTTTATCAAAACTTGTTACAGAATCACACAAGCTTGATCCACGTCTAACCGAAAGTGCTGCTCGAACGTACACACTGCTTCAAACTGGCTGTGACAAAAAAGAAATAGCGAAGAAACGACAAATGAAAGAAAGCACGATAGAAGATCATTTGGTAGAGATTGCCTTGCGCTGTCCGGAATGGGACATGACAACATATTTGCCGAATGAGCTAGCTAAAGAGATCGTGGAAACGAGTGAACGCCTCGATACAAGCAGACTCCGGCTCATCAAGGATCAATTGGAAGCGTCCGTAACGTATTTGCAAATCCGATTGGCACTGGCACGAGCGACAAGGGGGACAAAATGAATAAACAGCTCATGTACGACAGATTAAAGCTGCATTTTGGATACGACTCATTCCGCCCCGGTCAGGAGTCCATTATAGAACGTCTATTGCATGGAAGAAGTGTTCTCGGGTTATTAGCAACAGGTGGCGGGAAATCAGTGACGTATCAGTTGCCAGCAATGCTTTTGCCAGGTCTGACCGTCGTGGTTTCCCCGTTGATCTCTTTGATGGTCGATCAGGTGCAGCAGCTTCGAGCGCGAAAAAAAATTCCAGCTACCTATTTGAACAGCATGCAGGACCCGACTGAATCCCGCGAAATCTTAAAAGGTCTCTCAGAAGGTGCGTACAAGCTGTTATATGTTTCTCCGGAAAAGCTTCAACAGCCCTATGTCCAACAAGTGTTAAAGCGGGCGAGGGTGTCTCTGATCGCTATTGATGAAGCGCATTGCATCTCGCAATGGGGACATGACTTTCGCACAGATTACTTGCGATTGCCAAAAGTCGTGAAACAATTGGGAGCACCTCCTGTTCTGGCTGTGACGGCAACCGCTACGGCGACTGTTCGTGAAGAAATTTGCAGCTTATTTTCTATTGAAAAAGAAGACATCGTGTTGCAGTCTCTTAATCGGGCGAATATCGCCTATGATTTGGTTGAAGTTGCGGAGGAAAGTGACAGGCGTTCGTATGTATTTGATCAGATGGATCGTTTGCAGGGGCCTGGGATCGTTTACTGCAGCACGCGACAAGCGGTAGATGTATTGGCAGCTTCTTATCAACTCGATGGGAAAAAGCGTGTGCACGGCTACCACGGGGGCATGAACAGCATGGAGAGAATGCTGATCCAATCCCAATTTCTCGCGGGAGAGCTGGATGTTATTATTGCAACGAATGCGTTTGGCATGGGAATCGACAAGCCAGATATTCGTTACGTCATCCATTATCAAATGCCAGCTAGTTTGGAGGCATACGCACAAGAAATCGGGCGGATCGGCCGTGACGGAAAGCCTGGGTATGCGCTGCTTTTATTTTCGTGGGACGATTGGCAGATTCATCAGCACATGCTGGAGAAGGAGTACCCGACACAAGCGCAAGTTCAAAAATATGAGCAGTTATGCAAAACCGGAGTACCCTTGACGAACGAGGCCTTGGCGATGATGGACATATCCGAAGAAATGGGAGCACTTCTTGCCTTTTATGCGGAAAGAGTGCTGTCCTCATACGAAGCTGCCGCTGCGGGAGAATCATCGTATCCGAAGGCACAAATCATTTGGCAGGAAACGGAAAAAAGAAAAAGCTTTAAGCAAAAAAAGCTGGCAGAAATGGTGTCTTACGTAAGAGGAGAAAACTGTTTGCGTGTGAGCATCAATACGTATTTCAAAGAAAATGATCATCAATATGATCTGTACTGCTGTAAGAAATGTGGTCTAACTAAGGATGCATATTTCCAAACGAATGATAATGCAATCGTTAAGAATGAACAAATCAAATGGAATTTGCGGCAGGCGTTAGACACTCTTTTGCCGAACAAATAAAGGAGAGAAACATCAAGTGAGGGAAGATCGGCTAGAGGTGGATGAAGCCACTCTTCGGCTGAATCTATGGTTGACACAAGGAATCGTGATGGCAGTGGCTGCTGCTGGTAGCTTATGGCTGCTGGGCTGGGATGCTACTCTGTTCTTGTTTACATGGCCAGGCTGGAATGCCGTGCTGTGGGCCGTGTTTGTAGCCGCAGGTATTATTATCGCGAGTATTGCAATGGATCGGTACTTGCCTAAGAGATGGCAAGATGATGGCAGTATCAATGAGAAAGTTTTTGGGGCCATGTTACCATCCACTACGATTCTCGTCTGTATGATAGTAGGGGTGGCAGAGGAGTGGCTATTCCGTGGAGTCATTCAATCGCTTACCGGGAATTTTTGGAGCAGTCTTATTTTTACACTGATCCACATACGTTATTTGAAAAAGCCGCTTATGGTCATAAGTGTATTTGGTACAAGCTGGATCTTGGGACTCTTGTTTTCCCACTATCAGTCCCTTTGGCCCTCGATTGTGGCTCATATCCTTATTGACGTCATGTTAGCATTTTATTTACAAAAAACGATCAAGAAAAAGGGGGAGGAAGAGTGAATCTCGAGCAAAATCCATTACCACCCCGACGCTCCCGACATACTCGCCCTAAAGCGTCGTTCTCGTTTAAAAAGTGGATTCAACCGGGATTGTACTTGTTTGGATTCGTATTTTTCGGGTTGATTGGTCTCGAGTTGTATAGGGCCAATGTCCTACACGAGTCAGCCACTTCTGGTAGTGTTGAAGTGAAAGAAGTTAGTAAAGTGGGTACGATTGCGCCAGGAAGCAAGGCAGGAGAAAAGGAGCCTGTATCCGTCGTTCTTGCTGCTACCCCTGATCCGAATGCAAGCGTGACCAACCCACCTGCCAAGGCGAAAACGACCGAATCAAAACCAGTTGAGCCTGTAGTAAAGGCGTCCACAAGCGTACAGACACCTGCTGTGAGCACAGTCCCAGCCCAAACTTCTACTAGCAAAGTAGCTACACCAGACAAACAAGCTTCAACACCGCCTACACCAAAATCGAAGGTCGTCAAGCATGTGGTGAAGAAGGGTGAAACGTTGTTTATGCTGTCACGAAAGTACTTTGGAAATAATTCGAACGTAGGAAGAATTGCAAGATATAACGGACTTCATTCAGAAGCAGGGCTCGTTGAAGGGAAAATTGTGTTGGTTCCCCTCGTTCAGTAATGAGATCGTGCTCCACTGGCAATGCTATCGGGAAAAAGATAAGCAGGTGGATGTAAGTGGAGTATGATACGGTCATTGTCGGCGGCGGGATTGCAGGGCTTCAAACTGCAATCCAATTAGCTAGATGCCTTCGACGCGTAGCAGTCATTGACATGCCGGGTGGTCGGTCAACAGTCGCCAAAGCCTACCGAAACATTCTCGGATTTTCGGAGGGGGTTAGTGGCGATTTTTTGCGTCAAGCGGGTAGGGAACAAGCACAAAAATACGGCGCAATCTTGATAACAGATGAGGTAACAAAGCTTGCTACTGACCCAAGCGGCTTATTTATGATAGGTACGAAAAGTAGCATTCATACGCTTACTTCGCGAACGCTGGTATTGGCAACCGGCATTCGCGACCCGTTTCCAACAATCCCTGGCTTCTCCGATTGTGTAGGGATATCGATTTTCTTGTGTCCTGACTGTGACGGCTATGAAACAGTCGGGAAAGACACGGCAATCATTGGAGCAGGGCCGCACGCTGTTTCGATGGCAGACGAACTTATTTATTATACAAACAGCTTAACAGTCATTAACCATGCACAAGTGAAGGTGGATATGCAGGTTGTCTCTGGACTGAGCCAGCGAGGGATTATATATCGAGAGGAAAAAGTATGTACCCTTCACCATACAGGTGGACAATTGCAAGAAATCGAGCTCTCATCAGGTGAACGCTTGTATGCAGAACGAGCATTTCTTGCCTTTCCGGGTGCTCACGCTTTGACAGAGCTTTTGCGTGGTTTTTCCGTGCAAATTCATGAAAAGGGCCACATCCATTCGAATCCACGAACAAAAGAAACCGATCATCCCAACATATGGGCTGTTGGCGATATTAATGAGCATTCTCAACAAGTGTCGATTGCCATGGGGGATGGAACACAGGCGGCCATTTGGATTCAAAAGCGGCTGCGTGAATATGAGACCTAGAAAAACGCCTGATTCTGGGCGTTTTTTCATGTACAAACCTTTATGAATGAGAAGGAACCCGAACTAGCAGAGCCAAATATAAATACATAAGAAGAAGCATGAAGGGGAACTTTTCCTGGGAAAGCGCAGAAAATGACAGGCAACAACAAAGTTTCTTTTTTCGTGAGTGGATTCGACATTGATAGGCGAATGTTGCGTAGGTGTCATGGTAGCTTTGTTCCAGTAACTAAATGTGATATGATAGGACTACCCCGTATTTTCCAGTCCATCAAAAAATGGATGAATGCCAACAGGTATTCGCCGGAGAATGTGGAGAACTCTTACAGGCTTACCATCATATTTTGTAGTACGACTGGATGGCGAGGAGGGACAGTCATGCGTGTTGAACGCCTTGGTCAAGATAAAATACGAATCTTTTTAACTTTTGACGACCTCTCAGAGCGCGGGATAGAAAAAGAAGACATGTGGCGTGACATTCCTAAAGTTCATGAACTGTTCAACGACATGATGGAACAGGCTTATCACGAATTAGGGTTTGAGGTATCAGGGCCTGTTGCAGTTGAAGTGTTCGCCTTGCCAGCTCAGGGAATGGTCGTAATCGTAACGCGTGGCAAGACGGGCTCAAAGGACGGCAAAGAGGAAGAATTCGAAGACGAGGATGTATACGAGCTAGAGGTCACATTGGAAGAAAGCGACTTGATCATGTATGCCTTCCGGGACTTTGAGCATATGGTTGAAGCCGCCCATCGCATTAACGCCCTTTTGACCAATGGCGGAGCTGCCTACTTCTACCAGGGGAAATATCATCTGGTGCTAGAGGAAGTCGACTTGGATCAGGAGCGTTATCACAAGTTAATTGCGATCCTCTCTGAGTACGGAGAAGCGACGCCGATAACGATTTATGTGTTGGAAGAATATGGGAAAGTGATCGTTGCCGACGATGCTGTAAAAGAAATATGCAGGCATTTCACGTAATCGAAAAAGAAATGTCTGGGAATATAAAACAGCACCTAGTCAACCAACTAGGTGCTGTTGCTGTCTGTACAGATTATGCTAGGCCATCAAAAAAATCAGCCTCTTTACCGTGAATGGTATAGTTCGGAAGGCTGTGCCAAGCCAAGATGTAATGATTGTTTGGCGGAACAGAATGGTGCTCGCCTTTTGTTACACCTGGGAAAACACGCTCTACTGAAAGGTGCTGTGTTCTGTGCGCCCGCAAGGCATCTGCTACTTGTGGCATGTATTCAGGACCGTGAATGATGGTCGTAATGCTCTCGAGTGGATCGGTAAACGGAGGCTTTATCGTACCAAATCCTTCCTCGGATGAACGAGTCGCATAGTAAAACTTTCGCACGCTCGTATCTGGGCCTAAAGAAAGGACAGCCTGAGTGGTAGCATGACTAATCGCCAAATGGTCAGGATGTCCGGAGATGCCATGTGGTGCAAACGTGACGACGATCTCTGGTTGAGTCTGCTGAATGGCTTGGTGGATTCGAGTAACAAGCTCATCTACGGGCACTGTGTTTAGGTACTTATCCTGGTACTCCCAGACTTCTACCTGATCGAAACCGAGTATGGCGCAAGCGTCGCGAAGCTCTTGCTCGCGAAAACGAGGGAGTTCTTCCAGTGTGCATAAAGGTGGTTCACCAGCTTTCCCTGCTTGCCCTTTTGTTGCACACAATAAATGAGTGCTGGCCTTTTTTGTTTTACTATATTTGGAAATGGAAATCCCACAAGCAAACGTTTCGTCATCGGGATGAGCAAAAACAAACAAAATAGACTTTTTTTTCATAAAAACACCTCCATGAATAAACTTCCACCTTTACTTTATCCATTATGGCATAAATCCACTAATTCCGTAATGAAAGAAACAAGTTTGGGGACAATACAAGCATGATGGGACGTGCATTTGGAGCTGTTTGTAAAAAATGAAGCCGAAAAAGCGGTTTCAGAAATGATTGGTAAATAATTGAATGATTATGCAAAACAAGGCACGAAAACGTTTTCGAAATGGAAAAAAAACATTTTTAAGCTTCTCATAAATGATACAAGCGTGTATACTAAAGGCGGCATTGACCGAAAACATTTTTGAGGTGGTAAGTAATGGGTAATCAAGACGTGGTAACCGAAAGCACCGAAGGGAAAGAAAAGCAAGAATCATTGAACTTGCTCCATTCAACTCAAACGGTGATCAAGGAAGCACTGGAGAAACTAGGTTACCAAGAATCGATGTTTGAACTCTTGAAGGAACCGCTACGCGTTTTGACTGTACGTATTCCGGTTCGCATGGATAATGGCGAAGTAAAGGTATTTACGGGCTATCGTGCACAGCACAACGATGCAGTAGGTCCGACCAAGGGGGGCATTCGTTTCCACCCGGAAGTTACTGAGGATGAAGTTAAAGCACTTTCTATCTGGATGAGCCTCAAAGCAGGTATCGTCGATCTGCCATATGGCGGTGGTAAAGGCGGTATCATTTGCGACCCGCGTGAAATGTCCTTCCGCGAATTGGAAAGACTGAGCCGCGGTTACGTTCGCGCAATCAGCCAGCTTGTGGGCCCTACTAAAGATATTCCAGCTCCGGACGTCTTTACGAACTCACAGATCATGGCATGGATGATGGACGAATATAGCCGTATCCGTGAATTTGACTCGCCTGGTTTCATTACGGGTAAACCAATTGCGCTGGGTGGTTCTCATGGCCGCGAAACAGCTACTGCAAAAGGTGTAACCATTTGCATCCGTGAAGCAGCGAAGCGTCGCAACATCGACGTAAAAGGTGCTCGCGTAGTCGTACAAGGCTTTGGTAACGCTGGTAGCTACTTGGCAAAATTCATGCATGATGCAGGTGCTAAAGTTGTAGGTATCTCTGATGCATACGGTGCGCTGCATGATCCAAACGGTTTGGATATCGACTACTTGTTGGATCGTCGTGATTCCTTTGGTACAGTTACAAAACTGTTCAACAACACGATTTCCAACAAAGAGCTTCTTGAACTGGAATGCGACATTTTGGTTCCGGCAGCAATCGAAAACCAAATCACAGCTGCAAATGCTCACAACATCAAGGCGTCAATCGTAGTAGAAGCGGCAAACGGCCCAACTACACTGGAAGCGACCAAGATTTTGACTGAGCGGGGAATTCTTCTGGTTCCAGACGTACTTGCTAGTGCTGGTGGTGTGACTGTTTCCTACTTCGAGTGGGTACAAAACAACCAAGGCTACTACTGGTCTGAAGAAGAAGTAGAAGAGAAGCTGGAAAAAGTAATGGTTCGTTCGTTTGAAAATGTATACTCCATGTCTCAAACTCGTCGCATTGACATGCGTCTGTCTGCTTACATGGTTGGTGCCCGCAAAATGGCTGAGGCTTCTCGCTTCCGCGGTTGGGTATAATTTTTCAAACAACCCTCCATATATTGAGAAAACATGGCTTCGCCGTTTTGGCGGGGCCTTTTTTATTGGCTTGTAATGTGGCTGAAGTGGAGAGAAGAATATTTCCAGGCTAGGCTCCAGGCTTCGTCCTGCTGGGGGCTGAGACTGCCCGCTCCGAAGGGATTCGTGGGGAAACGCAAAAGTGGTAGCCGCTTCGTAGACTGGGCACGTTGCGTTTCTTTTGCCCACGAATCCCTTCTCCGCTCGGTAGGACTCCACAAGTCGCTACGCCTGGAAATATTCTTCTCTAGCGTAACAGGTGACATTTCTTCAATCTTTTAAAGCTTTAATGATAGGGGTAACACTGACAGCTCGAAGAGGAAACAGGAGAAATAAGCGAAGATCTTAGGGACACCGACCGAGACGCAATGCAAAAAGCGAAACACGCTCTTAAGCGGCCACCTCTGAAAAACATCCTGAAGGGGCAACTTTGGCCGCGGTTTCGCTTTTTGCATGGAGTCGTGCAGGCAAACCCACAGGGGGCCCTAGAATCTGAGCGTTTTCTCCTGTTTCCTCCCCACCACAACAGCATCGTACGAAAAAACCTCCTGATGGTCAGGAGGTTTTCGTCATTTTTTAATGGTCGAACAACTGCTGTAACTCCTTGAAAGTCCGAGTTTTTTGCAGTGTTACAATTAACTTGAGACGAGCTTTTTGCCCATTTAAGCCATTGGAGAAGATGATGCCCATTTCTTTTAGTTTGCGGCCTCCACCCTCGTAATCATAGATATCCTGCACCTGGCCGTTGTAGCAGCGGGAGACAAGAACGATGGGTACGCCTTTGTCGAGTAGTTGCTGCAGGGTAGGGATGATAGCGGGAGGAAGATTTCCTAAACCAAACGCCTCTACAACCAGTCCGTCAATCGATTGCTCCAGCAAAAATTGAAGCCAGGAAGGGTCCATACCTGCAACGGCCTTGATCAAAGGTACATTCGCATCAGCATTGGAAATCGCATAGTGCTCACGATCCAATGGAGAATGGTGATACTGCACACTTTTTTTGGCAATGGTTCCAATCGGACCGTATTGTGGGGATTGGAAGGTAGCGACATTGCTTGTATGTGTCTTGGTTACGTGACGTGCTGCGTGAATTTCGTCATTAAAAACAACGATAACGCCTTTGTTCAGGCTTGCGGGGTCAGCGGCTGCACGAACGGAAGAAATAAGATTGACCGGACCATCAGCCCCGAGCTCATTGCTGCTGCGCATGGCTCCGGTAACGACAATTGGGACGTGAACCGATAAAGTCAAGTCGAGAAAGTATGCGGTCTCTTCCAACGTATCAGTCCCATGCGTAATGACAATGCCATCGTAGTGATCATGTTGAAAGGCTTCCTCAATATCGAGTCGCAGTTGATTCATGATCGCAGGTGTCATGTGAGGGCTAGGCAGGTTGAGTACATTTTTCATGGTGACTTCCGCGTATTTTTCTAAAAAAGGAAGAATTTTGTTGACTGCTTGATCATCCAATGGCTTTACGCCTTCTGAGTCATCGACAGACATGGCAATCGTGCCGCCTGTATTCACTACCAAAATTTTTTTTGACATGATCTCTCTCCTGTAGCGGGTTTTCATCAACCAGTATTCATGGTACGATGAACAATAGTCTTGTGTAAAGGAGTAATAAAAGATGATTGCTTTGATCGGCGCGGCAGTTGCCCCCGGTATCGCCATCTTAAGTTACTTTTACCTGCGTGACAGTCTCGAACCGGAACCGATTTCGATGGTGATCCGGTCGTTTATCTTTGGTATGCTGCTGGTCGTACCGATTATGGTGCTCCAGTACATCATGCAGAATGAATGGAACTGGCGGGATGGCATTGTCGCGGAAGTTTTCCAATCCGCTGTCGTGGAAGAATTTTTTAAATGGATGGTCATCTATTTTACGGTTTATAAACATTTGGAATTTGATGAACCATACGATGGTATTGTTTATGCGGTTGCGGTGTCACTTGGTTTTGCTACGTTGGAGAATTTGTTCTACCTTATTATCAACGGAACGAATATCGCCATCTGGCGAGCTTTTCTGCCGGTATCCAGCCATGCGTTGTTTGCAGTGTGGATGGGCTATTATCTCGGACGGGCCAAGTTTTCCAAGGACGCCAAACATGAGCGGCTTTTTTTATGGATGTCGATTACCTTGCCGATTGCCTTGCATGCCTTGTACAACGTGATTTTTTTGGCAGTGCAAAACTGGTTGGTAGTGATTGTGCCATTCATGCTCGTCTTGTGGTGGCAGGGCTTAAAAAAGGTACAAAGAGCACACGATTTCGGTTCTAAAAATCTCTCTTCACGTCCACAATAGACGGTAAGGAGGAGACGTACGTGCTAAAAACCGAACGAGCAAAAGTCACAATTCAATGCAATGTATGTGGAGAAAAGTTTACACTTCGTGGTCATCGAGAACCTGGGGGGCAAATAGAAACAGGGTTCAAGCAATGCCTGTGTGACAACGATAAGCATTTTCGGATTGACGAGTCCTGATCTTTTCCTTTCCCAACTAAAAAAGCGTAACAAATCTAGGTGGGCCGATGCAAATAGCATCGGTCTTTTTCTATATCCAGATTTACATGCATAATCCATTCTTCCTCCACCAACACTATGCAAAGATTTCAATACATGCCAAGGAGGATTCAGCCGTGCGTACAATCTGGATCGCAGGTGTGTTGGTGATGTTGGTAGCAGTGGGTTTGAGTGGATACAAGGTTGTCTGGAAAGAAAAGAATGTAGCGGCCGTGCAAAAAGAGCAGATAGCTGCACTTGCTGCAAAGAAAAATACGGCCAAAACCAAAGCCAGCTTTCATCCTTCACGGGTTTCTGACAATGATTTGAAAATCATGGCGAATGCTGTTTACGGGGAGGCGAGAGGAGAGCCGTTTGAAGGGCAAGTAGCTGTCGCAGCCGTTATTTTGAACCGCGTCAAGAGCCCTACGTTTCCTGATACGCCCTCGGCTGTGATATTTGAACCACGCGCTTTTACAGCAGTTGCTGATGGTCAAATATGGCTTACACCGAATGAAAGCGCGACGAAAGCAGTGAAGAATGCACTAAACGGCTGGGATCCGACAGGAGGGTGCACGTACTATTTTAATCCAGATACAGCAACATCCGGTTGGATTTGGACCAGACCGCAGGTTAAAAAGATCGGGAAACACATCTTTTGCAGATGATGGATGCGTAACCAAAGGAGGAGTGGCAAGGGATGGTATATGGAGCAACAGCACGCGTGTTATTTCCCGTTGCCTTGGTCGCTTTAATAGGCGCTGGCGTGTGGGGATATCAGGAGCACAATGAAAAGAACTCGGTCCTAATCAAAGCAGAAAACTCATATCAACGGGCTTTTCACGATCTCACCTATCACGTGGATAAGCTGCACGATGAGCTTGGCAAATCGCTGGTGGTCAACTCGCGCAGACAAATGACACCAATTCTGACGAATGTTTGGCGGCTTTCCTATGCGGCACAAGCGGATGTCGGACAACTTCCGCTGACTTTGATGGCGTTTAACAAAACCGAAGAAATGCTGTCGAGGGTCGCAGATTTTTCCTATCGTGTCGCTGTGCGTGACCTGGACAAGCAGCCATTGAGTCAGAGTGAATACAAGACATTGAAGAGTCTGCACACCCAAGCAAAGGATATCCAGGATGATCTGCGCAAGGTACAAACCCTCGCGATGGACAAACAATTGAGGTGGATGGATGTCGAGACGGCATTGGCCACCAATAAAAACAAAGAGGACAATTCGATCATCGATGGCTTCCAAACCATTGAGAAAAAAGTGCAGGAATACCCTGATTTAGACTGGGGCGTCGGGATACAGAGTCTCGATAAGAAAAAGCAGCAGCGAATCAAAGGGATCGATGGCAATCCAGCCACCAAAGAGGAAGCAGAGAAGAATGCACTTGCGTTTCTCGGGTTGAAGCCAGGAGATGCGAAAGTACAAGTAAACGAGAACGGTAAGGGGCAGGAATACTCGGCGTATAGCGTACATGTCACGCCAAATGGACACAAGACAGGCATTAACCTCGATGTCACCAAACGCGGCGGTAAAGTGGTTTGGATGATGAACGAACGTGCAATTGGCGAGGAAAAGCTGGACATGAAGCAGGCAGAAGAAAAAGGTCGAGTGTTCTTGCGCGACCATGGCTTTGACAATATGCAGGTCTCCGAGATTGACAGCTACGACCGCAACGCACTCTTTACGTTTGTGCCTGTTCAGGATGGCGTCAGAATTTATCCGGACGGGGTGGTTGTAGAGATTGCGTTGGACAACGGTGATGTTACTGCTTTTAACTCGACGGAGTATCTGTTTAATCACAAAAAGAGAATGATCTCCGAGCCCCGTCTCTCAAAAGAAGAAGCAAGGAAAAAAGTCAATCCGAGTGTAAAAGTGACGGATCAGCGCCTTGCCCTCATCGAAGGGAAAAACGATGGAAAAGAAGTACTGACGTGGGAAATGACGGGCAGCTTTGAAGGAAATTCGTACATGGTCTACATCAACGCCATGAATGGAGAAGAAGAAGAGGTTGTGAAAATGGAAACAGGATCAGGACAGAACGAAGGACAATAAAGTTTAAAAAATCATGGGGAAAGCTAGTTTTTTAGCGGCTTTCCCTATTTGCTGATTCGAAACAAAAGGGTATATAATGGAAAGGGTGATAGGGAAGGGGAGGAACAGTTACATTATGATGCTTCCACGAATAGGACAAACAATAAGACTAAACTTCACGAGTTCCTCAGAAGAAACGGAGCTGCAAACTTTCAAAAGCCGTGTGGCTGATTTGAAGGACGATGTAGCTTCCATCGAGTTGCCAACCAGCGAAAACACTGGACGCACTGGGGTATTTCAACCAGGGACAGAATGCTTGGTTTGGTATGTTGGCGAGGATGGCTCACGCTATGAATTCCGCTCTGCGATTGTCGGCAGGCAAAACAATCACATTCCTGTTCTGCTTTTGCAACTGCCGGCGAAAGAGGAGATTGTGCGCACACAGCGACGAAACTACTTAAGAATTGACACTACGGTAGACATCGCAGTCAAACTGGACGATCCGATTCGACGCTATCATTTTCTAGCACGAACGCTGGATATCAGCGGTGGAGGGCTGTCTTTTAGCTGTGAGGAAAGCTATCATTTGAAGGAAAAAGACAACTTGCACGTCTGGATTTCCCTTCCAAGCAAAAATGGACAGGTTCAACATGCTTTTGTAGAGATGGAAATCGTCAGACAAAAACCGGCGGAAGAAAAAGGTTTGCACCAATGGATTTCGGGTAAGTTCACCCAAATCAGTGAGCAAGATCGGGCAAAAGTGGTTAGAGCGTGTTACGAGAGACAGCTAGAGCTTCGCAAAAAAGGCGTTGTGGATTGACGCTTCATCTGAGGAAGTGACCCTATTGACCAGCCAGTACAATGATCGTTTTTGCAGCTTTTCCAAACGGGTAGAAAAAGGCATCATGATTGGAATTGTCGTATGTGCGATTGTACTGACTATAGGCGAAGTTCTCATTCAGTACGTACCCGCAAGACTAGTATTAATTGAAACAGAGCGCTTGGAAGGCGTGTCAAGTGAGCCCTAAAGGTTTGCGCATGCTTCCATACTATGGTACTATTATAGATAACATAGAAAACGGTCTTGAATCGTTTTTTGTAGACCGCTAGTGGTCACAGCCAAATGCGAAAAACGCTATATCGTTTTTCATCACACAAAGAATGGGAAAGGGCTTCGACAGAAGCTTTTCTTGTTTTATTCCCATCCGAACTAACGTACATAGCAGGTGAGAAGTAATGAACATTGCCATTGATGGACCAGCGGGAGCAGGCAAAAGCACTGTCGCCCAAAAAGTAGCGGGACAACTGGAATACGTGTACATTGACACAGGTGCCATGTATCGTGCCCTCGCTTGGGCAGTCCACCATCATCAGCTCCCTATCAACGATGAGTCTGCAGTTTCCGAACTTTTGCAAAAAAACAAGATTCAACTGGTTCGGGAAAACGGACAGCAACATGTATACTGGAATGAAATCGATGTCACGAGCTGGATACGTTCCACAGAAGTGAGCCAGTACGCCTCCATTGTAGCGAGCTACGGTTCCGTACGTGAACAAATGCTTGTGCTACAGCGGCGATTGGCTACTCAAGGTAATGTCGTCATGGACGGCAGAGATATCGGTACTCATGTTTTGCCTGATGCAGATGTGAAGATTTTTCTGACTGCCTCCATCCAAGAGCGTGCAGAACGCCGCTGGAAGGAACTTCTCGCAAAAGGTACCCAGACAGACTTGGCAGAGCTGGAAAAAGAAATTGAAGAGCGAGATCGACGGGACATGCAGAGAGAAGTCGCACCGTTGCGCCAGGCGGAAGATGCCGTTTTGGTAGACACAACAGGAATGACCATTGATCAGGTGGTCGATCGCATCTTGCAAATCTGCGAGCGAACGGGAGAGTCAACCCATTGAGTTACTATCGTTTATTCAGAGGTTTTTTTCGCATCATTTTTTCGCTTGTCTTTCGTTGGCAAGTGATCGGGCGTGAACATATACCTAAGGAAGGCCCAGTGATCCTTTGTGCCAACCACATTTCTTTGTGGGACCCACCTCTTCTCGGGAGTGGTATTGAGCGTCAGGTTCATTTCATGGCCAAAGAAGAGCTTTTCAAAATTCCGGTCTTATCCTTTCTCATTACCAAATTCGGTGCATTTCCGGTCAAACGGGGTGCAGGAGATCGTGCGGCGATTCGCACGACTCTCAAACTGCTGGAAGATGGAAAAATCTTTGGAATCTTTCCTGAGGGAACCCGCAGCAAAACAGGGGAACCAGGAGAAGCGATGCCGGGTGTAGCGATGTTCGCTCTCAAGTCAGAAGCTGCGGTCATTCCGGTAGCCATTATCGGGCCATATCGACCGTTTCGTTCCATTAAGATCGTTTACGGTAAACCGATCGATCTGACTCAACTGCGCGAGGCCAAAGCAAGCGCTGATACGTTGAAGGAAGCGAGCGATCTGATTATGGAGAACATCAAGCAATTACGGAACCAGCATCTCTCTTAGCAAACGGTATAGAATTGCTAAAGGGACGAATACTAAATCTGCTGGAACTTACTGGCTTCATCAGTACTAACTGCCAGCCATCAGGCGACAGTTAAAAATATACATGCTCCCGCTTCATGTAGAGAGGTTGTTCACAACCTGTACATAGACGTTTGGGACTGGATGGTATTAAGGAGGTCTTTTGAATGATGGAAGAAACGAACGTAAGCTTGACGGATGCAACAACCATTTCCGTAGGAGATGTTGTAAAAGCAACCGTAACAAAAGTTGAGGACAAACAAGCGCTTGTAGATCTAGGTTACAAGTACGATGGTCTGATTCCTATCAGCGAACTGTCTCCACTGCATGTTGAAAAGGTATCTGATGTAGTAGCGGTTGGTGATACTTTCGAAGTGAAAGTCATCAAGCTAAACGACGAGAAAGAAGAGCTCGTTGTTTCCAAGAAAGCCGTAGCGATGGAATCCTCTTGGTCTGATCTTGAGCAGAAAATGCAAGCGGGTGAAATCATCGAAGCGACTGTAAAAGAAGTAGTGAAGGGCGGCCTGGTTGTTGATGTAGGCGTTCGCGGCTTCATTCCGGCTTCTATGGTAGAGCGTCATTTTGTTGAAGATTTCTCTGATTACAAAGGCAAAACATTGGCTTTAAAAGTAGTAGAAATGGATAAGGAAAAGAATAAAGTTATCCTGTCCCACAAAGCGGTTTTGGAAGATGAAGTGAAAGTGCAAAAGCAATCCATTATGGATAAAATCCAAGTGGGTCAAGTATTGGAAGGAACGGTTCAGCGCATGACTGATTTCGGCGTATTCGTGGATATCGGTGGAGTTGATGGATTGGTTCACGTATCCGAACTTGCTTGGAACCGTGTAGATAAGCCGTCCGATGTCGTGAAGGAAGGCGACAAAGTACAAGTGAAGGTCCTCAAAATTGACCGTGAAAACGAGCGCATTGGCCTTAGCATTAAGGAAACGCAAGCAGGTCCATGGGCGAACGTAGCAGAAGATTTCAAAGCGGGCTCTATTTTGAACGGAACGGTTAAACGTTTGGTATCCTTCGGTGCATTTATTGAGCTTGCTCCTGGAATCGAAGGCCTCGTACACATCTCCCAAATCGCAAATCGCCGGGTGAATACACCGGGTGAGGTGTTGAAAGAGGGCCAAGAAGTACAGGTAAAAGTTTTGGATGTTGTTCCACAAGAACAACGCATTAGCCTCAGCATCCGTGCAGTAGAAGAAGACCGTGTGGAGCAGGCAGAACGTGCGAGCAAGCGTGAACAGCAACAATTCACGCAAGAAAACAACCAACCAATGGGCGTGACATTGGGTGAGTTGTTCGGTGACCTGAAAGACAAGTTCAAGTAAGCTAAAAAGTAGGATTCATGGGGATACGCTCTGGCGTATCCCTTTTTTCTGGGAGTGAAAGTCTAGGAGGGGTACAATGGATCGTCGCTCGATTAGAAAACTGGACCATATTCGAAATGCTCTTGTCACTGGGGAAGATGCTGCGAATAGCTTTGATGATGTTAGTTTTGTTCCGAATAGCTTGCCGAATACTGCGTTTGCTGAATCCTCACTGGACACCGAGATCGCATCCTTGCGACTTTCCTCACCGATTATGATTAATGCGATGACGGGTGGAGCTGGTGGGACAACGCAGATTAATCAAAAACTGGCGATCATTGCGAGGGAACGCAATCTGGCTATGGCAGTTGGCTCACAAATGGCCGCTCTGCGTGATCCGGATGTTACGGATAGCTATCGGATTGTCAGAAAGGAACATCCACAGGGAATCCTGTTTGCTAATGTTGGGGCGGAGGCGACAGTGGAGCAGGCAACAGCAGCAGTGGAGATGATAGAAGCGAACGGACTGCAAATCCATCTGAATGTCATGCAAGAACTGTTGATGCCTGAGGGAGATCGGGATTTTCGCGGCTATCTCGAGCGAATTCAAGCAATCAGCGAGACCCTGGATGTGCCGGTTCTTGTCAAAGAAGTCGGTTTTGGCATGGCAAAGGAATCAATCGAGAAGCTAATGGAAATCGGGATCAGAACAATCGATGTGGGTGGAAGAGGCGGAACAAATTTTGCTCAAGTCGAAAATATGCGAAGTGATCATCCTCACGCCATGTTCGAGGATTGGGGATTCACGACGGTGGAGAGCTTGCTAGAAGCGAGTACTGTCGGTCATCCGGGAATGTCGTACATAGCAACAGGGGGTGTTCGTCATGGACTAGATGTAGTCAAAGCCGCTTCTTTAGGTGCGTCTGCTGTCGGGATGGCTGGGGCAATGCTGCGTCTGGTTCAGCGCGAATCTCTGGAAGAATGCTTGTCTACCGTCGACAAATGGCATCATCAAATTCGCGTGGCGATGACGGCACTAGGATTGAAAGGTCTGGCAGATGCGGTTTGTACTCCTGTTATGATCACGGGAAAAACAGCGGAGAGAGCAAGGCTTCGTCACATGCAATTGGAGAGACTGGCGCAACGCTAGTTAGTGGACGAGCATTCGATTCATGAAATTTCCTTGGTTGAGGCATACTTTTGGGGGAGACAACCATCATTTTGAGGAGATGAACATGAACGAGGGAACCGTTGCGATCCTCATCCAGTGGTCTTTGCTTTGTCTTGTCTGGATGGGAAGCTTTGACTTGCAGCTGCGAAACATGAAAATGGAACGCAGACGAGTGCTCGCAGTGATCAGCGCATTTTTAATTTGTACGTTTGTTAACTGGGAAATCTATTTTGCCCCCATTCAAGTTAGTCTAAGTGGAACGATATTGCCACTGATCGCAAGCATTGTCCTTTACACCAAGCTCATGACCAAAATACGTAGATTGTACTTGCTGAGTGCGCTGGCAACGGCCCTTTTGCTATTTTGGCTGCGCTGGCTGTTTTTTACCGATCCGATCTTGCTGTTTTGGGATGAGCGGATCATCGTACCCGCTGTTGGAGTCTGTACGATTTTTTTGATGAGCAGAACGAATCTGGGACAACTGTTTCAGCTCACGCTCGCCTTGCCACTTGCAGATGCGATACATTCGCTATATTTTTGGAAATTGTCGGGTTCCTGTCATTGGGGATCGGAGTATGCGCAAGATTTGCTGTGGAGTGGTATATCACTATGGGCTCTCGTCAGCATAGTCTGGTCTGCGATTCGTCGTATCCTCGGTAGAACAGAAACAGAGTCTTCTCATTCCGATACGGGCAGGTGACGCTAGAGTGTTGAAGGAATTGCTAGCATATGAATATGTTTTTCCGTTAGTTATGGGCTTCGTATTCGGCATTATGTGTCGGATTCATCTTTTGCGAACAGATTATCGTCAATATCCAACGTACCCCCACGGAAAAATTATTCACGTTTCACTTGGGGTGATCGCGTCCGCACTCGGAGCGTTAGCGATTCCCGCTCTGCTCAAAGAGAATTACACGGCAGTCACATTTTTGACGGTGGCTGCGCAGCAATTCCGCGATGTTAGGAACATGGAACGAACTACGCTCACGGAGATCGATAAGAAGGAGCTGGTACCCCGTGGTGGTCCCTACATCGAAGGAATTGCAATGGTGTTTGAAGGACGCAATTACATGGTCATGTTTACCTCGTTGGTGACAACGACGGCTACCATTCTTTTTCATTGGTGGGGGGGTGTCATTGCAGGTGTCATCGCCTTGTTGATTTCTCGCAAGCTGCGATCTGGAAAAACACTGTCGCTGATTGCAGAGATTGAGCCGGGGGAAGTGAGAGTAGAAGGAAGAGACTTGTATGTGAACGACATTTACATCATGAACGTCGGGTTGGCAGATGCCCAAGAGATCATACGTGAGCAAGGTGTGGGTTTTATTCTGACACCGAGGGATGCCAATGCCAAGGTCACGATTGCCCATCCAGGACAGCGACAAGCGATATTGCACGATGTCGCGACGCAGCTCGGGGTATATACAGATACGGGAGAGCCATCGCTAACACCATTGGTAAAACGTGATATACAGTCAGGGAGACTGGGTGTATTTTTATTGCCGCAAGAAAAAGATCTGGAACGAGCAACGTCAGTCATTCGTGCAGTCCCGATTCTCGAAAGCGTCTTCCGTATGCCAACGAAGACTAGAATCGTGAAAAAGGAGCTGTAGGTCATGAGAGGATTAATCTTGGCGGTGATTACGACGAACAAAGACAGGATAGCGGGTGGTGTCCCGATTTTTATCGAGTCTACTACGGAGAAGATGCAGCAAACAGCTTTTACGCTCGAAAAGATACTGGACGCGATGGTGCATGAAGTGAGTGACGATACCCTTATCATTGTTCGGCATAAGTAGTGTATGGTATGATTAGCTAGTCAAAACGTAAAATGAGAGAGAGTGTTGTTGATTATGGGATTACCAGTGGTAGCCATTGTGGGGAGACCCAACGTGGGGAAGTCCACGATTTTTAACAGATTGATTGGCGAACGAGTCGCGATCGTGGAGGATATGCCGGGAGTAACCCGTGACCGCCTGTACGGGAAAGGTGAATGGTTAACTCATACTTTCCATGTGATTGATACCGGTGGAATTGAGTTTGGCGAGACCGACGAGATTCTTACACAGATGCGTTACCAGGCAGAGCTTGCGATTGACGAAGCAGATGTCATCATTATGATTGCAGATAGCCGTACAGGGGTGACAGATGCGGACGTTGAACTGTCACGGATGCTGAATCGGACAGGAAAACCTGTCGTACTCGCGGTGAACAAAGCGGATAATCCGGAAATGCGTGCGGATATTTACGATTTTTATTCCTTGGGCTTGGGCGAGCCATTCCCTGTCTCGGGTAGCCACGGTCTTGGCTTGGGCGATATGCTGGAAGAAGTGGTTCAGCATTTCCCAGCACAGGATGACGAAGAAAAAAGAGACGATGTTATTCGTGTATCCATCATCGGCCGTCCAAACGTCGGGAAGTCTTCTTTGACGAATGCGATTCTCGGTGAAGAGCGAGTCATTGTCAGTGATGTTGCCGGCACGACCCGTGATGCGATCGATACGCCATTCGAGCGTGATGACCAAAGCTACATTCTCGTAGATACGGCAGGTATGCGCAAGCGTGGTAAAGTGTATGAAACAACGGAAAAATACAGTGTGATGCGTGCGATGCGTTCCATTGAAGATTCCGATGTCGTGCTTGTTGTCATTAACGGGGAAGAGGGCATTATTGAGCAGGACAAGAAGATCGCGGGTTACGCACATGAGGCTGGCCGTGGTGTCATTATTATCGTGAACAAATGGGATGCGATTGAAAAAGACGACAAAACGATGCAACGCTTTACAGAATTGATTCGCGAAGAATTTAAATACCTGGATTACGCTCCGATCATGTATGTGTCAGCAAAATCGAAGCAACGTGTCCATACGATTCTACCGAAGGTCAATGAAGTAGCTCAAGCACATGCGATGCGCATTCCTACCGCGGTTCTTAATGATTTGGTAACAGATGCGACGATCCGCACGCCTCCACCATCTGATCGCGGCAAACGCTTGAAGATCAACTATGCGACACAAGCAACAGTGAAACCACCGACGTTCATTCTGTTTGTGAACGATCCAGAACTAATGCACTTCTCCTATGAACGTTACATAGAGAACAAGATCCGTGAAGCTTTTGTGTTTGAAGGCACACCAGTTAGAATCTGGACACGGAAAAAAACGTAGGGAGAGAAAAACGCCATGGTGTTATTATCCTGGGTGCTTAGCTATTTAATCGGTTCAATTAGCTTTAGCTATCTTATCGCCAAAAAAGTCGCAGGAATTGACATACGTTCTCATGGCAGCGGAAATGCCGGTGCAACCAATACCCTAAGGGTGTTAGGAAAAGGCCCCGGCATTGCCGTTCTCCTTCTTGATGCACTAAAAGGAATAGCTGCGATGGGACTGACTCACCTGATGACAGGGGACCCGGCAGCGTATGCAGTGGCAGGCTTGTTTGTTATCGCCGGTCACAATTGGCCGATCTTTTTTGGATTCCGCGGAGGGAAAGGCATTGCGACTACACTAGGTGTCGTGTTAGGGTTTTCTCCCTTGGCATTTTTGATCGCTGCCGTGTTGGCTATCATAGTCATTGCGATCACTCGCTTTGTTTCATTAGGATCATTGGTTATCGTAACGGTTATTCCATTTAGCCTTTACTTGTTGGACAAACCTGTTTCCTTTATTTGGGCGAGCTTGGCGATCGCAATCTTTGCATACATTCGTCATTATAATAATATCCGCAATCTTCTTTCAGGAAACGAACGGAAACTAGGAGATAAGTCCAACCGAAAGCTGGGATAATGTACGAACGGACATGAGAAAAGTGGAGGGGGACGTATTGATTCAAAATGTTACGGTGATTGGTGCTGGAAGCTGGGGAACGGCACTTGCTACAGTTTTGGCGGACAACGGGCATCAGGTTACGCTTTGGGTACGGGATACCAAGCTGGCAGAAGAAATAAACAGCAAGCATGTGAATGAAAAGTACCTGCCGGGAGAAACGCTTTCAGCAAACATAGTGGCAACGACCAACATTCAAGAGGCTGTAATAGGCAAGCGAATCGTTCTTCTCGTTGTTCCTTCCCATGCCATGCGCCAAATCTGTCAGCAAGTAGCTCCGTACTTAGAACCGGATGTCCTTTTGATTCATGCGACAAAAGGCTTTGAACTGGAAAGTCTGAAGCGAATGTCAGAAGTCATTGCGGAAGAAGTGCCGAAAGAGATTGCGTCCAGATTGGCTGTGTTGTCAGGACCAAGCCATGCAGAGGAAGTAGTCAAAAGGCAACCAACGACAGTGGTAATGGCGTCTGATTCGGAAGAAAGCATGCTGCGCTCTCAAGATTTGCTGATGAATACGAATTTTCGTGTGTATACTAACCCGGATTTGATTGGCGCTGAGATCGCTGGAGCGTTAAAGAACATCATTGCACTTGGAGCAGGGATGTCTGATGGCTTAGGGTATGGAGACAACGCCAAGGCAGCCCTGTTGACCCGTGGATTGGCGGAAATTAGCCGTCTGGGCATCAAGCTCGGTGCTAAGCCGCTTACGTTTTCAGGTCTGGCTGGTGTTGGCGATTTGATTGCCACATGTACGAGTAAACACAGCCGAAACTGGCGTGCAGGCTATATGCTCGGACAAGGAAAAAAACTCGATGACGTACTGGCACAGATGGGGATGGTCGTCGAAGGTGTTCGCACGACAAATGCAGCGTTTTCCTTATCGCAACGCGAGCAGGTTGAAATGCCAATCACTTCTGTTCTGTATGGCATGCTGTTTGAAGGAAAAGAAGCTCGTCAAGGCGTGGAAGAACTGATGGGGCGCGGAAAAACCTTTGAAATGGCGTACCTCAATCCCGATGCGGAATAAGTCATGAATGAAGTATCACCGATTTAGGCTTCTGCACATACGATAGGGTGAAAGCCCATGTGCAGGAGGAGAGTTCACATGAATAATATGTCCAAACGACTTTTTGAGCGCTTGCAAGGGAAAGCAACGGAAAATGTCGATGAAGAAAAGCTTCGTTCACTAGCGGGTCAGGTCAAGCGCAGTGATTTTGAAGACGAGACCAAGCTACGTCAAATCATTCGCACACTTGCTACCCTTAGCGGCAAGCAATTAACCCCTGAAAAAGAGGATAAGGTCATTGAAATGTTTCGCAATCAGGAAATCAATCTAGGTGACATGTCCACCTTGACCAAGCTGCTCAAATAAGAGAAATGGGCGATTATGCCCGTTACCTGCAACAAAAACCGTCATACAGTAAGACTAGGAACAATCATGGCTCTACAGGGACATGGCTGACCTACAGATTGCAAGAAAAAAAGAGGGATCTCATCCCTCTTTTTTTCGTTCCTTGGAGTTGCTGCTTACCTGGGTAATCAGGTTTTGGACCAAAGGGGATTGCAGGAGACCGAGTAATTGCCCGATATCTATATTGGCCAAAAGACTACCTAGACCTGATTCCTGCGGTGGTGTTTCAGCTACCTTTTGTGGCTCTGGAGCAGCTTTGCGTTTACCAGCAGCAGCAGGCTTTTCGGCAACGACCTCAGGCTCGGGTGTGCGTTTTCCGAGGTTCTCAATCATCTCCATCGCCCCGTACAACGAATCCATCGTGTCCTCTACCTGCCGAATCGTGCTGCCGATTCCTTTGATGTTATGGCGCATTTTCGTAACAGAGGTACGCAAATCAACCGCGGGCAGGATTCTTTTCGGTGAAATGGAAAGGGAGACATTTTCGACTTGGTCGCTTAATTTTTTGCTGGGTATAGGTGCATATGGATTCCGCCATTTTCGATTATTTACTTTATTACTCAACGTTTCATCCCTCCAATGGGCGCATTCATCACGATAGTCTATGCGAATGTCTAGTATTAGGTTCGCAAGCGTCAGACGAAGAGGGGGATTTATGGTATAATAAAGCAAAAAATGCAAAGGATGCTGCAGTCCCGATGTATATTGATCCTATGACAAAGATGAACATTTCCTTAATCGCTATTGGACTCATGTTCGTCTGCAATTTAGTTATGATCTTTGCCAGAAAAATATCCAATGGGTTTTTGCGGTTCCTTGTGAAGACCTTCGCATTCTTACTATTACTCGTCGTGCTTGTCATGATTTTGATTGTGATTTTTGTCTAGGGAGGATTATTGATGTCAACGATCACACTACTTACTCGTGCAGGCAGTCATGAAGTCTCGATCGAGATGGATCAATCCATTGTTGCTCTTGCGAAAAAGAACAACGTCGTGTGGGGCCATGCATGCCAAAGAGGTGTATGTGCACAATGCCGTACACTTGTTGTAGAAGGGGCAGCGTACTTAAACGAAGTGACACCAGAAGAAAAACTGCGATTGCGCAAGGCTGAACGCGCAGAAGGCTACAGATTAGGCTGCCAGACGAAGATTGTTTCAGAAGGAGCAGTCAAGGTAGCTCATCGGCCGTACTAGTAAAGGAAGTGACAATATGGGGAAAGTAACCTTTCTCCCGAGCAAGAAGAGTGTGAAGACACGCACAGGGCAAACCTTGGTCGGTGTAGCTTCGTCAGCTCGTGTCGTAATCCCGCAGAGATGCGGTGGGCACGCATCTTGTCTGATGTGCCGCGTAGTCGTTGAGAATGGCCTGCTGTGCCCGCCAACGGTGCTGGAAAAGCGCAAGCTGCCTGAAAAGGATCTCGCCAATGGGATTCGTTTGGCCTGTCAGGCAAAAACGACGGAAAAGGATTGTACGGTCAGGATTCCAGAAAGCAAGCTGAAATCAGTCGTAGCGGCTGCACTCGAGCGACAACGCAAAGAAAATGAAGATGGAATGTAAGAGGTGTATACATAAGATGTGGCAATCGTGGCGAAAATCGTTCAAGCTTGTGATCAGTTTGACGATTCTGTCTTCCCTTTTATCCGGATGCTTGTACCCGGATGAGCGCAGAGCAGAAAATCAAATTCCTAGTACCTTTTTTGTAGAAGCAACACAAAAAGCGATTGAGCAATTCCAAAAAGACACAGCAGTGTTGCCAATCGTAACGAAATCCCTCGATACTCCTATTTTTGAGAAATACGAGATTGATTTCCGCAAGATGATACCTAAATACATGCCGGATGTACCTGGGAACGCATTTGAAAAAGGCGGCGTATACAAGTACGTCCTGATTGACGTAGATACAAAGCCGACAGTGAAGCTCATTCATTTGACTGCTGTCAGTACAGTAGCGGATGTACAGAGCGAGGTAGACCGTTACAAGGGACATTTCGAAAAGCTGCCTGTTCTCGCTGACCTGGGGAATGGATACTATTCCATCGATCATGAGCGGCTCGGGTTAAAAGCGTGGCAGGTGCCGTCCACGATGGGGACTTACTTATTACCACTGGTCATGAACGCTGAAGGACAAGTCGGGATTGATTATGCTTCGGATATCGCGCAATTGCTTCGGGATACAAAAGTAACCGTGCCAGAAAAAACAGACCCGAGATACGTGCTGGCACGCAATTCCATGTTCGTACCCGCGAAATCGTTTCCCTATGAAATGGTCGATGGTGAACCGAAGCTTCTCAAACTAAATTAACTTCACGAAAAACGACTCTGCGCAGGGTCGTTTTTTTTGTTCTAGTTAACGCAAAAATACATATATTTGTACTGTCCACAAAACTAGTACGAGATTCCCTACGAAAATACTGGCGGTCAGGGATAATTCGGAAAATCGGTCATAGTGTAAAAATAGACAAATAGAAGGAGGTCATCGATGGTGGAACGAGTCGACATCTTTAAAGACATTGCCGAACGGACGGGCGGAGACATCTACCTCGGAGTGGTAGGCCCTGTTCGTACGGGAAAGTCGACCTTTATCAAGCGGTTTATGGAGCAAGTTGTCATTCCGAATATCAACTCTGAAGCGGAGCGGATACGAGCGACAGACGAGTTGCCGCAGAGCGCTTCAGGACGAACAATCATGACAACCGAACCCAAATTTGTTCCGAATCAGGCCGTAAACGTACATGTGACAGAAGGACTCAGCATCAATGTCCGCCTCGTTGACTGCGTTGGCTATACGGTGCAAGGGGCAAAGGGCTTTGAAGACGACAATGGCCCAAGAATGGTAAATACACCTTGGTATGAAGAGCCTGTACCATTTGAGGAAGCGGCCGAAGTCGGGACACGCAAGGTTATCCAGGAACACTCAACCATCGGGATCGTTGTGACAACGGATGGCAGCATCGCGGAAATCCCGCGTGTAGGATACATCGATGCAGAGGAGCGGGTTGTAAACGAGCTGAAGGAAGTCGGAAAACCGTTCGTGATCGTTGTAAACTCGACGCGTCCGCGCTCCGACGAAGCACAAAACCTGCGTGTGCAGCTCCAGGAAAAATACGATGTACCAGTCGTTGCCTTGTCGGTTGATCATATGACAGAGCAGGAAATCTTGCTCCTCATGAGAGAGGTCCTGTTTGAATTCCCCGTTCATGAAGTAAATGTAAATCTGCCGAGCTGGGTAATGGTGCTGGAAAACGGGCACTGGCTGCGTCAGAACTACGAGGAAGCTGTACGAGAGACCGTGCAGGACATCCGCCGGTTACGCGATGTGGACCGTGTCGTTGGCTTCTTCAATGACTATGACTTTGTAGAGAAAGCCTCCCTTGCTGGTATGCACATGGGGCAAGGGATTGCAGAGATTGATCTCTACGCGCCAGATGAACTGTATGACCGCATCTTGATGGAAATTGTCGGTGTAGAGATAAATGGCAAGGATCACTTGCTGAAAATCATGCAGGAATTCGCACACGCCAAGCGCGAGTTTGATCAGGTAGCGGAAGCATTGCACATGGTCCGAAGTACGGGCTACGGTATAGCAGCCCCGTCGTTGCATGAAATGACCTTGGACGAACCTGAACTAATCCGCCAGGGACCGCGCTTTGGAGTCAGGCTCAAAGCAACAGCACCGTCTATTCACATGATTCGGGTGGATGTCGAGTCTGAATTCGCCCCGATTATCGGAACAGAGAAGCAGAGTGAGGAGCTTGTCCGTTATCTGATGCAAGATTTTGACAAAGATCCGCTTTCCATCTGGAACTCCGATATTTTTGGACGCTCGCTCCATTCCATCGTAAGAGAGGGTATTCAGGCAAAAATTACCATGATGCCAGACAACGCCAGATACAAATTACAGGAGACTTTGGGTCGAATCATCAACGAGGGATCGGGTGGCCTGATAGCGATCATACTCTAATAAATAGTTCTGAAGTCCTATAAACAACAAATATAGGGAAGGCATCTGACATGACGAGATGCCTTTTTTTCTTGTATTTCGTTCAATTTCGACAGGAGGGGCTTGAATTTAAGAAATCGGTGTATTACTATAAGCTTGTCAGATCGGTAAAAACAACCATTCGTGTATAAAACGCTTCGTTTCGGTTAAGAAAAATAATAGCTAGGACTTGGTGTTCTTTGAGGGGAGGTGAATAAAATGAACAAAACAGAACTGATTGCAAAAGTGGCTGAAACCACAGAACTCACCAAGAAAGATGCAACAAAAGCAGTTGATGCAGTTCTTGACGCAATTGCAGATGCATTGAAAACTGGTGATAAAGTCCAACTGATCGGCTTTGGTAACTTCGAAGTTCGTGAACGTGCGGCTCGTAAAGGTCGTAACCCACAAACTGGTGAAGAGATCGAAATCGCTTCCAGCAAAGTACCTGCGTTTAAACCAGGTAAACAACTCAAAGACTCCATCAAGTAGTTGTTTCTTTTGAGAACGAAGCACTTACATAAAAAAATCCACATTGCTAAAATGTGGGTTTTTTTCTGTGTATATACAGTTTGCCTATGGAAATTCTGGTATATCTTTTTGTCTTTTTTTAAACGATATGGTAAGATTGGCTTTGATTGCGAGCAGGCAGACCTTAGTGATGAGAAACAAGGCATATGCCGTTACGTAGGAGGTACAATGATGAACGTCGACTTAGATAAAATACAGCAAGCTGTTCGCATGATCCTAGAGGCAGTAGGCGATGATCCTAATCGTGAAGGAGTGCTGGATACACCTAAGCGAGTTGCGAAAATGTACGCTGAAGTATTTGAGGGCATGCATATAGACGAAGAGCAGTATTTCGAGACTGTCTTTAGTGAAGATCATGAGGAAATGGTTCTAGTGAAGGACATTCCGTTTTACTCCATGTGTGAGCATCACTTGGTTCCCTTCTTCGGAAAAGCGCATGTCGCTTATGTACCGCGTGGAGGCCGTGTAGTAGGACTGAGTAAGCTGGCGCGTGCGGTTGATACCGTAGCAAAACGTCCCCAGTTGCAAGAACGAATTACCGCAACAGTAGCTGACGCGATTATGCGCAAGCTCGATCCACATGGCGTGGTGGTGGTTGTAGAAGCAGAGCACATGTGCATGACGATGCGTGGTGTGAAAAAGCCAGGCTCGAAAACAATCACTTCTGCTGTTCGTGGGATGTTTGAGAAAGATGCGGCTGCCCGTGCAGAAGTATTTAGCTTGATTCGCTGATAAAAATGCAAGAATAAGGAAATTATATTGACTCTATAGGTAAAATATTGTATAGTACGGATGTACAGTCGGGATGTGGCGCAGCCCGGTAGCGCGCACCCTTGGGGTGGGTGAGGTCCAGGGTTCGAATCCCTGCATTCCGACCATCTGCATATAACGATTAGAAGCCTTGAGCAAAGGCTTCTTTTTTAATGTAAAATGCCTACTCTCCCAAGTAGTGCCATTTTGCTATTGGCTTCCTGATCTTTCTTTTTTATAATGATAGGTAGACATGCTAGGGAAGGGTTGTTCAAAGCTATGAAGGTGCCTGTATCACTTCAACCATATTTGCAAACATTGCCGCAAACCTATGACGCCTCTTCGCTTTCGTATGGAGACGAGGGGCTCTTCTCGGACATCCTGCAGTCCCAGTTAGAAACAAACGGCCAGCGGGTTATCAGTTCGCAGGAGATTTTGGCCAAGCTAGACGGTTCCAGGAACTGGAAGATCCCTACCCGTATTCAAAATGAGCAGTCCCTGTCTTTTGCAAAAGGGCCATCTATTCCTACACCGGAAATCTTGGGCAAGATTGATGAGACAGCGAAAGCGATCGGAGTGGACGCTGATCTGGTGCGAGAGGTCGTCAGGGCCGAATCCAATTTCAATCCGAATGTAGAATCTCACGCAGGGGCGAAGGGCTTGATGCAACTGATGGACAATACGGCAAAAGCCATGCAAGTCCGCAATGTATACGACCCTGATGAAAACCTTGAAGGTGGAACAAAATATTTGAAGTCGCTTTTGGATCGTTATGATGGAGATGTAAAAGTAGCACTTGCCGCTTACAATGCTGGTCCAGGTCGGATGAGTCGTCTGGGAATCAGCAGTGATGACGAGCTTGAAGCGAAGTTTGACCAATTGCCGCAAGAGACACAGCGCTATGTAGACAAGATCATGAGCCGACTGGAGTCAGAAGGGGCATCATACTAGACGTACGCGCATACCGTATTGGTCAGGAGGAAACACATTGGCACAACCATCGGGATTCAATCAGGATTATTTCGTAGTCAAAGCGAAGGAAAATGGCGTTCATGTGATCGGGTTAACAAGAGGCTCTGATACGCGCTTTCATCATACAGAGAAGCTCGATAAAGGCGAAGTCATGATTTTTCAATTTACGGAGCACACCTCTGCGATTAAGGTGCGAGGGAAAGCAGTGATTTACTCGCAGCATGGCGTCGTGGATACGACCGATTAAAGAACAAGTCGTTTTACTAAGAAGCAGGCATAGCCTGCTTTTTTTGTTTGTACAATGGAGGAGAGGAGGGATGTCTATGCCGCGCCAATTGCTGATGGCGATTGCTGTTTCCACTTTCTTGGCTCTGATGCTGTCGCTCGTTCCCACAAATCAGTGGATGCAAGCGGATATACCGACATTTCAGTCGGCACGTGCCATTCACTTAAGCGAGCAAAATGCCCTTGATTTGTTTACAAGGATGTCGACACATTATAATATTAAGCGTATAAAATGGGAAAACCCATCGATCTATGTCGATTTTGCGGTGAAACCAGCCGAAAAAGTAGAGTTAAACACCGTCTATCAAGATTTTTACCGTTTGACATACGACTTGCGTACCTATGCAGACAATGTCGGGCCCGTGTACTATCGCTTGTTGGAGGAAACGGATCCACCAAAAGAATCAAGATTATTGATTGCCATACAATCGACAACCGGAAATCTCGTAGGACATGACAAACCATTGACCGATCCCTCAGATATCCAGTCCTTTGTAAGCAGTACATTTCCCATTCGAATCGAGTCGTATTTTTATGAGCGAATTAGTCCCTGATGGAAGAAGTATGGTATGATAGTAGAGACGGCCTTTTGACCGGACGGCAGAGGAAGACCGAAGAGTAAGGAACAGTACGGAACAGGCAGACATCTATAGGTTGTGCAGCTTGTGGAGGAGGACGCATGAGCAAAGAACTTTCCCCGAATGTAGAAGAGGTTCGGTCCATTATCGAACAAATCTACAAGAGAATCACCCATTCCTATGTAGAACATTATGTTGACGTTCCTTCCATGGCGGAAAATCGTCTAGAGCTGTTGTACCTTTTTTTGCTGGAACAAGGTATGCCGAAGGAAAAGGCTTCGGTTTTATGTACAGCAACAGGACTTGTCCAATTGGGACTGGACACGCATGAGCTCGTGAAAAATGAGTACGACTCCTCGCAGAGCGCGGAGCGAAACCGACAGTTGACCGTACTTGCGGGTGATTATTACAGCAGTCGCTATTATCACCTTCTGGCTTCAGCAGGTGAAATCCAAGCCATTCAAGTGTTGTCGGCAGCCATTCAACGAGTGAACGAAGCGAAAATGAGACTCTACATCGCTGGGCGAGATAGCAAGATTTTATCAGATGAAGAGTACTGGGAACTGCGAAATACGATTGATACGGGCTTATACGTGGCTGTTGTAGAGGAGTATGCCGATTCCGCTGATCGCCGTCGTTTCTGGAGCGATCTGATGAAGGAGACAGCCAAAGTAGAGAGTGTAATCGGAGAATGGGAGCAGCTCAAATGGCAAGAACAAGTCCCTTTTGGTTTTGCCCGTTTTTTGTTGCAAAAACCCGGGGCTACACTCGCGCAAGTTTTGTCTGGCGTTGAGGGGAAAGCTATCGAATTAATCGGATTGTGTGAGCAAATGGTGCGTACGCTGCATCCGGCAGAGACGCGAAACATGCTTGCATCCATTACGGCACGGTACTCCCATCGGATCAGTCGCTTGAAGAAGGTAATTGAGGAGATGTAGCCAAGTGAACCAGACACAGATGAATGAGAAAGCAGAGTACGTTCACTCCGTTTTCGAGAGCATTGCAAACGATTACGATAAAATGAATAATGTAATCAGCTTTGGCAGTCATATTGCTTGGCGTAATTACACGATGAAGCAGATGAATATCCAGCCAGGGCATACGGCGTTGGATGTTGCTTGTGGTACAGCAGACTGGACCATTGCATTGGCCAAGGCAGTCGGTAAAGAAGGCAGTGTTGTTGGTCTTGATTTCAGCCAAAATATGCTGGATGTAGGGGCATATAAAGTGGCGAACGCAGGTGTTGGCAACAACGTAAAGTTAGTGAACGCAGATGCAATGAATCTGCCTTACGAGGATAATACATTCGACTTTGTGACAATCGGTTTTGCCTTGCGCAATGTACCCGATGTTCAGCAGGTTTTGAATGAAATGGCACGTGTTGTGAAACCGGGCGGTAAAGTCGTTTCTCTGGAAGTGTCCAAGCCCCCATTCATTCCGTACCGGAAGCTATTTTACTTATACTTCTACAAAATCTTGCCATTTATCGCGAAGCTGACAGTCAACAAGTACGAAGAGTATGCATGGCTGCCACAATCCCTGACCAATTTTCCGGACAGTCGCGAGCTGGCAAGCATGTTTCAGAAAGCAGGCTTGGACCCGGTTCAGGTCAAATTGTTTATGGGCGGCGTATCCGCTTTGCATATGGGCACAAAGCCATAAGTTGACGAATACGATGGCGCCAAACGCGTATATGGGGAGTAAACCGGTATTTCTTCACTAGATAGGAAGTGTCATAGATGGGTCTACGTAAATTAAAAATCATCTTGGAAATGATTAAATTTGAGCACTCCCTTTTTGCCTTGCCTTTTGCTTTTATGGGAGCTGTTTTGGGAAGTATTGTGGTAGAGAATGCATGGCCTACCTGGTCGGAAATTTTTTGGGTGACGGTAGCTATGGTGGGCGCTCGCAGTGCAGCGATGTCCTTAAACCGTGTCATCGACCGGGTGATTGATGCGAAAAATCCTCGGACAGTCACACGAGCGATTCCTGCTGGCCTCATTTCGATTGTGGAAGTCATTTTGTTTATCGTGGTGTCCTTCGCGGTGTTATTTATTGCTGCATACCAGTTAAATGATTTGGCTGTGAAATTGTTGCCGCTCGCTGTGTTTGTTCTTGTGCTTTATTCCTATACGAAACGCTTTACTTGGCTTTGCCACTTTGTTCTCGGGGTTGCCATCGGGTTTGGTCCGTTGGGTGGCTGGGTAGCGACAACGGGTCAAGTAGATGGCATCGGCCTTCTATTGTTTGCATCCGTTATGTTCTGGACAGCAGGATTTGATATCATTTATGCGTGCCAGGACGCCGATTTTGACCGAAAAGAAGGACTTTATTCCATGCCGAGCCGCTTCGGAATTGCCAATGCACTTCTGGTTGCCCGCATATGCCACGTTCTTACTTTCGTTGGTCTGATGTCATTGTATGTAGTCGCAGACTTGTCTATTTGGTTCCTGGTAGGTGTGCTCATTTCTGGTGCAATTTTAATCTATGAACACACGCTGGTGAAGCCAACAGACCTGTCCAAGCTGGATATGGCATTCTTCAATATGAACGGAATCTTGAGTGTCGTGATGTTTACCTTTACGATGATTGATTTGGTGATTGCATGAACAAGCAAAAGTGGGCTGTCGGGATAACGGGTGCAAGTGGTGCTATCTATGGTGTTCGAGTCGTCCAGGAGCTTTTACGTGCTGGACATATCGTTCACTTGATGATTACAGAAGCCGGCTGGCAAGTATTTCGTGATGAACTGGATTGGCACACGGATGACAGAGAGGCTCTGTTGCAGGAGAAGCTGCAACTAGACTTTTCGGGTGAGCTACATTATTGGGGACTGCGAGATTTCAATTGTCCCGCAGCCAGTGGTTCCTATCGCTGTGACGGTATGATCGTTGTACCGTGCTCGATGGGGACTGTTTCTGGCATCGCACATGGCGCATCAGGGAATTTGCTGGAGCGCGTTGCTGATGTCATGATCAAGGAAGGTCGGCGCTTGGTCATTGTTCCGAGAGAGACGCCGCTCAATGCGATTCAGCTCGAGAACATGCTCAAATTAAGCCGTCTGGGAGTCAAGATTCTGCCTGCTATGCCAGGCTACTATCAGAAACCGCAAACCATGGATGATCTGATCAATTTTGTGGTAGGGAAAACTTTGGATGCAATTGATGTACCACATTCGCTGTTCCGGCGTTGGGGGGAATAAACGCATGCAAAAGTCTTTGCGTGTTGGACAAATTTTGTATACCAATGTATTGCCGGTTTACTTCTATTTTGATCAGGCGAAATTCGAAGACCGAATCGAATTCATCCGCCAAGTTCCTGCCCAGTTAAACACTGCAATGGCGAATGGCGCGATTGACTTGGGACCGATTTCTTCGTTTAGTTATGCAGAGCATGCCTCCGAATACGTGGCATTGGCAGACCTGTCTGTCAGTGCCAAAGGAAGGGTAGGCTCCCTTTTCTTGTTCAGCAAAAAGCCGATTGAACAAGTAAACGGTGCCAAAATAGCCTTGACCAACACATCGGCTACCACAGTGAACCTCTTAAAAATCATTCTCCATAAGTTTTACGATTATGAGATTTCCTACGTTACACAGGAACCCATTTTGCAAGAAATGTTGGAGGACGCTGATGCAGCGCTCTTGATCGGGGATGACGCCATTGCGGCTGAGCGCACGGCTAAAGACCTGCATGTCTATGACTTGGGAGAGCTGTGGCATCAATTTACGGGGTATTCCATGACCTTTGCCATTTGGGCTCTTCGTCGAGCGGTTATTGCCGATCATTATGATTTGATCGCGGACGTCCATGCCGCTTTTTTAGAGAGCAAAAGGAAGACAAGAGCGAATACAGCCCCATTGATTGACTACGTTCACACACATTTCGGTGGAGAGAAAGAGCAATGGATCCACTATTTCCAAGGATTACAGCACGATTTCGGTGACGTTCAGCGGATTGGACTGGAGTACTATTACCGATGCGCAGCGGAGCTGGGACTTCTATCGGCACCTGCAACCGTCGATCTGTGGCAAGCCGGCGGCCGACAGACCAATACTACGTTGACGAGATAGGTGGAACGGATGAATCTAGTCGATATTTACTTCAAGATGAAAAAAGATGTCCAATACATAGAAGATGAACTGGAAAAAGCAATTGATACGCCGGTTCGAGAGCTGTATCTATCTTCGACCCACTTACTCAAGGCAGGAGGAAAGCGGATTCGTCCCGTTTTTGTTTTGCTTGGCGGTAAGTGGGGCAATTACGATGTCAAAAAGCTAAAGCATGTGGCTGTTCCTCTCGAACTGATTCACATGGCTTCCCTGGTGCATGATGATGTCATTGATGATGCGGATAAGCGTCGCGGAAAAGATACCGTTCGGATGAAGTGGGATAACAAAGTAGCCATGTACGCCGGCGACTATATTTTTGCGCGGGCATTGGCCATTGCTTCTCAGCTTCCGATCCCGCAGTTGCACCAAATTCTCTCGAATGCAATCGTTGAGGTTTGCAAGGGAGAGATCGAGCAAGTAAAGGATTTGAATAACTGGGACCAAAACTTCCGTACGTATTTGCGCAGAATCAAACGAAAAACTGCGCTTTTAATTGCCATTAGCTGTCAATTAGGAGCAGTGGCCAGCGGAGCGTCAGCTGATATGATTCGCAAAATGTACTGGTACGGCTACAACGTGGGGATGGCTTTTCAAATTACCGATGACATTTTGGACTTTACAGGGACTGAGAAGCAGTTAGGAAAGCCTGCTGGAAGCGACTTGGTGCATGGAAACATTACGTTGCCTGCGCTTTATTCCGCTCATCATGGAAAAGCACGTGCGCAATTCCAGGAATGGATCGCGCAAAATACGTTTTGGGATCATACGGATGAAGCGGTTCGTATGGTGCGAGAAGATGAGGGTATTGCCTTTTCGCAGCGCCTTGCTGAACGCTATATCAGCCGTGCCCATGCGATTCTCGCAGATTTGCCTAACAACCAAGCTAAGACATCCTTGACAGGTATCGCCAATTATATTATTGATCGCAAATTTTAATGATATTTTGACCGTCTGCCTGTTGCTTGACCACTCTACTTTTGATAAAATTTTCGTTGGTGTCCTATGCACCAATACATAGCTCTAATGGAGGCATACTTACAATGGAAAAAACATTCCTTATGGTAAAACCAGATGGTGTACAACGCAACCTGATCGGGGAAATCGTATCCCGTTTTGAGAAAAAAGGCTACCAACTCGTAGGTGCTAAGCTGATGACAGTAAGCCGCGAACTGGCTGAAGAACACTATGCAGAGCACAAAGAGCGCCCATTCTTCGGTGAACTGGTAGACTTCATCACTTCCGGACCAGTATTCGCTATGGTATGGCAAGGTAACAACGTAATCACAACTGCTCGCGCTATGATGGGCAAAACAAACCCAGTAGACGCTGCTTCCGGTACGATCCGTGGCGATTTCGCAACTTCCGTTGGCATGAACATCATCCACGGTTCTGACTCTCCTGAGAGCGCTGAGCGTGAAATCGGCCTGTGGTTCTCCGCTGAAGAAGTTCTCTCCTTCGAGAAAACAATCCAACGCTGGATCTAAGACTGATCGAGAAGACCCCATTTATTGGGGTTTTCTTTTTTTTGTCAAAATCTTTGTCAAAACTGATAGGATAATGACGAAATATAGCGAATGAAGTTAGGGAGTTTGCAAAGGGGGTACGATTCAGCATGGAAGATAAGGACTTTCTCCAATTTATTGCTAGTGTGAAGAAAATGACTGGAATTGATCTTGCCCTCTACAAGGAAGCACAGATGAAGCGCCGTCTAACCTCGTTGAGACAAAAGCGGGGGTACAACACATTTGCCGAGTATTTCGATGCCATCGCTAAAGACAAGGAGCTTTTCTATGAGTTCCTCGACAGGATGACCATCAACGTATCGGAATTTTTCCGCAATCCAGGCCGATGGGAAGTTCTCGAGAATAAAATTTTGCCACGCTTGGCGAAGCAATCGCCGCGGGTGAAATGCTGGAGTGCGGCATGCTCAACAGGGGAGGAGCCGTACACTCTCTCGCTGATCTTGCTACGCAAGAAGATGGATGCCACCGTGCTCGCTTCCGATATTGATGAGGGTGCACTAGCAAAAGCAAAGCAAGGGGTATACACGGACCGCTCCCTGCAAGATTGTCCGAAAGACCTCGTAGCGAAGTATTTTGAAAAAGATACACTCAGCTATCGCATCACGGACGAAGTGAAGAGAAAAGTGACGTTCAAAAAACATAATTTATTGGCGGACTCATTTGATTCTCAATTTGATTTGATTATTTGCCGGAACGTGATGATATACTTTACCGAAGAAGCAAAGCATGAGCTGTATCATAAGTTTAGCCGGGCGCTGAAACCTGGCGGCGTACTCTTTGTAGGCAGCACGGAACAAATTTTTCAGCCGCAACAATATCAACTGGAGACAGAGGATACATTCTTCTATCGAAAAATGGGTTGATTCATGTTGGCCTTGGTATATCTCTGCTGTTTTTTTCCAAGACTAGGAATACCTACTTTGCAAGAGGAGGCAGCAGATGGATAAACACAAGGTCATCGAAGCATACCGTCGAGGGCTGATCACACTGCAGGAATGTGGTCAGATATTAGGGGCGGAGAGGACACAACTAGATGATTTGATACGCGTGGATCACACTCGCAAGCCGCTGAGCCCCAATCCTTTTTTCAACGTGTAGGAATATATAAACGCTTCGCTTATATACTCCGGAATGCATGGAAACTTTCCGCTAAAACGCGTTCGCTCCTCCGTGAGATATCAACGATAGAGGTTTCCTTAACGTGTAGGTATGTCAATCCTGATTCATTCGCGATAGCGTAAAGAGAGCGCTTCTCCCAATACGGAGGGGCGTTTTCCTGTAAGAAGAAAAGGTTTTTCGCAGACGTTTCCCACTTTTGTATTTCCACGGCGTACTAGGTATGATATTATAGCGCTTAAAAGTGATAAAGGACAGCGCCCCGAAAAGAGAACCTTAAGGGGATACAGGCTGCCAGGAGGATGGAGGAAGGATAGAGATGCGTTACTTGACAGCAGGGGAATCCCACGGGCCGCAATTAACAGCTATCATCGAGGGCGTACCGAGCAACCTGCCGATTTCCATTGAGGAAATTAATGAGCAGTTGGCACGTCGTCAGAAAGGCCATGGCCGCGGCAGAAGAATGCAGATTGAAAAGGATCAGGTGAAAATTCTTTCTGGTGTCCGTCATGGATATACAACCGGAGCTCCTATCACACTGGTCGTTGAAAATAATGATTGGACGCATTGGCAAGGAATCATGAGTGCTGAGCCTGTAGAGGAAGGCGCTGAAGAAAAGCGTCGCGTTTCCCGTCCACGCCCTGGACATGCTGATTTAAACGGGGCTATTAAGTATCATCAACGCGATATGCGCAATATTCTGGAGCGTTCTAGCGCTCGTGAGACTACAGTCCGTGTAGCTGTTGGTGCAGTCGCACGTCAATTGCTGAAACAATTTGGCATCCGTATTGGCGGCCAGGTGCTCCAGATCAACGAGATCGTGGCGAAGCGACAAGAAGTAAGTCTGGACGAGCTGATTGCGCGTACAGAAGAATCGCCAGTACGCTGTTTGGATAAAGAAGCAGAACCACTGATGATGGCGGCGATTGACAAAGCAAAAGAAGACGGGGATTCCCTCGGTGGCACTGTAGAAGTTATCGTGGAAGGCGTACCGATTGGTTTGGGTAGCCATGTGCAATGGGACCGCAAGCTGGATGGACGTCTTGCACAAGCGATGATGAGCATTCAGGCCTTCAAAGGTGTCGAAATCGGTATCGGGTTCGAGGCAGCCGGTCTGAAAGGCTCGCAGGTTCATGACGAAATTATTTGGAACGAAGAAACTGGCTACAGCCGTAAAACAAATCGTGCAGGTGGACTCGAAGGCGGTATGACGACAGGAATGCCTGTAGTGGTTCGCGGTGTCATGAAACCGATCCCTACCCTGTACAAACCGTTGATGAGTGTGGATATCGACTCGAGAGAGCCATTCTCAGCGAGCATTGAGCGTTCCGATAGTTGTGCTGTTCCAGCGGCAAGTGTCGTCGCGGAGGCAGTGGTAGCATGGGAGATCGCAAGTGCCATGTGCGAAAAATTCCCTTCTGATTCTCTTGACGACATGGAAGAAAACGTACGTCAATACCGTGCGTACACGGAGAAATTCTAATGAGTATAGAGAAGCTGACTGTTGAGCTGGGGGAGCGTTCCTACCAGATTGTAATAGGCGAGGGTCTTTTGAACGAGGCAGCAGCGTTGCTAGTAGAGGCAGGAATTGCTTCTACTAGCAAGCTGATGATTGTCACAGATGAGAATGTAGCCATTCATTACTTAGAGCCTTTACTCGAAGTTTTGCGGCAGCATGGGTATCAGATCCACTCAGCTGTGATCGCTGCTGGGGAAAAATCGAAGAGCCTGACTGTCTACGAGCGATTGATGACAGAGGCAATTGATGCCGGACTGGACAGAAAGTCTGCTGTAGTGGCTCTCGGTGGAGGAGTCGTCGGAGACTTGGCTGGATTTGTGGCTGCCACGTACATGCGAGGTATTGATTTCATTCAAATGCCAACTACCTTGCTCGCACATGACAGCTCGGTTGGTGGAAAAGTAGCGATCAATCATCCGCTCGGCAAAAATCTCATTGGTGCTTTCCATCAGCCCAAAGTTGTTATTTACGACACGAAAGCATTGCATAGCTTACCGAAGCGGGAAATCGCAGCAGGTTTTGCAGAAGTTGTTAAGCATGGACTTATCGCCGACGCTGCCTTTGTCGATTGGCTAGAAGACAACGCTGATTTGTTATGGCAACTCGATTCAGAATTATTAGGGAAAGCCATCGAAAAAGGTTGCGCAGTCAAAGCGGCTATTGTTTCTCAAGACGAGACAGAGCAAGGGCAGCGTGCATTGCTTAATTTGGGTCATACGTTTGGTCATGCGTTTGAGGCGCTGTCTGCTTACTCGACCCTGAATCATGGGGAAGCCATCTCAATTGGGATGTGTTTGGCTGCCAAGGTAGCGGAACGGATTGGTTTTGCCGAGACTGGTGTATACAATCGCACGAAACGGATGCTGGAACTGTTCCACCTGCCGACGGCATGGCCAGGTAATCTCTCGCCAGAAGCTGTGATGGAAGCCATGAAACGAGACAAAAAGACAGTAGGCGGAAAGCTGGCCTTTGTGTTGCCTAGGGCAATCGGGCAGGTTGAAGTCGTCAAAAATATAGAAGATGAACTCATACTGGGAGTCATGAGAGAAGAAGTGGAGGGATAAGGATGGGAATGAGAGGAATCAGAGGCGCGGTCACGGTGGAAGCCGATACGCGCGAAGAGATCGTCTCCTCTACAAAATGGTTGTTGGAGGAAATGGTAGCCCGCAATGAAGTAGACCCCGAAGACATTGGCAGCATCATTATCACGACGACAGAGGACCTCTGTGCGACCTTCCCTGCTCAAGCGGCCCGCCTGCTTGAAGGAGAAGCTTGGCAATACGTCCCACTCATGTGCGCAAGAGAAATCCCGGTGCCGGGTGGCTTGCCACTTTGTATTCGTGTCATGATGCATGTGAATACGGACAAGACAGCAAAAGACATTCATCACGTCTTTTTGCGTGAAGCAGTCAAGCTACGTCCGGATTTGACAAATCGCGGTTGACAATTAGGGCGCTCTCTTTTACCATAAGTGAAACGAGAGCGCCTCGTTTTTTCCGGTAATAAGCAAAAGCCGGCTGAGAGCAGAGAATGAGTTGAGCAGAGTTGAGATGAGTTAGGTTGAGGAGAGAAGAGAAGGCTGGGTACATATTGACACCCAATCCAGGTCTCTTTGTCTGGATTTTTTTGCATACAAAAATTTCTCCCCCCTACCTCTCGCTCTAGAAGCGGGTGTAGAAAAGGTGGATGCCTCATTCCCTTTTCTCTCCCACTAATTGAGGAGATGAGAGTCCATGTATTTCCCTTCCCTTGCCGAGGTTAAGACCCTCTCGGCGTCGTATTCCCTTATTCCTGTAAGCATGAAACTGTTAGCGGATCAGGAGACACCGATTCGCTTGTATCAGAAGATTCGTAAAAGTGATTCCTTTTTGCTGGAGAGCGTAGAAGGTGGTGCGCGTTGGGCGCGTTTTTCGTTCATTGGCATGAATCCTTTTCAAATCGTAGAAGCAAAGGGTGAAGAAATCACCGTTTCCTATCGCACAGGTGAAAAACTTGTCCAGACAGGAAATCCCGTCTCCTTTTTGCGTGAAGAAACCGATCGCTACAAAAGCCCGAAGCTACCCGGACTGCCTCGTCTCAGTGGTGGTGCGGTAGGCTTTTTCGGTTACAATACGCTGCGCTACTTCGAAAATTTGCCAGCACATCGCAAGGAAGCTGTAGAAGTGCCGGATATGCGCTTTCTGTTTGTTGATGAGATGATCGCCTTTGATCATTTGAAGCAAGAAATTCAATTGATTGTGAACCTCCATGTGGAGCCAGGTGACACCGAAGACATTATTGGCGAAAAATACAAGCAAGTTTGCGAACGAATCGAGGAGATGGCTACCAAAGTTTCGGCTCCGCTTGAAATGGATCAACGCATTCAAGTAGCAGCAGATACACCAGCGCCATTGACAGTACAGCCAAATATGACGCGTGAGCAATACGAGCAGCTAGTCGTGCAAGCGAAAGAATACATCGCAGCCGGCGACATTTTTCAAGTCGTGTTGTCCCAACGTTTTTCCGTAAAGACAGATGTCGATCCTTTTGCGGTATATCGATTGCTGCGTACGTTGAATCCTTCCCCATACATGTACTATCTCGAATACGAGGGCGAGACAGTCGTCGGGACTTCACCAGAACTACTCGTGCGTGTGGAAGATGAAAAAGTAGAGATGCGGCCGATTGCAGGAACGCGGAAAAGAGGGGCAACCCCACAAGAAGATGCTGCGCTGGCGGCTGATCTTTTGGCAGATAAAAAGGAGAGAGCCGAGCACTACATGCTGCTGGATCTAGGACGCAACGATGTAGGAAAGGTCTCTGCATACGGAAGCGTAAAAGTGGAAGAAGCATTGGTGATTGAAAACTACTCCCATGTGATGCATATGGTTTCGCATGTGACCGGCAAGCTTCGTGAGGGACTGCACGCTTTCGATGCATTGCTGAGTGCTTTTCCGGCTGGTACAGTATCTGGTTCTCCCAAGCTGCGGGCGATGGAAATTATTGCAGAGCTCGAGCCTGATGCACGCCATCTGTATGCGGGAGCAATTGGCTACATTTCGTTTGATGGTTCACTCGATAGCTGCATCACGATTCGAACGTTGTTCTTTCAGGATGGCTACGCACACGTACAGGCAGGTGCAGGCATCGTAGCGGATTCGGTCCCTGCGAGTGAATATCAAGAGACGGTGAACAAAGCAGCAGCGATGCTCTCTGCGTTAGAAAGAGCGGAACAGTTGTTTGTCAGAAAGGTGGAGTTGTCATGCTAACATACGCGCTGGAACAAATTCTGCTTGGGAAGCACTTAACACGGACGGTTGCAGAAGAGGCCATGGGCGAGATTATGGACGGAAAGGCAACTCCGGCGCAGATTGGTGCATTTTTAGCGAGTCTTCGCTTGAAGGGCGAGCAAGTAGAAGAGATTATCGGTTTTGCCAAAGCTATGAGAGCACGGGCGATGAGTTTTCCGATCGATCTGCCAGGTCTGGTAGACACTTGCGGTACAGGTGGAGACGGAAGTCATACCTTTAACATTTCGACGGCGAGTGCAATTGTCGCAGCAGCGGACGGTGTACGCATCGCCAAGCACGGGAATCGTGCCGTTTCCAGTAAAAGCGGTAGTGCGGATGTGTTGGAAGCGTTGGGAGTGCCCGTCAATTTATCTCCAAAAGACGCCGCAGATTGCCTGCGTGTGACCAATCTCTGCTTCCTGTTCGCTCCCCTGTACCACCAAGCGATGAAGCATGCGGCTGGACCGCGAAAAGAATTGGCGATTCGTACGGTGTTTAATTTACTGGGACCATTGACGAATCCAGCAGGCGCCAGCCATCAGCTAATGGGCGTGTACGATGCCAAGCTGCTTCCAAGTGTAGCCGCAGTCTTGCACGAGCTCGATGTGAACAGAGCGCTCGTTGTAGCAGGCTCGGATGGACTGGATGAATTGACTGTCACGGGAACGAGCCATATTGCCGAGTTGCGGGATGGGCGAATTTTGACATATGAAATCGAGCCAGAGCAGTTCGGTCTGCGCAGACATGAAAAGGATGCGTTGCGCGGCGGTGATGCCAATGAGAATGCGAAGATCATTCACGACGTGTTTTCCGGCGTACGTGGAGCAGCACGCGATATCGTTTTGCTGAATGCGGGTGCGATCCTCTACCTCGCAGATCGAGTTAGCTCGATTGAAACAGGGGTTATACGCGCAGCGGAACTGATCGACGGCGGACTGGTCATGCGAAAGCTCGAGCACGTTCGTCACATTGCAGGAGGTATGATTCATGCTTCGTAAAATCGTAGAAAAGAAACGCGAAGAGATCGCACGTCTTTATACAGAAACAACGGTTTCAGCATTACTATTGGCAACGAAGGAAGTCCAGCGTCCACGCGGATTTCGTCAAGCATTGGAGACGAGTGTACGGCCTGTAAGCGTGATTGCCGAAGTGAAAAAAGCATCCCCCTCAAAAGGGTTAATCCGACCTGATTTCCAGGCAGTAACCATCGCGAAGGCTTATCAGGCCGCTCGCGCAGAATGCTTGTCTGTTTTGACAGACGAGTCCTTTTTCCAAGGGAGCTTGAGCTATCTACGGCAAATTCACGAAGCAATTGATCGTCCGTTACTCAGAAAAGACTTTCTTCTGGATGAAATTCAAGTCGTGGAAGCAAGAGCAGCAGGCGCTGATTGCGTGTTGCTCATTGCTGCTATTCTCGATCGGGAAACGCTTCGCCACCTGAACCAAACTGCCGAGGAGCTAGGCATGGATGTACTGATTGAGGTCCATGACAAACGAGAGTGCGAGCTTGTTTTTCAAGCCATGGAACCCAAATTGCTCGGGATCAACAATCGAAACTTAAATACGTTTCAGACTGACCTGGCCGTTACGCATGAATTGATTGCAGAACTGCCTGCGTCATTGACAATTGTGAGCGAAAGTGGGATTTCGACGCCAGCGGATATTGAGAATGTACGAAGTGCAGGTGCCCGGGCTGTGCTGGTTGGAGAGCATTTCATGCGCCAAACAGACGTAGAGCGCGCAGTCATTGATCTCGTGGGAGAAGCAGCACCGGGGGTGAGTGTATGACTCGTTTGAAAATATGTGGGATTAAGCGAGCAGAAACACTTGCGCTGTTAAAAGAGCTGGAAGTCGATTACGTAGGCCTTGTTTTTGCCCCAAGCAAGCGACAAGTAGATGCACAAACTGCTGGGCAATTGCTTGCAGCCGTACCGGGCCATCCTCCTGCTGTTGGTGTGTTCGTTAATCCGACGATGGAAGAGCTGGAGAAAGTGCTTAGCGAGGCACCGTTATCTGTGATCCAATTGCATGGACAGGAGACGCCACAATTTTGCCAGCAAGTTCGGGAGCGGTTTGCTATACCGGTGTGGAAGGCGTTGGCAGTTGGCGGTGAAGCGGATGCTGCTCAAGAGATCCAAACCTATCGAGGCATTGTCAGTGCCTTTTTATTTGATACGTATGACCCTGGTCAAGCAGGTGGCACAGGGAAAAAGTTTTCGTGGGAGCAAATCCCGACTTTGCAAGCAGCATGCGAGGAAGCAGACTGCATTATTGCTGGAGGGATTCATGCGGAGAATGTCGGAGAATTAACGAGACAATATCGAGCAGGGATAGTCGATGTGTCCAGTGGAGTAGAGACAGATGGCGAAAAAGACGCCGAGAAAATTAAAACATTGGTAGAGAGGGTGAAGGCGCATGAACAACATTCAAACAACTACGCGAGTCGTGCCTGACGAAAACGGACGATTTGGTGCCTTTGGAGGCAAGTTTATTCCGGAAACCTTGATGAACGCGGTGACAGAGCTCGAGATCGCTTTTGAAGAAGCACGTCGTGACCCTGCATTTGTTCAAGAATTGAATGGACTACTCAGCGAGTATGCTGGACGCCCAACCCCGCTCACCTATGCAGAGCGTTTGACGAATGAGGTCGGCGGCGCCCAAATCTATTTGAAAAGAGAAGATCTCAACCATACGGGAGCACATAAATTGAACAATGCTTTGGGCCAAGCATTGCTTGCCAAGCGCATGGGCAAAAAATCAATTATTGCTGAAACAGGCGCTGGTCAGCACGGAGTGGCAAGCGCAACCGTTGCGGCAAAGCTCGGACTCTCTTGCAAGGTGTTCATGGGGGAAGAAGATATTCGTCGCCAGTCGTTGAATGTTTTTCGGATGAAGCTTCTTGGTGCCGAAGTTATCCCTGCGGTATCCGGCTCTCGTACACTTAAGGATGCGACAAATGAAGCGATTCGTCATTGGGTTTCTCACGTAGATGAAACGTTTTATGTCATCGGATCTGTTGTCGGTCCACATCCATACCCGTACATGGTTCGGGAATTCCAAAAAATTATTGGAGAAGAGACGCGCAGTCAAGTTCTGCAAATGCTCAGAAGGCTTCCAGATGAGGTTGTTGCTTGCGTCGGTGGCGGTAGTAATGCGATTGGCATGTTTTATCCGTTCATTCAGGATGAGTCTGTTGCGCTCAGAGGGGTAGAAGCGGCAGGGAAAGGAATCGATACCGAAAAGCATGCGGCAACGCTAACGCTTGGACGCCCGGGAGTCATCCACGGTTCCTTAACTTACTTGTTGCAGGATGAATGCGGACAGGTGCAAGAAGCGCATTCGATTTCGGCTGGCTTGGATTATCCAGGGGTAGGACCCGAGCACGCCTATCTAAAAGACAGTGGAAGAGTGACCTATACATCCGTAACAGATGCGGAAGCGCTCGAGGCAGTACAAGTGCTTTGCCAAACGGAAGGCATCATTCCAGCGTTGGAGAGCGCACATGCGATAGCTGAAGCGATAAAACGGGCGAAAGAGATGTCTTCAGACAAAATACTGGTTATCTGTTTATCTGGTCGAGGCGACAAGGATGTACTGACTATTCAAGAAGCGCTGACAGCAGAAGGGAGCGAGTAATCATGGCGACAGCTCTAAATAGAATCGATCAATTATTCGCGGATCGTGATCGCAAACGATTCATTCCATTTCTAACGGTAGGCGATCCTTCCATAGAAGCAACTTTCCAACTCGTAAAAGCGATGGTCGAAGCAGGAGCAGATCTTATCGAGCTCGGCGTCCCTTACTCCGATCCTTTGGCAGATGGCCCAACGATTCAACGGGCTTCTGAGCGCGCACTGAAAAATGGCGTGACGATCGGGGATGCCTTGCAATTGGTCAAAAGGCTCCGCGAATCAGGTATGGAGGCTTCCGTTGTCCTGTTTACCTACTTCAATCCAGTTTTACAATATGGTATCGAGCGCTTTTTTGCCGATCTCGCTGCTTATGGTGCTGACGGTGTTGTCATTCCTGATTTGCCGATTGAGGAAAATGGTCCAGCAGTAACCGCGGCAAAACAGCATGGCATTCATGTCATTTCGCTCGTGGCCCCAACTTCGAGTTCCAGAATCAATACGATCGGCGAGCAAGCAACCGGATTTCTTTATTGTGTATCGTCGCTCGGTGTGACGGGTGCCCGCGCGGACCTGCGAGAGGATTTGGCAGATTTTCTGGAACGAGTAAAGGCCAGCACATCGGTTCCTACGGCGGTAGGCTTCGGAATATCCACGCCGGATCAGGTACGAGCAGTAGCCGCCCATACGAATGGTGTCATTGTGGGAAGTGCCATTGTTCAGCAAATCGAGGAACATGCTGAGCAGCTGAAAGACCCAAAACAGATGCCACAAGCTGTAGAAAAAATAAAAACCTTTGTACATCAGTTAGCCAGTGCGCTACAATAGTGGGAAAAATGTGACTGGAGTGAACGTGGATGCAACCGAAACAACGCATACTCAATGCCCCGGTATATCAACCTGGCAAGCCTATTGATGATGTGAAACGTGAATATGGTTTGACTGAAGTCATCAAGCTGGCGTCCAACGAAAATCCTTTTGGTTCCTCACCGAAGGCCAAAGCCGCCATTGCGGAACAGTTGGACAATTTGGCCCTTTATCCAGACGGTGCAAGCCTTAATCTACGCTGGGATCTTGCTGACTTCCTTGGGGTCAAACCAGGCCAATTGTTTTTCGGCAACGGGTCTGATGAAATTCTGTTGATGATCTCTCGTGCATTTTTGAGTGAAGGAACAAATGCAGTCATGGCGACGCAAACGTTCTCGCAATATCGCTCAAATGGGATTATTGAAGGAGCAGACTTGATTGAGGTGCCGTTGAAAGCTGGCGTTCACGATCTCGAAGCGATGGCGGCTGCCGTCAACGAGCAAACAAAGGTCGTATGGGTATGTAACCCGAACAATCCGTCTGGGACGATTGTAACGACAGCCGAGTTGGAAGCTTTTATGAAAAAGGTTCCTAAAAATGTGCTCGTCGTTTTGGATGAGGCTTACTACGAGTATGTGGTTGATCCAGAATATCCACAAACAGTACCGATGCTCGCGGAGTATCCAAACCTGATTATTTTGCGTACGTTCTCCAAAATCTACGGTCTGGCTGCGCTTCGTATTGGCTACGGGATTGCGTCAGAAGAGCTCATTTCCTCTCTGGAACATGTGCGTGAGCCGTTCAATACAGGCACACTTGGCCAAGTAGCTGCACGTGCTGCGTTACAAGACCAGGAATTTGTGAAATCATGCCGCGATCGTAACCGTGAAGGCATGAAGCAGTTTACCGATTCCTTTGACGAGTGGGGGCTTTCCTACTATCCATCACAAACCAACTTCATCTTGGTTGATTTGAAAAAGGATTCCGACGAGGTATTCAAAAAGCTGCTCTCTCAAGGCATCATCGTTCGCTCTGGTAATGCACTAGGCTTCCCAGGTTTTCAACGTATTACGATCGGGACCAAAGAGCAAAATGATAAGATCCTTTCTGTCTTAAAAGAAATCGTGACTGGAGCATTGAAATAGAGGACGAAGATGCCGGGCATGCCTCGGCATCTTTGTCTAAGAGAGATGAAGGAAGGATAGAGAGTGGAGATGAAAAAAACCACCATTACTGTAATCGGCGTCGGGTTGATTGGCGGCTCAATCGCGCTGTCCATGCGACGTGATCCAAATATTCGGGTAGTCGGCTACGATCTACGTCAGGATTGTTTGGATAAAGCACTGACTCTTGGCGTCATTCATGCCGGCACAACTGATTTGCAGACCGCCGTTCGAGAAGCAAATGTCATTTTCCTCGCATCACCTGTAGAGCAAATCGTTGCAACCATCCGCTCGTTAGTGGAAATGGAGCTGCAGCCAGGTGTCATCATTACGGATGTTGGCAGTACAAAAGCAGGTATTGTCAAACAAGCGGTGGATGTCATTCCCGATCATGTTACGTTTATTGGTGGACATCCGATGGCTGGCTCGCATAAATCCGGCGTGGAAGCTGCTTCAGACCGTCTTATGGAAAACGCCTATTATGTTTTGACACCAGCGCCGGGAACACCTGAAGAAAAAGTAAAACAATTGTCTGAACTCCTTACACTGACGCGCGCAAAAGTCGTGCAAATGGACGCGGCTTCGCATGATCAGGTCGTGGGTGCCGTCAGCCATTTCCCGCACATTCTCGCTTCTGCTCTGGTCAATCTGGTGGCAGGGTACGAAGAGGAAAATGCTTGGCATGCAACGCTTGCTGCTGGTGGTTTCCGAGACATTACGCGCATTGCATCGAGCAATCCTCAAATGTGGCGTGACATTTTGCTGCAAAACCGTGATCCGATCCTGAAAATTGCAAAAGATTGGGCCAACGCATTGGAAGATGTCGTTCACCTTGTAGAACAGGGAGATCCAGAAGGGATCGAGCATTTCTTCAAAACGGCACGAGAATTCCGCGACAGCTTGCCTGAGCGCAAAACGGGTGCATTGCCTCCATTGAACGATTTGTATATCGATATCCCCGACAACCCGGGTGAAATTGGCCGAATTACGACACTATTGGGAGCAAGAGATATCAACATCACGAATCTTCAAATCAGAGAGACACGAGAAGACGTATATGGGGTGCTACGGATTACGTTCCATTCGCAACAAGAGTTGGAAAAGGGAGAGGAAGTTCTTCGCTTTTTCGATTACAATGTATACAAGCGCACATAAGTTTTTTTATGCAAACACACTTTACAACGAAGACGCTTCACAGTACGACTGATGATCTGGGAGAGCGTGAGAGAGAAGGAGTGGAAGCAATGCTTCGCGTACAACAAGCCAAACAAATCAAAGGTACCGTTCGTGTGCCAGGAGATAAGTCCATTTCCCATCGTGCAGTTATGTTTGGAGCTCTAGCAGAAGGAACGACAACCATTGAAGGCTTTTTGCCGGGTGCCGATTGCTTGAGCACGATTAGCTGCTTTCGTCGAATGGGGATCGAGATTGAACAACAGGGAGATGCCGTAACCGTACAAGGAAAAGGCTGGTATGGCTTGCAGGAACCATCTCAACATTTGGATGTAGGGAACTCCGGTACGACCATTCGCTTAATGGCAGGGATCATGGCAACGCAGCCTTTCCATGTGGTGATGGAAGGTGATGAGTCGATTGCCAAAAGACCAATGCGCCGTGTGATCGGACCGCTCCGTCAAATGGGTGCTAAAATCGATGGAAGAAAAGACGGCGAGTACACACCGTTATCCATTCGAGGCGGGGATCTTCAAGGGATCGCGTATCAATCTCCAGTTGCAAGTGCACAAGTAAAGTCTGCGATTATGCTGGCAGGGTTGCAGGCAAAAGGTGTGACGAGTGTAACAGAGCCGCATTTATCTCGTGATCATACAGAGCGTATGCTGCAAGCATTTGGTGTGCAAGTTGTGCGTGATGGCTTGACCGTTTCAGTAGAAGGCGGACAAAAGCTGAAGGGCCGTGCCATCTCTGTTCCTGGTGACATTTCTTCCGCTGCCTTTTTGATTGCTGCTGTAATGGTCGTACCAGGCAGCTCTCTTCTGATTGAAAATGTCGGAATCAACCCAAGCCGTACGGGAATTATCGATGTTGTCAAGGCGATGGGGGGAAGCCTGGAGCTTTTGAATGAGCGAGTCGTAAATGAAGAGCCGGTTGCAGACCTCCTCGTGACTCATTCGGAGTTGCACGGTATTGAAATTGCCGGAGATACCATTCCGCGTCTGATTGACGAAATTCCTGTGATTGCGGTCATGGCAACACAGGCCAAAGGACAAACCGTTATCCGTGATGCCGAAGAACTGAAAGTTAAGGAGACAGACCGTATTGCCACGGTGGTTAGTCAACTGTCCAAATTCGGTGCTAGGGTCACACCTACAGAGGACGGAATGATCATCGAAGGAAAGGCTGGATTGACAGGAGCAGTCATCGATAGCATGGGGGATCACCGAATTGGCATGGCGATGGCGATCGCGGGTCTCGTTGCCGAGGGTGAGACGAAAATCGAAAATGATGAGGCGATTGATGTATCGTTCCCTGGCTTCCATGACTTGCTTGTGAAAATCAGCCAATCATAAAGAATGAAAGAGAAGTCTGCGCCTTTATAGGGTAGCAGGCTTCTTTTTTGGTGCAAAGACAAGCGTTCCGAATTTTAGCAAAAATGATTTGACAAGCGCTTACATTCCGTTTATTATAAAACTACAGTATGGTTTCTCTCCACTCCTATCCAATATAAGAAAGCACGTGTGTGCTACCGTCGTTTGAATGCGCTTACATCAACGGCGGTCTTTTTTTGTTTAAAAAGCATTTAGGCTCGAATGAGTAATTTTTTCCCTTTCTGTGCATAAGCTCGTACAAGGGTAGTGTGTGCATGAGAAGCGGGAGGGGGACGAGCTATGCTGGAGCGAGGGATGGTCATACGTGGGGGAACGATTGTTACAGCACTAGGAATAAAAGAAGCAGATATTTGGATCCGTCATGGGAAAATTGTACGAATTGCCAAAGATACCTTGACGAAAACCCCCTTCAACGATTTATATGAAGAAATTGATGCTACCGGTATGTATCTTTTGCCCGGTTTCGTCGCACTCCCGACACATTCGTTGTATAAAATCAAAGAGGTAGATGTTTATATAGAAACCATGCGAAATCTCATCAGATCGGGATGTACAAGCCTGGTAGATGTCTTCCGGCCTGAGCGTTGGATGAGCAGACCGCAAATTCACTATCAACAAACCCAGCATTTCAACAGCTTGTTGGATTATGTTTGGCACGTGGAAATCGATGTCGCCGATCTTCACGGTGACCGCTTAGCGGAGTGGGTGAACCATGGTTATTCTTCGTTTCATGTCACGATTCGAAATCCAGAAGAAATTTCCACAATAAAATGGGAAACGCTTTTGCAACTTCATACGTCTAAACATACGATCCTGCACATGCAGGTACAAAATGATCCGTTTTTGAAAAAAGAACAACGGGAACTCATTCGACAGATTTGGATGGACGCTACTCGTTATTGGCGGTTACGCACAGTCATTACAGATTCGCAAGCGGCCTTTCATTTTGAAGATAATGACCCGTACCTGCATATCTTTCGTTTACCTGCTGAAGTGACGGATCAAGGTCTTCGTCAATTACATCGTCATTGGTTTGGGAGCTGGCAAGTAGCCTCTCCGATTCACGATGTACGGATTGATACACGAAAGAGCTGGTGTACGCCTGAAGAATTGCTTTGCTTATTAGTCAGGCTCACTTCGACAAATGTTGCAAAAGCAATTGGACTGTATCCGCGAAAAGGAAGCTTGACAACTGGCGCAGACGCTGATATCGTTTTCCTGAAAAAGGAAAACTGGTTGACAAAGAATGATCTTTCCACTATTCTCAATTTTAGTGAAATGCATCTTCCAACATCTGTTATGTCGAACGGTAAATGGATATATCGAAATATGCGATTTATCTCTTTGATTGGTATGGGTAAGTGTTTAATCAACACGAAGCCCTACGCTTATGTCATATAACCCCAGTTTGGGGGTTTTTTCGTGAATGGTTTCCAGCAGACAGACGAGAAAAAGAATCGTAAGGTCGCGCAACTTTTTACATCCCCAGCAGTCTAATTATGCAAAAGGCCGCTGAGGGATCGGAATCGCAAGGAGGTAATCTCTGATCATGACCGATTCCCAGCTTATCCGAGAGATTAAAGAAGGTAATCTGGAATGCTATGCTGAACTGATTCGTCGATATGAAAAAAAGATCCTCTCATTTGTCACTCATCTTTTGCGTCAGGCACATTTAGAGCATATAGCGGAGGATATATGTCAGGAGACGTTTTACAAGGCGTATAAGAGCATTCATTCTTTCCGAGATGTAGAAGCTACATTCTCCACCTGGCTCTATACGATTGCACGCAACTCCGTACTTAGTGAATTGCGCAAGAGTCGCAATTCTGATGTGTATCTGGATGATACGTTGCAAGTGCCTATGGCATCTCCCAAGACACTGCCTGAGCAAGTTCTGCTCCGGAATGAACGGGAGAGCATGGTAAGACTGGCAATCAACAGTTTGCCAGAGAAGCAACGCTCAGCACTGATATTACGCGAGTACGAACAAATGGATTACACAGAAATCGCTACGATTCTGGATTTAACAGTGAGCTCTGTGAAGTCTCTACTGTTTCGAGCGCGGCAAAGTATTCGTGGACAGTTGGAAAACTACATCCTGGACCCTCATTTGGATGAAGCTGAAGGGATGAATCGATGATGAGATGTGAAGAAGTTCAGGAAATACTGCCTGAATACGCCGAAAATCTGTTGCCTGAGGTGACCCAACGCCGGGTTGATCACCATATGGCTGCATGCTATGCCTGTCGTTCCGACTATGAGATTTGGTCGGACAGTGGTGAGTGGATGGAAATGGATAAAGAAGAATACCATTCTGTAACTCCATCACGTTCCATTGTAGACGCGGTGATGGCCCGTATTTTATCGGAAGAGCAGTGGGCGATCCCGATTGGCAGAAAAATTTTCAGCGTGACAGCGAGAATGCGACGCATGGGTGCGAGTGTAGCTGTTTTGTTGCTGATGGTCTTTTCGTTCACTTTATACGTGAATACAAGCACTACAGAGCATGCAAATTCGCTCGTTATTAATGGAGAAGTCATGGAGATTAATACGCCAAAAGCGCAAGTCATTTCTTCTTCCATGCAAACAGACGACGGTACATACGTGGTTGAAGCACAGCCATATACGTCGCAAGGAGACACTCTGGAACATGCTACTGCTTCGATCGTACCGCTCGATGGAAAGCCGACTTCTACTGAATTAGCCAAGCCGAATTACAGCGTTGTACTTAGTATTTTTGGAATCCTTATTACTGTTCTTACAATGAGCTGGCTAACGCGCGCATAATGGTATATGATCAAGAGTAAAAGAAAAGACCGTCTTCGGACGGTCTTTTGTGGCTATTTTATTAGAGTGGTTGTTCAGCAAGCACGTAGAGCAACAAGGCCACGCAAAATACATATGAGGTGAAAGAAATGCCGAAAAAGTGGCTGTATGTCATAGACGAAGCGATCAAGCGGATCGAAAACGATGAAGTGGAGTTGGGCTTGACCGCTCTACAAAAGGTTCAGGAGCATGGAAAGGATTTGCCGGATGTCATGATGTATTTGGCAGAGGTCTGGTATCGACTCGGTCATTTGGAAGAGGCGAGTCAATTGCTGACAGATGTCATGGCTAAAAATCCGCAAATGGATTCCTCTTTGCGCAGAGAATGCCAGCTGCTGTTAGCGGAGATTGCTTTGGATTCCGGTGATTTTGAGACGGCGCAACACCTTCTCTATGAATGTAAAGAATCTGGCTTCGAAAGCATCCAGCTTGACTTGTTGTTAGCGGATCTGTATTCACTCCAAGATTTGGATGAAGTAGCGGTCAAGTATTTGGAGCAAGCAAGACTAAAGGAGCCAGACAACCAAGATATTATGGCTGCGCTGGGTAACTTGTATTTCCGTATTGGAGAAGACGAGAAAGCAATGAAGCTCCTGGAACAAGCCGGGGATGAAAGTTTGTCCATGCTTTTGACAAAGGGGCGCTCGTACGCTCAAAGCGGTCAATTCGAACAGGCGTACCACGTATTCCGTCAGGCGCTGGTCATGGATCGTTCGCCAGAAGTACTCTACGGATGCGCACTGATGGCATTCCACGTAGGACGACTAGATGAAGCAGCAGAACTGGTCAGCAGCTTGCAAGCGGTCGACGAGGAGTATGTAGCTGCTTACCCATTAGCCGCTGATGTGAATCTTTCGATGGGGAAAACAGAAGCCGCCATTGAGGCTTTGAAGCAATATGTGTCTTTGTCCGGATTCGATTTGGATCAAATTCGCAGGCTGATTGCCCTTTTGACGCAAGCGGGACGTTATGACGAAGCGAAAGAATACCAGCAGCTCCATGATCTGTGGGACCATGAATCCGACGAGGAACAATAAAAAATAGACAAACAGGAAGTCACTTCGGTGGCTTCCTGTTTATTTTTCCGCATTTTGGCAAGAATGAGAGACAAGTAAGCCATCGTAAAGAAGGGATGCACAGATGAACTTGGCTGAGATCTTGGTGTACACCGATATCCGGCAGCTCCATCAGATTGCCAACCATTACGGATGCGAATGCAACCCTCATTCCAAAAACGAATTGATTACGTCGCTGTTGTCTAGCTTGAGGCACAGGTTGACAATCTCTCAAGAAGTTGAGCAGCTTAGCAGTGCAGAAACCCATTTTTTGCTCCAATTGTTCCTGGACAAGCGTACGGTCATGTCACTTGAGGATTTGTTGGCGAAAGCCGGGGTGGCACTGGAGTGTGAAAAGGAAAAAAAGCAGGAGGAAGGACGGAAGTTTGTCGCAGCTGCAATGAAGCGAGGATGGATTTTTCCAGCGAAAAGTAAAACCGTAGGGCAGTATCAAATTCCGCTGGATATCCGTGAGCCGTACTTGCAAGCGTGGCTGACAAAGTGGCGTGAGTCAAACGCACTGCTTCATCCCGGTCCGCAAGCTTACAGGGATGAAGGAACAGCACTATGCGATGATATCATGCAATTTTTACAATTTCTCCAGCAGGAGCCAGTACGGCTCACCGCAGAAGGTGGCATGTACAAACGTCACCAGCAGCAGCTTTTTCAATTTTTGTACGTAAAAGAAGAGCCGCTATTGCCGCAAAAATGGCGCTTTGGGTACGGTCTGCATTTTGATTTATACCCTGACCGTTTTTCCTTGCTCTACGATTTCTGCTACTATCACCGATGGATTGTAGAAGTGGACGGCAAGGTAGCAGTAACGGATGCAGGGAGGGAGCGACTGGAGCAACCGTATAACGATCAATTGTACCATGATGTCATTCGCTTCTGGATGAGGCTGTACAAACGGGCTGTCCCGAACTTGCCAATGCTGGTTCAGCTCATTCCGTTGATCGCGTCGGGTGGCTGGGTAAGTCAGCAATCGCTAATGGACACGCTGCTCCATTGGATGAAAGAGTTTTACTACGATTCGCCTACTGATATCTTGGTGAATCGGGTATGCAAAATGATGGTACATCTAGGGTTGTTGCGCGTCGGCCAAGACGAACAGGGGCAGTGGTTATATACCGCAACGTATGCGAGCCAGACTTGGCTTCGAAAATACAATGGTTTTACCGAAACGACTATTTTATTGAAGTGAGGGATGGGTATGGAGTGGCCGAATTTCTATTCCAACGCGTACGGAACGAACAATCAAATGGTTTCCGGTTTGTTATCTGAAATGGTAATCGACGAGCAAATGCGTCAATACCGCAAGCGCACGCTAATCCAGGAGATTGATGAGGCACTTGCATCAAAAAACAAAGAGCTGTTTTTGCGCTTGACAGACGAATTAAAAGAAATCATGGCTTACGAGCAAGCCTAAATACATAATCGTCTGCGTTATTGCGAGTCTCCAACCATTCATGGTACGCTTGTTTCCAGAAATGAACAAGGAAATGAGGAGACGGCTCTATGCAGTGGAACTTGAATGATTTTGAAAACTGGGAGGAGTTGCGGTCCTTTGTGGATACCGCGCTGCTCCCTCTTTATTTGTACAACTCGGACAGAAAAGTAGAAGAGCATGTTGTACGCATGAACTACTTATTAAATGTAGCGGCCGGGATTGAGCAGCGACTGAAGGGACGCGTTCTGCTATTTCCGTTAAGCTATCAAATCGGAGAAGAGCAGCTAGATCAACGAACGCCGGCGGAATTCCCCTATAAAGTACTGCTTCATTTTCGCGGAGAACAGATTCAATTAAAGGACCGAGCGGAAGAAGGCGTGCTGACCTTATTGGTAGGGGATGAAGATCTGGAATCTTCTTTGCGTTTTGAAGTGACTGTGGATGTGCTGTACAAAGAGGTCATCAAGCTGTGGCAAAACGGGCGGGGATAATCAATTTGAGATAGAAAAGAGACGCAATAGAGAAAGCGTTTTCCGGTAATACTACAGAAAAATGGGTGGGGCAAGGTCTTAAATTTGACAATCTGGCAACAATATCCTGTCACACATCGTTTGGGTAAAGACATGTCCACTGGACATTCTTGACATCTTTATAGGCGTTAGCTATGATTGGGATTGACCTAGTGTATATGTATGAAAATGCCATCGTAGCGCTATTTTACAGGATAAGGAGGGAAAAAAGATATGGGAGACAAACGCGAAATTTCCAGGCGTACATTTTTGAACTACGCCCTTATGGGAACTGGCGGATTCCTTGCTGCGGGAATGATCACCCCAATGATTCGCTTTGCGGTAGACCCCCTTCTGCAAGGACATGCAGGTGGAGATAAAGTAGCTGTCGGCAGTCCGGATGAGTTTAGTGCCGTGCCAAAACGCGTAGAATTCAAGGTCCATACCAAGGACGGTTGGTATGAATCAGAATCTACACTTACTGCTTGGGTTACCAAGAACGACAAGGGTGAGATTCTTGCTCTGTCCCCGATCTGTAAGCACTTAGGGTGTACCGTTGACTGGGGAACTGGCCCAGGACAACCAAATGAGTACTTCTGTCCATGCCACATGGGTCGTTATTCGATCAATGGCGAGCACATTTTGGGAACGCCACCGACGGCTTCTCTTGATGAGTATGAGACAGAAGTCAAAGATGGAAAATTGTATTTAGGTAAAGTAAAAGCAAATCCTCGTCCGGGGGTGAACGGCTAAAATGATGCAAAAAATGTATGATTGGGTCGACGAGCGCTTAAACATCACTCCGATGTGGCGTGACTTGGCTGACCACGAAGTACCTGAGCACGTGAACCCGGCACATCATTTTTCAGCTTTTGTTTACTGCTTTGGTGGACTTACGTTCTTTATTACCGTTATTCAAATCTTGTCTGGTATGTTCTTGACGATGTACTATGTACCAGACGTTATCAATGCTTACGAATCCGTTAAGTACCTCCAGAACGAAGTAGCGTTCGGGGTAATCGTACGCGGTATGCATCACTGGGGTGCCAGCTTGGTAATCGTGATGATGTTCCTACATACTCTGCGTGTATTCTTTACAGGTGCATACAAAAAGCCGCGTGAATTGAACTGGGTAGTCGGCGTACTGATTTTCTTCGTTATGCTGGGCCTCGGTTTCACAGGTTACCTCTTGCCTTGGGATAACACTGCATACTTTGCGACCAAAGTAGGTGTGCAGATCGCTGACTCTGTACCTTTCATCGGACCATATGTGAAAACTTTGCTCACAGGCGGAGACATTCTAGGGGCACAAACCCTTACCCGTTTCTTCGCGATTCACGTGTTCTTCCTCCCAGGCGCACTGCTTGGTCTGTTGGGAGCTCACTTTGTTATGATCCGTTCGCAAGGTATCTCGGGTCCACTATAATCGGTCTTCGAAAAAAGGAGGAAATAGCATGGCAAAACAAGATAAAGATGCTACCTTCGTCGGAGATTCCCGAGTATCGGCGAAGCGTATTCCAAACATTTCTCCATCCTACTCCGACTTTCCAGGTAAAAACGAGCCGTTTTGGCCAAACTTCCTGTTGAAAGAGTGGATGGTGGCAGCCGTTTGCTTGGTTGGTTTCCTTGTGTTAACGGTTTCACACCCGTCGCCGTTAACTGACAAAGCAAACCCGAATGATACTTCATTCATTCCGTTGCCAGACTGGTACTTCTTGTTCCTGTATCAAATGCTGAAATATCCTTGGGCTGCAGGGGATTGGGTCGTGCTCGGTACCGTTGTCGTACCAGGTATCGCATTTGGTGCACTGATGTTGGCGCCTTGGTTGGATACCAGCAAAGAGCGTCGTCCTAGCAAGCGTCCAGTTGCTACAGGTTTGATGCTGACTGCGCTCGTTGGTATTTTCTACCTGACTTGGGCAGCGAACCATGAATATCATTTGGCTCACCCAGATAAAGGGAAAGGAACTGGTGGCAAACAGGGCTCTAGTGCAACTGCACCTGCTCCGGCTGACACCAGCTTTACAGCAGATGCGCTTTGGAAAGCGCAAACAAGCTGTATGGGATGCCATGGTAAAAACATGGAGGGTGGCATGGGTCCAAACCTCCAGAAAATCGGCGCAACTTTGGATGCAGCCAAGATTACTGATGTCATCAAGAACGGTAAAGGCTCAATGCCAGGCGGTATGATCAAAGATGATGCAGAAATCGCAAAGCTAGCTGAATACATGGCTGGCTTGAAATAAGCTAATAGGGGAAAAGCTGGCTGGTAATGCGGTCAGCTTTTTCGTTAGCGGCGTACACAGCGGGAGACGATTATAGATGATCTGGATATGGGAGTGGTTTCGGCAATCTTTGGGCAAAAGGTGGTTTCTTTGGACGCTGTTCTTCGTCAACTTTTTGGGAACCATATATGGATTTATCTGGTATGGTAACCAATTGGCTGAGACACCAGCATATTTAATTCCTTTTGTCCCGGACAGCCCGACAGGTAGCGGACTTTTTTCGCTTGTACTCCTTACCTATTTGTTGGGTCGCCACATTCCTGTACTGGAAGCTTTGGCTGGCATCACCAATTTTAAGTATGGTGTCTGGGCCGTTTGCATTATCGTGGCTGGTTGGTTGATGGGCAATGAAGTGCGTTGGACAGACGTGATGCTGATCATTTCCCACACCGGCATGGCTGTGGAATCTGTTTTATATGCGCGTTTTTACAAGCTAAGTCTTCTGCCGGTGGGAATCGCTGCGCTGTGGACACTGAATAATGATTTTCTCGATTACGTCATGGACATCCATCCGTGGCTGCCGAGTGTACTGGATCCATATGAGGGCTTCGTTGGGTTGTTTACGGTTCTTCTCAGTCTGATCTCGATCTCGGTGATCTGGTGGGTGAATATGAAGTATACGACAAATAAGGTCTAATCTTGTCCTCCTTTCCATAGGCTTTACTAGGGAAGGAGGTTATTTGCGTTGAAGAAAAACATCCGGTTTTTATTATTCTTTCTCATGATCGGGTTGTTCTTGTCGTGGCCCATTCATAATTTGTATTCGAAGCTGAATCAACCGATAGAAGAAAAGCAATTGGCAGCATTGGACCAAATTGCACATGAGTTACTGACGTATGCAAAAAAGGGCGATCTTGAAGGGGCAGAACAGCGCATTGTACAGCTCGCAGAACGATTCCCGAACCAGCATTTGCCCAATCCGATCCGAATTGAGAGTCTGAATGCAGTGACACAGTCCATACTGGCAGCCAAGCAAAGCTTTGCATCCGCAAACGCAAGTGAACAGCAATTGCTGTGGCATGCCACACGGGTCCGTATCGCCATAGACGCATTAACGCATGATCACCAGCCGATGTGGCGTAGCTACTATCCCTCGCTCGTCACACAGGTTCAAAACCTGCAGCTAACGGCTGTTGAGCGGAATTTTAGCCAGTTTCGCGAACAGTTCGATGAAAATTACCGATTATTTTTGGCCATTAAACCGGGAATGAGTATTCAGCTTCCAGAGGGGCAAATGTCCTCGATTACGGTAGCGTACGATATCATATCCAAAGAGATGCGAAACAGCCAGGTAGATTGGCAGTTGGTACGAGAGGCGTTGCGAGAACTGAACAGCTCTTTTCAAGTGGCTTTTGTGGGAGAAGAGAAGAGTACATTTGCTCGTCTAATGATGCGGCCAGATTCACCTATTGTCATTCTCGCATCGATTTCGATTGCTTTGATCATAGCCTTGTCTTATGTGGCGTGGAAGAAATATGATGGAGAAATCCGTTCGACCTAATAGATGCCAAAAAACCCTTGCCAGTACGAAAAGGCAAGGGTTTTTGTTGTGCAGCTTCGTGCTAATCGTGAAGCGGCTTCTTGTTTTCATCAAGGGTGAAGCCTTCTCCGAGAACTTCATGTACATCATTAACGATGACAAAAGCATGCGGATCAATTTCTTGCACAATGGTTTTAAAACGCATGACTTCGTTTCGGCTGACAACGACATAGATGACTTTCTTTTCATCACCAGAGTAGGCACCTTTACCAGCTAAGAGTGTCACACCACGACCTACATCAAGAATTTGCTTGGCGATGCTATCTGCTTCGTTGGAGATGATCGTCAATGCTTTTCCTGCATAAGCGCCGTCCTGGAAAAAGTCGATGACACGTGCTGCAATAAAGACGACGACGAGGGTATACATAGCGCTTTCCAGATTCAAATAGACGAGGGATGCTCCAATGACCAAGATGTCTCCAAAAAACAACGTCCTTCCCATACTGATACCCATGTACTTCTGAAGCAGTCTGGCAATGATGTCCACACCGCCGGTCGTCCCGCCGTATCGGAAAATAATCCCTAAACCGACACCAACCGCTACCCCGGCATACAGGGAAGCAAGCAAGCGATCTTTCATCGGCAATGGAAGCACACCATCAAATAAGGATAAAAAGACGGAAAGAGAAACCGTTCCCAAAATCGTGTAGAAAAAAGAGGTTCGTCCAAGAATTTTCCAGCCCAAGAAAAATAACGGTATGTTCAGGACAAAGAAGACGATTCCCTGATCGACAACAGGAACTAACAGCTTGATCAAAATGCTGATACCAGTAATACCGCCCTCAGCTAGATGGTTGGGAATGTTGAACGCGTTAATACCAAATCCCATAATGGCAGAACCGATGATAATGGCAATGATACTGTCAAGACGAATTTTCATATATCCTCCTGTTCGCCGGATCAGGAAACAGGCTTCCCCCCGGACGTGATGTGCAGGTAATACTTGTGTTACCTGAGGGCTATCCGAAAGCCATTATAAATGAACGCTCGTTTGATTGTCCATATGCTGGAAAGACGAAGTATTGTGATTTGGCAAACGAAGCCTTTTTTAGTACGATAGGTGACAGAGAGAAGAATGTGAAAAAAGGAGTGGGCGGATGGAACGGCAAAAGACTATGCAAGAGATGCAGCAAGAAGTTGATCAATACATATCGCAATTTAAAGAAGGATATTTTTCTCCGCTTTCGATGCTGGCTAGAATGACAGAAGAAGTAGGAGAATTAGCCAGAGAGATTAACCATTTTTATGGAGAAAAACCGAAGAAAAAGGATGAAGGCGAAAAAACAGTAGAGGAAGAGCTGGGAGACGTACTCTTCATCGTGATTTGTTTCGCAAACTCACTCGGAATCGATTTGCAGGAAGCGTTTGATCGTATTATGCACAAGTTTAATACTCGCGATAAAGATCGCTGGACAAGAATAGAGGAGAACGAGCAAGCATGACTAAACAAATTCGTGTAGCAGTTGCAGGCGCAAATGGTCGGATGGGGCAAGAAGTAGTGAAAATGCTGGCGCAGGATACCGCACTCGTTTTTACAGGCAATCTGGATACGCGCGTGAGTGAAGAAGAAATCAATCAACAACTAGACGAAATGAAGCCGGATGTTCTGGTAGACTTTACGACACCGCATACAGTTTATCGTCATATGGAGCTGTGTTTAGCGCGTGGTGTGAGACCCGTCGTCGGAACAACGGGGCTGACAACAGAGCAGTTGCAAGAGATGACTGAGCGCTATAAAGAAGCGGGACTGGGTGCCATCATTGCGCCGAATTTTGCGATCGGCGCGATTCTATGTATGAAGTTTTCCGCAATGGCAGCAAAATATATGCCGCATGTGGAAATTATCGAGCTGCATCATGACCGCAAGCTGGATGCGCCAAGCGGAACCGCTTTGAAGACGGCGGAGATGATTGCAGCCGTTCGGGAAGAGCTCAAGCAAGGGCATCCTGAAGAGGTAGAAACGATTCCAGGCGCTCGCGGAGCAGATTACGAAGGCTTCCGAATTCACAGTGTCCGTCTGCCAGGCATGGTTGCTCATCAGGAGGTTTTGTTTGGTGCAACAGGCCAAACGCTGTCGATTCGCCATGATTCGATTAACCGGGAATCTTTCATGCCAGGTGTGAATATAGCCATTAAAGCCGTAATGAATATGAACGGATTGATTTACGGATTGGAACATTTGATTGATTAAACGTTTGATTAACATATATGATACCCAGCCATAAAGGGAGAGGTTTTCTTGAAAATTGCATTGATTGCCCATGATCGAATGAAAGAACAGATTGTGCAACTAGCGATGGCCTATGAATCCATTTTGGCAAAGCATGACCTGTATGCCACAGGAACAACTGGGTCGCGAATCATGGAAGCTACGTCGCTGTCCCTAACCCGATTTCTGTCAGGGCCATTAGGAGGCGATCAACAAATCGGTGCGATGATCGCCCGCAATGAGATGGATTTGATTATCTTTTTGCGTGATCCGCTTACCTCTCAGCCACATGAGCCTGATATTATCGCACTGCTTCGACTATGTGATGTGCACAAAATACCGTTTGCCACCAATCTTGGTTCGGCAGAAATCATGCTGAAGGCTTTGGAGCTGGGACAACTGGATTGGCGCGAAGTGGTGCATGAGGAGAATGAAGCATGAGTTCACTCGATATTTTGGCAATCGGCGCTCATCCTGACGATGTTGAGATCGGTGCGGCAGGCAGCCTGATCTTGGCAGCTAAACAGGGGAAGCGCGTGGGGATTCTCGACTTGACCTATGCCGAATTGTCTTCGAATGGAACGGTTGAAAGAAGGCAGCAAGAAGCGACTGCGGCTGACCAGGTTATGGGAGTGGCTGCTCGCTATAATTTTGGCCTACCTGATCGCGGCTTGGAAGCAGTCAGGGAAAGTGCAATCGAACGTGTCGTAAAGCTCATTCGCGAAACTCGTCCAGCCATTGTGCTTGCACCTTATTACGCGGATCGTCATCCAGATCACGAAAGTGTAAGTCGCATCGTTCGAGAGGCGGTGTTTAATGCGGGCATCCGCAAATATTTGCCGGAGCCTTCTGTGCCTGCCTATCGACCTTCGCAATTCCTTTACTATTTTATTAATTCCACTGTCACGCCTCAGGTTGTCGTGGATATCACCGCTGTTTATCCGCAAAAAATGGAGGCGCTGCGTTGCTACCGCAGTCAGTTTGAACTAGAAGAAGGCAGCGTCCAAACACCGCTTACCAACGGGTATCTGGAGTCTGTCGAGTATCGAGAGCGACTGTTTGGTCAGCAGGCCGGTGTACCTTACGCAGAAGGATTTGTCAGTGCAGCTCCGTATGTATTAAAGAGCTTGTGAGAAGGAGTGACACTGTATGAAGATCGGGATTACTTGTTATCCGTCATTGGGCGGATCGGGGGTAGTAGCCACAGAGCTGGGCAAGCTATTGGCCGAGCGAGGACATCAAGTCCATTTCATTACAGGTGGAATGCCATTTCGCTTAGGAGCGTTTCACCCAAACATTTTTTATCATGAAGTAGAAGTGAACAACTATGATGTTTTTAAATATCCACCCTATGATTTGACCTTGGCGAATCGAATGGCGCAAGTGGCGAAAAATGAAAACCTGGACTTATTACATGTGCATTATGCTGTGCCACATGCGTTGTGTGCGTTCCTCGCCAAGCAAATGGTTGGGGATCATTTGAAAATTGTGACCACCTTGCACGGGACGGATATTACTGTTCTGGGTTATGACTCGAACTTGAGTGATATGATCCGCTTCGGCATTGAGCGAAGCGATTTGGTCACAGCGGTGTCTAATGATTTGATCAGGCAGACGAAAGAGCTGCTGCATACGGAAAAAGAAATTGTCCCTGTGTACAATTTCGTAGACAAGCGGCGTTATTACCCGAAAGAGGTTACGAAGCTGAAAAAGGTATTTGCACCGAATGGTGAAAAAATACTTATGCACATTTCTAATTTCCGTCCGGTCAAACGTGTGCCGGATGTGATTGAAATATTTTCGCGCGTACGTGAAGAAGTGCCTTCCAGACTGATTCTCATTGGAGAAGGTCCCGAAATGGGTCTGGTCCGCAAGATGATCGCTGAGCTTGGTCTGAACGACGATGTTTGCTTCCTCGGCAAGCAGGAAGACGTCGCAGAGGTCTTGTCGATGGCAGACATCATGCTGCTTCCATCAGAAAAGGAAAGCTTCGGTCTCGTCGCATTGGAAGCAATGGCTTGCGGTGTGCCTGTCGTCGCTACAGTGGCAGGAGGCTTGCCCGAAGTTGTCCTGGATGGTGTGAACGGTTTCTTGCGCCCAATTGGGGACGTGGATGGTATGGCGAAAGAAACAATTCGTCTCTTGCAAAACGAAGAGCTATACCGCGAATTCTCAGCGAATAGCATCGAGCGATCCTGCAAAACGTTTTGTCACGAAACGATTGCCTCTCAGTATGAAGCACTTTACGTCAACTTGCTGGCAAGCAAAACCGAAGAAAACCTAAGCTTTTGAACGTAAGATGGAGCTTTTAGCTAGCTGATGTACCTTGGATATAAAAATGAACAATCCATACAAAACTCTCATGAAAAACGCCTCCTTGTGTAGATCAGGCGGAGCAAACCAGAAAGGGGGGAATTGGATTGGCGATAGAATTGGCAAAGCGTGTTCTCGACAGATTGGAGGAACACGGCTTCGAAGCTTACTATGTGGGTGGTTGCGTCCGCGATTGGCTTTTACAACGACCTGTTCATGATATAGATATATGTACGAATGCCCATCCCGGCGACGTCATCCGATTGTTTCCCGATCATGTCCCGACTGGTCTGAAACACGGTACTGTGTCTGTAAAAGTCGAGGGGCAAATGTTCGAGGTAACCACGTTTCGGACGGAAGGAAAATATGAAGATTACCGTCGACCCGCTGAGGTTCAGTTCGTTTCAGAACTTCGGCTCGATCTGGAGCGACGAGATTTTACGATGAACGCAATGGCGATGGATCGTCATCTAGTATTGCACGACCCGTTCGGTGGTCGAGAGGATATAGAGCATCGGCTGGTTCGGGCTGTAGGCATTCCGCTAGAGAGATTTCAGGAGGATGCCCTTCGGCTTTTACGAGGTGTGCGCTTTGCTTCCCAGTTAGGTTTTGCGATAGAAGACCAGACCATGCTTGCGATGAAACAGACTGCGCCTTTGTTAGCTCATATTGCTGTGGAGCGCATCAGGGAAGAGCTGAATAAAACGCTCGACAGCAAAGCCCCAGAGGTAGGTTGTCAGTTGTTGAATGAAACGAGGCTCATGGCTTATGCCCCTGAGGTAGAAAAACTGTTCGTCCTCTCAAATGAGCATGTCTGGCGGCTGCATCATCTGCAAACCGTGACGCAAAAATGGTCGTTGCTATTGTTTGCGGCGAAATATTCACCTGTGCAATCGCGTGAAGTATGCCAATTCCTCAAAATGTCCAAACGCGAAACAGAAGTAATTTGTTGCATGGTTGAACTTCTGATGCGATTTCAGCCGCAATGGGATGTCCCTCAAGCGATCGAGTGGGGACCACTGCTGCTTGAAGTCGGGTGGGACACGTGTAACGAGTTTTTCCTTTTGTTGCAAGCGTGTTGGTGGAAGGAGAGGCAGTCGTTTTCGATGCAAGCACTCCTCGATCAATACGAAAGCATGCCTGTCAAAACCATCAAGGATTTGGCAATCACGGGGCTTGACCTGCAAGTAGCCACTCAGAAAAAGCCAGGCGAATGGATTGTCCGCGTCTTGGAATCGTTGCTTAGACAAACGGCGCTGCACGGTTTACCAAATACACCAGAAGCACTCGTCGAAGTTGCAAAGAAAGAGGTTGCACAAGATGAACATTAAGCAAGTCATCCTTCAAGCATTCCGTGATCAGCCAGGCAGTTTCATCTCTGGTGAAGAATTAAGCCAAACATGTGGTTGCTCTAGGACGGCGGTTTGGAAACATATTGAAGAGCTGCGCCGGGATGGTTATGAGGTGGAAGCGGTGCGCAAATCGGGGTATCGCCTGCTGGTTGCCCCTGATCGCTTGTCAGCAGCAGAAATCATGGCTGGACTGGAAACGAATCGGATCGGTCAAAATGTTATCGCTTACGATGAGGTTGTATCTACACAACCACTTGCACACGAGGCTGCGGCAAAAGGGGCAGTAGAAGGCACGATTGTGCTGGCAGAGCTGCAAACAGGCGGGAAAGGCAGACTCGGCCGTCCATGGCATTCTCCGAAAGGAACGGGGATCTGGATGAGCTTGATCATCCGTCCTTCGATTCCGTTACCGAAGACACCTCAGATGACGTTGCTAACGGCTGTTGCTGTAGCGAAAACGATCCGGGAAGAGACTGGGTTGCCTGTCAAAATCAAATGGCCGAACGATATTTTTATCGGTGACAAAAAAGTATGCGGGATTTTGACAGAACTCAATGCTGAATCTGATCGGGTCAATTATTTAGTAATCGGAATAGGACTCAATGCCAATAGTGTCGAGTCTGATTTCCCACCTGAACTGGCACAGATTGTGACTTCGCTTCGAATTGAATCTGGTGAGCCACTCAAGCGTGTTTCGCTTATCCAGCGCCTCTGCCGAATTTTTGAAGAAGAGTACGACCACTATTTGCAGGCCGGCTTCGAGCGTGTAAAACAAGAGTGGGAGAATCATTCATACACCATTGGCAAATGGGTGACCCTCCAGACGATTTCACAACAGCTTGAAGGTCGTGCCGTTGGTTTGGATGAGGAAGGTGTACTCAAGGTAGAGGATCAGGCGGGACAGATCCACAAAGTTTATTCGGCTGATGTCAATTATCGTGCAAATGATTAAATCATTTGCTATACTCCAATTTGGAGGCTGTATCACCTCGTGAACGGTACTCCCGGAGTATTTTTGTATCTATCGTGTAATCTTATAGCAATACGTGTAAGGACAAAAATCTGCTCAGAGCCTGTGTGGACCGAGACAGAAGGAATCCGCTAACGCAAAATGTCTTTTTGACATGGACAACCTTCTCCCGATTGACGCGAGAAGGTTTTTTTATTCCTCACACGATCCACGGGCTTGATGCGAAAGAGGAGCAATGAAAAATGGCACAAAACGACAGACCAATTACGACTTCGAGTATCCGCAAGAAAAAAGAAATGCGAACTCCGATTACGATGGTGACCGCCTATGACTATCCGTCAGCCAAATTAGTGGATGAAGCTGGCGCTGATATGATTCTGGTCGGTGATTCATTGGGAATGGTCGTACTCGGTTATGATTCCACCATCCCTGTTACGATGGAGGACATGCTACACCATACGAAAGCAGTAACGAGAGGAGCCAAGCGTGCCTTTGTCGTGGCGGACCTGCCTTTTCTCAGCTATCACGGAACAGTTGAGGAAGCGGTGAAAAACGCGGGCAGACTAATGCAAGAAGGGCTGGCCAAGGCGGTCAAGATGGAAGGAGGCCGTGAACTGGCCCCAATCATTACACGCTGTGTACAAGCAGGCATCCCTGTCGTTGGACATATTGGACTTACTCCACAATCGGTACATCAATTAGGCGGTTACAAAGTACAAGGAAGAGATCTGGAGGCAGCCAAAAAATTGTTGGACGAAGCCCTTGCTATTCAAGAAGCGGGTGCATTCGCCATTGTGCTGGAATGTGTTCCAGAGGAGGTCGCAGGCATGATTGCAGACAAGCTGGACATTGCTGTGATCGGAATCGGAGCGGGTGCGACTTGTGATGGGCAAGTGCTGGTGTTCCATGATATGGTCGGCTACGCATCGGATATCACGCCGAAATTCGTGAAGCGCTATGCAAACATTGGTGAAACTATTCGTGAAGCAGTTGAGGTATATAACAAAGAAGTTGAAGCAAGAAGCTTCCCAGGGCAAGAGCATGTCTTCCATGCATCTGAAGAAACCATCAAGGAATTGTACGGGGAAGGAGGAAAGCAGTCATGATGCAAACGATGATGCAACAAGTCTCCACAATCGCAGAGATGCGCGTTCATATAAAAGAGGCACGTCGGCAAGGCAAAACGATCGGGATGGTTCCGACCATGGGCTTTCTGCATGAAGGACATCTCAGCTTGGTGAAAGCTGCCCGTGAAGTATGCGATTTGGTTGTGATGAGTATTTTCGTAAACCCGCTGCAATTCGGACCGAATGAAGACTTTGAACGTTATCCACGTGATATCGAGCGGGATAGTAAAATGGCAGAAGAAGCAGGAGTGGACCTCCTGTTTACTCCGGAAGTGAGTGAAATGTATCCGACGCCGATGCTGACTAATATTTCAGTGTCAAACGTGACGACTCCTTTGTGTGGAGCTTCTCGTCCGGGTCATTTTGATGGCGTATCGACCGTCGTCAATAAACTGTTTCAAATTGTCCAGCCTGATTACGCCTTTTTTGGACAAAAGGATGCCCAGCAAGTAGCCGTTGTGACGCAAATGGTTCACGACTTGTCGATGCCAGTACAAATCGTTCCATGCCCGATTGTCCGCGAAGCGGATGGACTGGCGATGAGCTCACGGAATGTCTATTTGTCAGTGGATGAGCGAGCACAAGCACTCGTGCTGTCACAGAGCCTAAGGCAAGCAGAAGAATGGCTGAGTGAGGGCGTGGCTCTTTCTACAATCAAGGATCGTATCACGCAAATGATATCTGAGAAGCCGCTGGCAGATATTGATTATGTGGAAATTTTGAGCTATCCAACGCTTACACCAATTGAGCAAGAAACGGCAGGTCAGACGATCATCATCGCGCTAGCTGTTCGTTTTGGCAAAACACGTCTGATTGACAATACGATTACATCAATCAAGTAGTGATAAGGGAGGAATTGTTAGTGTTCCGCACCATGATGAAAGCAAAAATCCATCGCGCAACGGTAACTGAAGCAAACTTGAACTATGTTGGCAGTATTACCATCGACAAAAATTTGTTGGATGCACTGGATATTTTGCCAAATGAAAAAGTACAGATCGTTAATAACAACAACGGAGCGCGTCTGGAAACATACGTCATCGAAGGTGCTCCAGGCAGTGGTGTCATTTGTTTGAACGGAGCAGCTGCACGTCTCGTGCAAGAGGGCGATATCGTCATTATTATTGCCTATGCGATGATGACAGATGAAGAGGCAAGAACCTACAAGCCCCGTGTCGCCATCATGGATGAAAAAAATCAGATCAAAGAATTGATCGCAGAAGAAGTACACGCGACGATTCTGTAAGCGATTTGTCCGTTCCTGCATAGAGCCACCTGCCTTGTGAGACAATGAAAGTACTCATGCCTCATAGGGGGTGGCTTTTCTTGTGAAAATCGAGGACTGGTTTCATACGCTACGTAACAAAGCGCAGACGATTGAAGAGAAGTGGCAGGGGGCTTCTGAACAAGAACGTCTTCAGCTCGCGGAACAATTGTTTCAATTGCGCCAAGTAAGTGATACAGTCGTAGACCTGTGGCTGCAATTCGAAGAAAAATTATCGAATGCAATTCGAAACATCAAGGAAATGGAAGGACAGCTTCCAGCGGAAGAAAAAAAGCATCAATCGAAGGTGAATTCAGAATCACCAAAAGCCGTTGAAACGAATCCATACGAGCCGATTTTTCGCCGAGGAGAGGGCTTTTATCATTTACGCATGTTCCAAGACGCAAAAAAGTGTTTTGCAGAATTAGTCCAAAAATCGCCAGACTGGGAAAGTGGACGTCTGTACTACGCCTACAGTCTCCTTTTGTGTGAGGAGAACGAATTAGCTTTTCGGGAATTCCGTCTTCTCGGCAGGACTGCAAGCTCACCTACCATTGTGGCCATCAGCTTTAATGCCATCGGGTGCATATTGGCAGAAGAGGAGCAATGGCTAGAGGCGACCCAAGCTTTTAAGACGTCTCTCGAGATCAAGCCAGAACAGGAAGAAGCCAAATACAACCTCGCGCTATGCTATTTAAGAGATGGCGACGCACAGGAAGCTTTGGACGAATTGGAACCGTATCTAGAAAAAAACGAGCACGATTGGGAAGCGCAGATGCTATGGCTGCGTGCTGCCAAATTACTGCATACGATGGATCAGACGGTGGAATGGAGCCCTCCGAAAGGCTTGCAACTGCCGACACGCGATTTGGACAGCGATACTCTTCAGGAAATGGCCTCCTTATACGAAACAGTGGGTAATTACCACCGGGCACAAATTTGTTATCATTTTTTGACGGAGCGTTCGCCAAAAGATGGGTGGACGTGGCATGGCTTAGCCTGGAATACGTGGCTCATTGCTGGTACGAAGCGCGCATTAACGCTGGTCAAAAAAGCGATCAGTCTTGCCCCCGAAAATGACGACTTTCTTTTTAGTTATGGATGGATGCTGTTATTTGACGGAAGGGTAGAGGAAGCAATCAAAGCGTTTCGGATCATGCTGGAGAAAAACCGTGACAATCGCCTCGGACAATCCGGGATGATTTCCGCATATGAAAAGCTGGGGGATACACAAGAAGCAAAACGGTTGGCAAAGTATTTCCTGGAAGACGCTGAGCCATATGTACGTTCGTTAGGGTATTTTCATCTGGGAAGAATCGCAGTTGTGGAAGAAAATTGGCGCCTAGCTGAACAATATTTTCAACGGGCATTGCCATTCGCAGAACAGTTATGGGAAATCCCCATCTATCTACAATTGTGTGCAAGCAAGCTCGGTCAATCAGAAATGCAAACCGAGCTCGTACAGCCTTAAATGTACAGGAGAGCAGGAATATTTCCCATCGTTGCCGAATGTGAATGGGTGCGGATTGAATGTTTCCGCCCAGGTTACGAGGTGACAACGTTTGAATCGATTACTAGTTGTAGATTTTGAGACGACGGGAAGCCATCCACGCCAAGGTGACAGCATCATTCAGATTGGTGCCGTCGCAATCGATGACGGGCAGATTACCGAGAGTTTTTCCACCCTGATTCATCCGGGCCAGGATATTCCGCCGTTTATTACCCAATTAACAGGGATTACCAATGAGATGGTTGCAGATGCTCCTTCTTTGGAAGAAGTGTTTCCAGATTTCTTGCGTTTATTGGACGGACGAGCTTTTGTTGCGCATAATGCAAGCTTTGATCTCCAATTTTTACAAGAAGCCCTGCTGAGCCAGGGCTATTATGCGTTTGACGGCTACGTGCTTGATACTGTGGAGCTATCCCGCGTACTTTTGCCGATGCAAAATAGCTACAGACTCGGAGAACTGGCGTCTGAGCTGGAAATCGAGCACGATAATCCCCATCAAGCAGATAGCGATGCACTCGCAACGGCGCAGCTATTTCTCCACTTGCTCGATATTTTAAAGAGACTCCCGCTCGTGACGATCCAGCGCCTGCAAATGCTCGTCTCTTCGTTTCGCTCTGATATCGAGGTTCTCTTACGTACGATCGAGATGGAAAAGCTCATAGAGCTGCCAGAGCTGGCTGGAACGCCAACCGAAACGGATTCCTCAGACATGTGGGATGTTTATCGCCAGTTGGCCCTTCGGAAGCGAGAAGAAAAATTAACAGCCTCGCTAAAACGTTCCCATGTCGATGTGACAGTGACCAAAGCGTTTGCTGACCAGCTCGAGGATGTTTTGGGCGAAAACGGGCACATGCAGGAGAAAATGTCGGGGTATCAACGTCGGGATGCTCAGGAAGCGATGATGCATGCCGTCTATGAGGCAATGGAGGATGGTGCCCATTTATTGGTAGAGGCTGGTACAGGTACGGGAAAATCATTAGCCTATCTCTTGCCGGGAATCATTTGGGCTCATCACAATCAGCAGCAGTTGGTGGTCAGCACCAACACCATTCAATTGCAAGAACAACTGTTCCATAAGGAAATCGCTACCTTGCAGGAGTCTCTGCCGTTTTCCTTTACAGCTTCGACGCTAAAAGGCAGAGGAAATTACTTATGCTTGCGTAAATTTGAACAAGCCGTGGACGAGCCAGTAGAAGGAAGCAGCCAGGAAATGCGCTTGGTCAAAGGACAGATGCTGACGTGGCTCACGCAAACCGTTACCGGTGATGTGGAAGAGCTGAGCATGCCTCCGAGTGGCCAATTGCTGTGGCAACAGGTAAAAAGTGATACGAGCTCTTGTTTGAATCGGGCTTGTCCGTGGTTTAGTCGTTGCTACTATTTTCAGGCGAAGGAAAGGGCTCGCGATGTCGATGTACTCATTGTCAATCACGCCCTATTCATTAGCGACTTGCAAGCGGAGAATAGAATCCTCCCTCCGTATGAAGTGGCCATCGTCGATGAGGCTCATCATTTGGAGGATGCCGCAACACAGCATTTAGGCAAGCAGTTTTCAACCACGCAGCTTCTATTCTTGTTAGATCGCGCATCGGTTGAAGAGAGTGGGGCAATTGCCCGCTTCGCAGAAGAGGTACAAAGCTGGATGCCTGCGGTACAAGAAGATGTAGCCACTAAGCTTCTGGAGCTGAGAAAACAGTCCGCTGCCTTACGTGAGAAAGCGCAGCAATGGACACAGCTCTTGTATGCATGGGCATCAGATCGTGCGGAGGAGACGACGGACGCAGGACGTGAGACGGTACGTTATCGGATCGAATCGTTTGTAGGCAAACACGAGAAGATACGCAAAATAACCAAAAAGCTGATTGAAGGGATGACCGCATACGCTGCGGGCATCGAACAGCTTTTGCGAACGACTCCGCAAGAGGAAAAGCCTCCTTTTGCCGTACGCAGTCTACTGACAGATTTATTCGGCCTCATCAAAGACTGGCAAAACGCCGTGGAGCTGCTTCACTTCTTTTTGCTTGAGCAGGATGCCGAGTATGTATATTGGATGGAAGTAGAGTCCCGTACAGCTCGCAAGCAGGTTCATTTGTCAGCAGCACTCTTGAAGGTTGCCGACTCTCTGGCAGAACCGCTTTTCGCGCAGAAGCGGAGTCTGATCTTGACATCAGCCACTCTGACGGTCAAAAACAGCTTCTCTTACATCAAAAGCCAGTTTGGTCTCGACCAACTGCCCGAGGAACGAGTGCGTACCTTGTCACTGCCATCGCCGTTCCACTATGAAGAGCAGGGATTACTGTTGATTCCATCTGATTTCCCCGCACCAGGCAAAGAGAGTGACCACACGTATTTGGAAGCGATCATTCAAGGGTGCGTGGACGTCGTACTGGCTTCGAAAGGAAGGACGCTGATCCTGTTTACCTCCCACTCGATGCTTCGACTTGTTTACCAAGCGATGAAGGAACGTCTTGCGGAGGCCCCAGAACCGTATACGTTATTCGGTCACGGGATAGATAGCAACAATCGGAGCAAGCTGGTGCGTCTATTCCGAAGTATGGAGAGAAGTGTCCTGCTTGGGACGAGCAGCTTCTGGGAAGGTGTCGATATCCAGGGGGAATGGCTGAGCAGTTTAGTCATTGTTCGCCTCCCGTTTGCTCCGCCGAATCATCCTGTCTATCAAGGCAGGGCAGAGCTTTTAAAAGCAGAAGGAAAAAACGCTTTTATGTCCTTGTCTCTTCCACAAGCTGTTCTGCAATTTAAACAAGGGGTGGGTCGATTGATTCGCCACCACTTGGATCGCGGGGTCGTGATCGTTCTAGACACGCGTGTGGTTGAGTCGAGATATGGACGCTCATTTCTTCAATCTTTGCCGCCATTTCAGATCGAAAGCGGTCCATGGCCAACGCTGCGAGAGCGCATAGAGCCATTCCTTAGTATGCAATCCCTGTCAGATTCATAAAATGAAGCAATAGTCTCATAGGGATTAAGGTGATAAAATAAATGTTATGGAAAAAAGCGTGGCCTTGGTGGATTGTAGTTCTTAGTGCGATTTTCCTTTGTGCATGCTCGATTGATAGCCATTTGTATTTGCAAGAAGCAGCAGTAAAGATAGATGACCCGTTTGAAACAGAGACAGAACAGGAATTTTCGGGTCTCATTATCACCTACTTGGCACTTCCACATGGTGAGAGTACGCTTTTGAGAATGCCAGGCGGCAAAACGATGCTGATTGATACGGGTACGGCAGAAGATTGGCCCGTTCTCTCGGCGCGCTTGGCAGAACTCAAGATCACACGGCTCGATTATGTAGTGGTGACGAACGATCTGCCTGAGCATATGGGAGGCTACGTTTCATTGAGCGAACAAGTGCTTGTAGATGCCGTCATTTTGCCCAAGCTGATCGCACCATCGATTCGCCATGTCGTGCTGCTTCGCTCCAACCAAAAACAGATGGAAGCAGAGCAAGGACAAGTACTCACTCTTGACCAGGAAATCTCCATGGAAGTTTTGCTCCCGGATGAACCGTTATTTTTATCGCCTCAGAACAATTCTCTCGTTTTTCGATTGACGCACGGTCAACTGCGATTTTTATTTATGAGCGCCGTGAATGAAAAAGCAGAGGAGCGACTGTTGGAACGGCAAAATGACAGACTGAAGGCAGAAGTGCTAAAGGTAGCCGGTCAAGGGAGCAATCAAGGCTCTTCGCAACCATTTCTGACGCAGGTCGATCCTCAAGTCGCCATTATTCAGACAGGCCGATCGCGGGATCAAATGAAAGACGGTCAGACGGAAGTCATGGAGCGCCTGGGTGAGTCTTGGGCCGAGACATACGTTACCAGCCACGACGGTTCCATTACCATTTTATCGAATGGAAAAGAATATCGGATATTGAAGCAAAAGAATTAGGGGGGAAGACCGAACGTGGCAAAACACGAAAAGATTTCGGAAGCGGTCGTCCGTCGTTTGCCGATTTATCTGCGTTACCTCAGTTATTTGCAGCAAGTTGAGGTGACCACCGTTTCCTCCCAACAGATGGGCAAGAATCTTGATGTGAATCCTGCCCAAATCAGAAAAGATCTTGCAGCTTTTGGTGACTTTGGAAAAAAGGGAATCGGCTACGATGTCGATTATCTGGTGGAAAAAATCCGTGAAATTCTGAAGCTAACCGATGAAATCCGTGTCGCTTTGGTCGGAGCTGGGCATTTGGGCCATGCCATTAGTAACTACAACGCTTATTTGAAAGATAACATGCGGATTGCGGCCATCTTTGACAGTAATCCAGAGAAGCAGGGCAAAAAAGTCGCAGGGATACCGATTCAGCCTTTATCAGAGCTGAAGGAAACGATCGTAAACAAGCAAATCAAGCTCGCGATTATTACGGTACCGGCACCTGCAGCGCAATCCGTATGTGATCAGTTGACTCAAGCGGGTATCAGGGGGATCTTGAATTTTGCCCCTACGACGATTCGCGCAGGAAAAGATGTTCGCATTCACTATGCGGATGTGACGTCCAACCTGCAAAGCTTGGCCTACTATTTGACGTAAGAATGGAGTGTATACTATGAAAAAGACGATCCTCATTCACGCAACAGTCATTACCGTTAACGATACGAATGAAGTCATTTACGATGGTGCCGTAGCGTTCGAAGGTAACAAAATTACGTATGTGGGCCCAACTCCTGAGGACTTGTCGGAAGCAGGATACGATGAAGTCATCGATCAAAAAGGTGATTACATACTGCCTGGCTTAATCAACACGCATGGACATGCTGGTATGTCCCTCCTACGAGGGTATGCAGATGATTTGCCGCTGCAACAATGGCTGGAAGATAAAATGTGGCCATTGGAGGCACAATTCACGGGAGACACAGTAAAATGGGGTACCCAATTGTCTCTTATCGAGATGATTCGTACCGGAACCACCACGTTTGTAGATATGTATGATCATATGGATGTCGTGGCGAAGGAAGTCGATGCAGCAGGCATGCGTGCCCGCCTTTGCCGCGGTATGATCGGTCTGTGCTCCGAAGAAGAACGTCAAACAAAGCTGAAAGACGCGACTCTTTTTGCAAAAGAATGGCATAATCAGGCAGACGGGCGCATTACCGTCATGATGGCACCGCATGCACCGTACACTTGCTCGCCAGAATTTATTACCCAAATTATTGAAAAAGCTGATGAGCTTTCCTTGCCACTTCATATCCATATGTCTGAAACGGCTTGGGAAGTCGGTCAAAACGAGAAGGACTACGGTCTGCGTCCAGTTGCTCATTTGGAAAAGTTGGGTATGTTCAATCGTCCAACACTCGTCGCGCACGCTGTTCACCTAACGGATGAAGAAATCGACATTTTGGCAAAATACAATGTGAGAGTTTCTCATAATGTAGTGAGCAACCTGAAGCTGGCAAGCGGTGTTGCACCTGTTCCGAAGATGTTGGCAAAAGGTGTAAGCGTGTCACTGGGAACCGATAGCTCGGCAAGCAACAACAATTTGAATTTGTTTGAGGAATTGAAACTCGCTGCGATCCTGCACAAAGGTGTGAACAACGATCCAGTTGCCGTACCAGCAGAGGAAGCACTTCGCATGGCAACTCATTATGGCGCAGAAGGGGTATTCCAAGAGGAAACGCTCGGAAGCATCGAAGTAGGCAAGCAAGCTGACCTGATCGTACTGGATAGCCACCAAGCTCATTTCCACCCGGCTCACCAACCGATTTCACATGTGGTGTACGCGGCAAATGGACGCGATGTAAAAGATACGATTGTAGCGGGTAAATTTTTGATGCGTAATCATAAGCTCTTGACTATCGATGAGGAGCGCGCGATTTACGAAGCAAACCGCGTATTCCAAACATTAAAACGGTAAAAGGCTCCTGTCAGGTGGGGGACAGGAGTAAGGCAGTGCAGGTGTAGGTAGGGGAATTGGATACTACGACGTTCCGTTGTTCATTTTCGCTACAGCTTTTGTCAGGAGATGATGGCGAAAATGAAGAGTGGGTGTGTGCGACCATTGACGCAAGGGAGACGACAATCCTGCCCAGGAGACGCGGTATTCCTGTAACAGAAACCCAAGTATGTCAGGAGATGTGGTTTGTTGCGAAGATGTCACGCGCTCACCTCCTCGGGGTGTATAAGTAGTATGACCGCCCGACCTTAAGCTATGATTAGCAACTTTTCCGTGTCGTTCTAAAACCTTCCCGTATAGCATAGGCTAAAGACAAAAATGGGACAGGGGGGACGACATGTACATCCGGCCCAAAATGCTGTGGTGGCTCATTCCTATCCTACTCGGTCTATTTCTGCTTGGGATTGTATTGGGGACAGTAAGTCGATCAGCCAATACAGACAGCACAGATACTGCGTCCGCGGTCAGACAAACAGCAGGAACGGAGCAGACAGCGAGGACGGTAGCAGAGCTTTTGGAGCAGATTACGAAGGACGAGGAGCGCTCATTTCTGGTATACATGCAGGATCAGACCTTGCATGGGCGATTTCAAAATGAGCAATTTCAGCTCACAGGAGAAATTGGTGGTCACCAGCTTGAAATAGCCAGAAAAGATGGGCAGCCCGTATCGGTGCGAATTAATGGCCAGATACAGGATCATGCCGCACTGCCGTATGCGATGTTCACCCCGTATGAGCACGGATTATTGCTCAAGGGAGTTTTACAATCGGTTAGTCCTGAACGCCTTGAAGATACTACAGGGCAAGGATGGAGTGGATATCGGATAGCGGTTCCACCTGAGGAAGTTTCTTCGTTATTATCGATGTGGTTAGGTCCATCCTTCCCTATTCAAGATTTGACTTCAAACGTAACGAATGGAATGAAAGTCAATTACCAACTATGGTACGAGTCAACTACGGGGCAGCTTCGCCAACTGGAGCTGGATTTGCAAATACAAACGGCAGTTGGAGTGAAGAGAGATCAGCTTCGATTCCGATTGTAATGTCAGCCACGTAAAGGAGTTACTTTGCTGTGTTAGTACGAATTATCCTATCAATCGTAGCCGTCATTTTACTTACGGGAGCTGGGTTCGCCTATCACCTGACGGCTTCTTTAGCAGGAGAGCGCAATCAATTTGAGGAAGCCGTTCGTCAGTGGGTTTTTGATCGCACGACAATCACGGAGATTGAATCCATTGATGAATATCGAGGCAAAGAGAGCTACGCTGTCGTCATCGGGAAAAATAAGGCGGGTACACAGGTTGTAGCATGGATGACAGATCAGAAGGTAAGCTTCGATCGAATGGATCTAGCTGTTCCAAAAAAGAATGTAGAAGAAGCGGTTTACAAGTCATTCCCGCAATCGGAGATCACTCATTTAGTTCCTGGTCTCGAAAACGATAAGAAATTTTGGGAAGTCACTGTCAAAGACAAAGACGGTCGTTTTCACTATATTCACTATGATCTATTCACAGGTGCTTTGCTAACCTCATACGTGCTTGCGCCAACCTAATACGCTTGCTTGACGACAGGCCTTTTCCTTATGGGAGAAGGCCTGTTTGGCATACCATCCAACATCTGTATAAGAAATTGATATACTCATATGATATACTGGGGACGTTGCAAAGAGAGAAAACGAGAACGATATATATGGGGGGAGTAGCCGTGCAGTTGAAAAAGAGCGCAATTGGATTATCTTTGGTGGCAACCTTGGCACTCCTGTTCGGAGGATGGTTCTTGTATCAAAAGATGGAGATTGAGGAGCCAATCCGTGCAGAAATCGGACAAATGCAGTCCGCGACATTGGGCAATTTGGAGATCAGCAAAGATAAAATTCAAATAGATGTAACTGTTACAAAACCAGACGCATTTCCAGCAGAATATCGTAATCTGCTAACGGAAACACAAAAGGTCGCTGGGGAAAAAAAAGTCGTCATTGACATAGACAACCAATCGACAGCGATGAACGATATATGGCAGAGCGGTCAATTTGTGTTTACAGAAGCCGTGGAGCTGCATGAATACAGCCGCATTCCAGCCCTCGTGGAACAATGGAAAAAGGGGAATCAGCTCGACGAAGCATCCGCATTGATGGATGACGAGAACATTTATGTTTACTTGAAAAAAGGAACGGAGGATTTTTACACCATCATCCCCCGTTCCATTGAAAAAGAGGTGACGGCACGTGCGTAAGGAAGTACTGATCGGCGTCGTACCTGCACTGCTAATTTTTCTTGTTTTTCTTGGTGTAAATATTACGCCATTCTTGGTGTTCGGAGCCGTACTGGGGGCGATTTACTTTCTGGTCATCCGTCAGCAAAATGGACAAGGCGGGAATGTGGCCCTCGGTGGGAAAAGAAAAGCAAACAAGCATGAGCTGCCAAAATCAGACGTGCAGTTTGCGGATATCGGTGGACAGGAACGCGCTAAAAAAGAATTGAAGGAATCCCTTGATTTTCTCGTGTACAAAGACAAAATTGAGCAGTATGGGATTCGCCCGATCAAAGGTGTTCTTTTGACAGGTCCTCCTGGTACGGGTAAGACACTGATGGCGAAAGCGGCAGCGAACTATACAAATTCTGCCTTTGTGGCGGCATCAGGTTCGCAGTTTGTAGAGATGTACGTGGGTGTCGGTGCACAACGCGTCCGTGAATTGTTTCAAGAAGCGAAGACATTAGCAGAGAAAAATGGGCAAGACAGCGCGATTATTTTTATCGATGAGATCGATGTCGTCGGTGGAAAAAGGGACGGTCAACAGCAGCGTGAATACGATCAAACCTTAAATCAACTGTTGACGGAGATGGATGGTGTAGCTACGACCGACAAGCCGCGGATTTTAGTCATGGCAGCTACGAACCGAAAGGACATGCTCGACGCAGCGTTGTTGCGTCCTGGACGTTTTGACCGTCATATTAGCGTCGATCTTCCAGACAAACCAGCACGCGAGCAGATTTTGACCATTCATACCGCCAATAAACCGCTAGGCGAGGATGTCACATTGGAAAAGGTGGCACAGGAGACATTCGGATTTTCTGGCGCACAGTTGGAAAGTGTAGCAAATGAAGCAGCCATTTATGCCATGCGTGACCGTCAGGAAAAGATCACGGCGAAGCATTTTGCCTATGCAGTGGACAAGGTCATGCTCGGTGAGAAGGTAGATCGTCAAGCATCAGAGGAAGAGAAGAAGCGCGTTGCCCTCCATGAACTGGGACATGCCATTGTCAGTGAGAGTGTGCGACCAGGCTCTGTCTCGCAAGTCACGCTGAGTCCACGTGGCAAAGCACTAGGATACGTCCGACAAAATCCAATGGAAGACCGCTATCTGTATACCAAGGAAGCAATGGAGAAGCAAATCATGGTTAGCCTTGGGGGAGCCGTAGCGGAGGAAATCTACTACGGTGGGCGCAGTACTGGATCGAAGAATGACTTCGAGCAAGCGCTGGGAATGGCACAGGAAATTGTACAAAGCGGTATGTCCGAGCTAGGGATTGTACATTTGCAATACGTGGATAAGAATCGGATTCATGACGAGGTTGAGCGTCTGCTGGAGGGATTGCTCGTAGAAACTCGCAATCTTTTGAGACAGTATGACTCCGTATTCCAAACGGGCTTGTATACATTGTTGGAAGCGGAAGTTCTGCAAGGCGATGAGTTCAGGGCGCTATTGTCACAAACGAAGGAAGAAGTTGCTGTATAAGTAAAGATAAAGAACCTGCTAGCCAAAGGAAGAGTTGGTGAAGCAGGTTTTTTTGTGTTTGCCGGCAACTTTGGCAAATCAGGATGAAACAATTTTGTAGACACGGTGCCAAATAGGGAAATGGATGAATATCCTACAAAAGTGATACGGGAATGAAATCAGGAGGCAAGGAGACCCTATGGCCAATGTGAACCGGCGAAAAGCTAACAAAAGTCTGAGTAAAACCTTTAGGCAGACCATGAACGAGTTACCGCTCTCATATACATCATCACCTGATCGGGAGTGGATGGAAGACCTCGAATTAAATCTGCTTGAAAGTAATTTGGAGAGCACTCACAGAATACCTCCCCTCTCTGCTGCCACACCGAAAGAGCAACAAAAACCGATTCCCAAAGTACCCAAGCAGGACCTATCCTCCAAACAGGACTCGTTTTCCAAACAGGACTCGTTTTCCAGACAGGATTTAACTTCCAGACAGAATTCAATTTCCAGACAGGACCCAACTTCCAAGCAGGATTCAACTTTCAGACAGGACTCAACTGCCAAACAGGAAGCAGCTTCCAAACAAAACGCATCTTCTAAACAAAACGGATCCTCCAAACAAAGCTCAACTGCCAATCCGAACTTTTATTCAAAGGTCATCAAAGATCGAAACGATGATCGTGTCCAATCGTTTGTCTATACAGACGACTTGACAGATCAATCGGTGACAACAGAAAAAATTGCGAACCGTGCCATTGACGCGTCCAAGATTAAGCAAGGCGCCGTGGATAATTCGATTTTGAAGGATTATGCCGTGGACAGCAGTAAACTCGCGGACAAGAGCGTAACCTCCACCAAACTCGCACCGCACGCGGTACAAAGGGATCATCTGGGGCAAGGAATCGTAAGTGGCGAGCATTTGCAGGATTATTCGATTTCTGCGCAAAAATTGATCAACCATAGCATTACGTCGGAGAAGTTAGCTGATAAAACCATCGACTCGATGAAATTTGCCGACCACTCGATCCAGAGCAAGCATATTCAGGATCAAGCGATCACGAATGAGTTGCTCCAGGATCAATCGATTACTTCGGAAAAAATAAAGATGGGGACCATTCAAACAAGTAATCTCGCCAATTATGTGATAAACACAGTGAAGCTTGAGGATGGAGCTGTCACAGGCGATAAATTACGCGATGGAGCAGTAACTTCCACGAAGATCGACGAAGATGCAATTGAGTCTCAGCATATTCGTGAAGGCTCCATTTACCACCATCATCTCACGGAAGAGCTAATAGATGGCAGTAACATTAGCGCTGGTAGCATCACGGATCATCACATTGCGTTTCAGGCCATTTATAGCCAGCATTTACATCCAGAAGCGGTGACCAGTGATAAAGTCGGGCCATATGCGATATTGACGGAGCATTTGGACAACAACAGTGTCACGTCAGAAAAGCTCGCCAAAGAATCAATCGGCAGCACACATTTACAAGCTGGCAGTGTCCTATCGAGTCACTTGCAAGACGGGATGCTGACGGCTAAAAAAATTGGGGATCAGCAGATTACCACAGCCAAGATAGCTGATAAGGCGATCACTACCGACAAATTGGCAAACAGGAGTGTAGGAGAGCAACACTTGCTCGATGAGAGTGTGAGTTCACGACATCTGATCGACGGGACCATTCGCTCAGAAAAGCTGGCGAGAAGATCTGTGGAAGAACAGCATTTAACTGACAGAATCATTGGGGGCAATCATCTACGCGAGTACATCATCCAGACCCAGCATCTGCATGACCACTTGGTGACCACATCAAAATTGGCGCCGGAATCTGTTTCCACAGACAAAATTTCAGATTTAAGCATTACGACAAGCAAACTTGGAGATGCCGTTATCACAGCGCCCAAAATAGCCAAAGATGCAATCAAGACACGCCATCTGGGCAGATCATCCGTCACGGGGGAAAAAATTGCGGAAAAAGCAATTTCCTCTACACATCTCAACAGTCACATCATTCAGGCAGACCATCTCCAAGGTAACTCCATTTCGAAGGAAAAAATACAGGACGGCAGTGTCACTCGAGATAAAATAGCCGATCAGAGCATTGATGCGAGCAAGCTGGATAGCCATTCTGTTCATGGAGCTCATGTCATTAAAGGCAGCTTGGACGGAACGCACATTAAGGAAGGGACGCTCAAAGGGAATCATCTTATCAGCAAGAGCATAACAGAACAGCATCTGCAAAACCGGATTATTACGCAGGAAAAACTGGCAGAGGACTCCGTGACCGGTTCTAAAATTGCGTCCAAAGCTGTCACTACGCATCACATTGCGGATCAGTCCATTACTGCTGAGAAGATGACCTTTCCCGTAATTGAGACGCATAATCACATAGGAGTAACCTTGCAACAATTCGGTTTCGTCCCCTTCAGACTTTCTGCCACTAGCAAGTCTACAGATGTGATTGTTCGATTGCCACAGCCGTATGCGGATACACATTATTGTATGGTCGCGATGACAAATCAACCGGGGATATATACGTCGCTCAAATACACGAAAAGGACTTCCGCGATGATCACCGTATTTCGCAATCAAGAGGGGCAGGAAGCGACTGGAGTGATTCACTGGATCGGGATTGGAGTAAAAGGAGTAGATGTCCCACACGAAATGTTGGAATGGTCAACAGAGATGGGACAACTGGAGGCAGAAGAAGTCGAGGAAGATCAAAGTGACGAAGATCACGACTTTGAAACGGAAGACATGGATGATGAAGATACGTATGATGAAGACGTGGAAGTGGAGGACGTAGAAGACGAAGATACGGATGATGAAGACGCGGAAGATGGGGACATGGAAGACGAGGATACGGATGACGAAGACATGGAAGATGAGTACAGTGACGAGGAAGACATGGAAGATCACGACATGGATGAATATGAAGAGGAAGAAGACACGGATGAAAGTGATTTCGAACAAGATTATGAAAGTAGTGAAGAATACGATATCGAGAACGATAAATAATTCGGTAGGAAACAACAATGGGGCGAGTGGATGATTCAGAAGCAGGGAGGCCGATGTTGAGATCAGGTCTCCCAAATGCACAATAGTTTACATAATCATTTTATGGTTAACATTTTGCAGGGAGACTTTCATTGAATTTGCAGGCACCCAATAGTATAATTGGTTGGTATACTTAGTCTGTATTTGCGTGGCATGGTAAATGGAGGGAATCATTCAATGTTGACGACGATTGCCCGAATCGGGCAGCATGTTGGACAAGAAGTACGCCTGGGATGCTGGTTATACAACAAACGCAGCAGCGGCAAGATTCAATTTTTGCAGCTCCGCGACGGCTCCGGTTTCATCCAAGGTGTAGTAGTAAAAGCGGAAGTAGCGGAAGAAGTGTGGGAGAATGCTTCACAGCTCACACAAGAAAGCTCACTTTACATAACCGGTGTAGTTCGTGCGGATGACCGCGCACCAAGCGGTTACGAACTGACAGTAACAGGTGTGGAAATTATTCAGATCGCCCAGGAATATCCGATTTCCTTGAAGGAGCACGGTGTTGACTTCCTCATGGATCATCGCCACCTGTGGCTGCGTTCTCCACGTCAGCGTGCAGTCATGGCTGTGCGTTCTGAGGTGATTCGCGCCATGTATGAGTTCTTCCACGAGAACGGTTTCGTAAAAGTAGATCCACCGATTTTGACACCGACCTCTGCGGAAGGTACCACGAATCTGTTCCATACCAAATATTTTGAGGAGGATGCGTATCTCTCGCAGTCCGGCCAGCTTTATATGGAAGCAGTCGCTATGGCGTTAGGTCGCGTTTACTCTTTCGGTCCGACTTTCCGTGCCGAGAAATCCAAGACACGTCGTCACTTGATCGAGTTCTGGATGATCGAGCCGGAGATGGCTTTCGTGGATCATGAAGAAAATCTGCGTATTCAGGAAGCGTTCGTTTCTCATGTGGTACAATCCGTATTGAAAAACTGTGAGCGCGAACTGAAAACGTTGGAGCGCGATACAACAAAACTGCAAAATGTAACGGGGTCGTTCCCACGCATCTCTTATGATGATGCGATCAAACTGTTGCAGGAAAAAGGTAGCGAGATCAAATGGGGAGACGACTTCGGGGCACCGGATGAGACGATGATTGCGGATCACTTCGACAAGCCTGTTTTCATCACCCATTATCCTACTGAAATCAAGGCTTTCTACATGAAGCCACACCCTGAACGTCCGGAAGTGGTTCTGTGTGCGGACATGATCGCACCGGAAGGCTACGGTGAAATCATCGGGGGTAGCCAGCGGATTGATGATCCAGAACTCTTGGAGAAACGCTTTGCAGAGCATGAGCTTTCGGAAGAGGCGTATCGCTGGTATTTGGATCTGCGCAAATACGGTACAGTTCCTCACTCCGGTTTCGGTTTGGGTCTGGAGCGTACGATTGCATGGATTTGCGGTCTGGATCACGTGCGTGAAACCATTCCATTCCCACGTATGCTGAATCGTCTCTACCCATAGAGAGTTCCTTAATCACTGAACGATCTACACCCTGTTGCGCGAGGGCAGCAGGGTGTTCCTATTGTTTGACAGCGCGTTTTACGCACTCCCTTGTTATTCCAACCCAGAGGTGAATATGCGTTATGGACTCCCATATATTGCAATTGTTGCAAGAAGGAGCAACATCCGTCTCCAACCTTCTTTTGAAAATGTATAAGCGTATGTCATTGACTGATGACGAGATGATGCTATTGATTCATCTGTTGTCCTTCCAGCAGGAAGGGAATCGATTCCCGACCTTAACAGAGCTGGAGGAACGCATGTCCATGACGAGCCGGAGATTGATTCAATCTCTACAAAAGCTATTAAAAGAAGACTGGATTACGATAGATGAGTTTATCGATCCACAGACGGGCATGCGTCATGAGCAATACAATTTGACCCCCTTGTACAAAAAGCTGTACCAGACCTGGCGGGAGCAGCAAGCAGACCCGAGAAGCATGGAGCCCTTTATGGAAGTGGCCGTTTCTCTGGATGCCGAACCTGTTGCCATTTACGCTCGTTTTGAGCAGGCATTCGGTCGCCCGCTAGCGCCATTTGAATTGGAGAACATCCACATGTGGACCGAACAGGACGGCTATCAGGAAGAATTGATTTTGACCGCTTTGCGTGAGGCTGCAACCGTTGGCAAACTCCACATTCGCTATATCGACAGGATCTTGCTCGAATGGCAAAAGCAACAGATTACAACCGTAGAACAAGCGCGTCTTTACAGCTTGAACTTCCGTAGACAAGCAAATATGAGAGACCACGGGCAACCGCTTTGATTTCCTCCAAATCAAGCGGTTTTTTCTATGTCACGGTACACGTACCCATTTTCCTTGTCTGTCATAACATATTACGTAGATGCAGCTTCAGGAGGCGATGACTTGTGGAAAAACGGAAAAAATGGGATCTGTCTCATTGGGTAACGCCAGGTGTGTTTTCAGGAAGTTATGTCGTAGATGAGGCAGTTCAACGTATTTCAATCGTAAAAGCCAATGAAAAAGAGGAAGAGGAAGTAACGGAAAACGTCCAGGAGTTGGTCGTAAATACAACAGGTGAGCAGCCGAAGGAACTGGTCTTGGAGCCTACCTTCGAAATTATTATGAGAGAGACCGATGAGGCAGTCGTGGAACAGGTTCACAAGCTTGAGCAAGAAGTGTTGGTACTGAGAGAGGCGCTGGCTTCGTGGGAAGAAAGATGGGAGAAGCTTGAAGAGAACCATACAAAACAATTGCAGTACTTGTATCAAGTAGTTCTTTCACTGAAAAAGGAGTGGGAGATCGAGCGAAATGAACATCGCAATTATTAGTCCGGGTCCCTTTTCTGTACCACCGGTCAAAGGAAGCTCGGTCGAACACGATATAGACGAGGTCACAAAGATGATCGAGCCCATGCATAACGTGACGATCTATACTCGTAAATGTGCGACCTATCCAACCTCATCCGTGGAAGAAAACCGGCAGTTCATTCGCGTCCCGTATCAAGGGCCTAAGCCTTATTTGCGCCGGATCATTAACCATATCAAAAAGAACAAGCCAGATGTCATTCTCGTGGAGAACAGACCGATCTATGTTCTCACCTTAAAACGCCATTTTCCCAAGATCCCGGTCTTCGTGAATATGCACTCTCACGTGTATGGATCACAGCCAATCATCAGCAAGGAAAATATGCGGCGCGCCGTTCGCCTGGCAACAGGTTTTATTACGAACAGTGAATTTTTACGTCAACATTTTATTCGTTCGTGCAAGATTCCTGCAAACAAAATTCATGCGGTTCACCTCGGAGTCGATGTCACTCCTTATCAGGTTGCAAAGATAGCGGTCAAAAAAATGCGTCAAGAACTCGGATTGAAGCCAGATGATCGCGTCTTGTTTTATGCCGGCAGACTCATGCGGGGTAAAGGGGTGCATGTGCTGATCAAAGCCTTTCGTCAGGTGAGCAAACAAGATCCGAAAGCTAAACTCGTCATTGTGGGTGGCACGGGATACGGCAGTAATCGCCTGAATCCGTATGTTCGTGAGCTCAAGCGACTTGCGAAGCCTTTGGGTGAAAAGGTGCGTTTCGTCAATTTCGTACCATCCGCAAAAATGCCGCTTTACTACCAAATTGGGGATGTCGTGGCGACACCATCCGTTTGGAAAGAAGCGTTTTGCCGTGTCAATTTAGAGGCAATGGCTTCCGGAAAGCCTGTCATTTCCACTCCACGAGGCGGCATTCGTGAAGTCGTTGCCCACGAGAAAAGTGGCTTTATCATTCCGCCAAAAGATTGGAAAAAAGGATTGCCTGCTGTCTGGGAACTATTGTGGAGTTCACCTGCCGTCCGGAATGAAATGGGCAAACAGGCCCTGCAACGAGCTAAGTTTTTTTCTTGGTACGCAACTGCGCAAGGCTATCTGAACGTGTTTGAAACAGTTGTTCCAACGCGGAGTGAAGAGAAACAACCGCTTTTAAAAACAGGTTAATTCGAATGGAACGGATGTAGGTGGTTGCCTTTTCTTGCTCCAATGTGGACGTCTGCCCTGTCCAGCTATTCAGATACGCATACCTTATAAGTATCGCAGAGCACAACTGGGGAGTGATACTTGTGAAAGGGTTAATCTTGTGTGCTGGACGTGGGACGCGACTGCACCCCTTTTCCTATTCGCAACCGAAAACCCTCCTCCCTGTGGCCAATCACCCGGTCTTACACTACTGCATTCGCAAACTGCGTGAAGTGGGCATTCAGGACATTGGCATCGTGATACATCCTTCTCAAGTACAGATTCCTCCCATGGTGGGCGATGGTAGTCAATTCGGGGCTACCATTACGTTTATCAGGCAGGAGGTACCACTGGGAATTGCCCATGCTGTCCAGCTAGCGCAACCGTTTTTGCAAGACGAACCGTTTATCTTGCTACTAGGTGATAATTTGTTAATGGATTCGCTTCACGGACTTACAAAAGCGTTTACGAAGGGAAAATCTGACGGTGTCGTGATGCTAAGTAAAGTGGAGAGACCACAGGACTATGGGATCGCAGAAGTACAAAAAGGAAGACTGATCTCAGTAGAGGAGAAGCCACGTCAGCCAAAGAGCAATCTGGCGGTTATCGGTGCATACCTGTTTACGCCACCTATTTTTGAGTCGATTGCTACCCTGCAGCCATCTCCACGAGGCGAACTAGAAATAACGGATGCGATTCAATCGATGATTAATCGCGGATTCAAATTGGCTCACTCCGTCACCAACGGAAAGTATTCGGATGTGGGAACCATCGATCGCTGGCTGGAGGCCAACCAGTGGATGCTTACGAGGGAGCTAGGTAATCAACATCAAATTGGCAAAGGAACCATTGTGAAAAATGCGAAGATTACGGGTCCTGTACGAATCGGTGATGATTGTGTGATTGAAAATTGCCAAATAGGACCGTACGTCTCGATCCAGAATGGCGTAAGCTTGAGAAATTGCTCGTATATCGAAAATAGTATTTTGCTGGAAAACAGCTCGCTGCAAGACATTGCTTGGAAAATAACAAACAGCGTTTTCGGCCGCTCATCGATGATGACGGGTCAATCTTCTAACAGTACGGGAGTTTTCATTGTAAGCGACAAATCGTCCATTTGCATTCCGGCTGTCAAGAGGGAGGACGTATGAATCCGACCTTTACTGTAGTCATTCCGACATACAATCGCGCCAAGTTTATTCGCAAAGCCATCAACAGCGTCTTGAATCAAACCTCAAAAGATTGGAAGCTGTTGATCATTGACGATGCGTCCACCGATCGCACCAGAAGTAAAATTGAAAAATATATGTACCACCCAAACATTCTGTATCATCGAATGGAAAAAAATTCTGGAATCGGCAAAGTGATGAATCAGGCATTGTCAATGGTGGATACCCCTTATCTCGTACAACTCGACTCCGATGACTGGTTACCGAAACGAACGCTGGCAGTGATCAAAAAGTACATTCACAAAAGCAAGAAAAGCACGGCTCTCTTCTACGGGAACATGAACATCTGGAAAGTTAAGCGCGGAAAGTATACCAAGACGATTAAGGTGAAACACAAGACCTTTCATAACAAATACCAGTTTTTGAAATACAATCGCTGGATGGTTTCTCCACGCTGCTATCGCGTAGAAGCTCTGCATCAAGTGGGTGGTTGGGATACCTCGGATCGATACGAGGGAAGGATTATGGAGGATCGGCGAATCATTTTGCGGTTAATTGAAAAGTATCCGGTGAGATACATCAACCAAATTCTTTACAACCGGACGAAGCATAAAGGTCAGCTCACAGACAGCAAGATGAAGTTTCGCCGTAATTATTTGCGAAAAAAAACATTCAAATATTATCTGAAAAGGTGGGGCAAGAAGTACAAGGCCATCTATGGTTACAAAAACGGTTATTTAGTCATTAAAAGGCTGAAGAAAGTGAGGCGTCGGAGACGATGAAGAAAGCTCTTGTCACCGGCTGTGCAGGCTTTATTGGGTCTCATTTGACACAGCGCTTGTTGAACGATGGTGTGACAGTCGTCGGGATAGACGGTTTCATCGATAACTACGATGTTGCTGCGAAACTGCGTAATCTGGCCGAAATAGGAAAACATCCTGCCTTCACCTTCCACTCTACAACACTTCAGACTGGGCGTTGGGACATTTGGCTCGAGAATGTCGACGCTGTTTTCCATCTCGCTGCCTTGCCGGGCGTAAGAAATAGCTGGGGAAAGTCCTTTGCCGATTATGTTAGCCATAATATTTTGGCTACACAAGAATTGCTGGAGGCTTGCTTGCAAAGACCGAAGCCACCTGTCATCGTGGTCTCGTCCTCTTCCTCGGTTTACGGGACGATGCAAGGGACCGTAACCAATGAAACTGCGCCTCTTCGCCCGGTTTCCCCTTATGGTGTGACCAAGGAAGCGATGGAACAAATCTGCTCGGTTTATGTAAAAGCTTATGGACTCCCGGTTAGCATGCTTCGCTACTTTACGGTATACGGTCCCAGACAGCGTCCCGATATGGCTTTTCATCGTTTCTTTCGTCAAATGATGAAAGGCGAGCAGGTCATCATCTATGGGGATGGCCAGCAATCCAGAGACTTTACGTATGTGACAGACGCGGTAGAGGCGAATCTGCTCGCTGCACAGCACGCTGTTCCCGGAGATATTTTTAATGTGGGGGGAGACCGGGAAATCAAGCTCATCGATGTGCTATCCATCATGGGCACGTTAATGAATCTGACCCCCCGCATTACGTTTCAAAATGGGCCGGCAGGTGACTCCTTACGAACCTGTGCGGATATCCAATTTGCCCAACAACGCTTGGGATACACACCAAAAGTGACGCTAGAAGAGGGCCTTCGCCATCAATTAGCAGAGATTCGTTCGCAATCGAAGGGGTAACACCCGTCACCAAGGAGGCCAGTTGCATGCATCGGGTCCTCGTTTATCGCAGAAAGTTTCTTCCCAAGAGTGAAACATTTATTTATGAGCAATTGCTTGGACATCAAGTGGTCAAACCCGTGGTGTTGACCCGACAGCGAGCCTTTAACCGAAAACAATTTCCTTATTCGCCGGTCTATGTGCGCAAGCATATGGCCGGCCTCTCCACTTGGCTGCGACGCAAAAAAATTAAATGCCTGCATGCCCGCTTTGGTCCTGCTGGGCTAGAATTGCTTCCTTATGCAGAAAAAAGCAAACTCCCCCTGATCACTTCCTTTCACGGCTTTGATGCCACCAAGCGCGTCAAAGAAAATCCATTGTACAGACGGTCCCTTCCGCGTCTCTTTCGAAAGGGCCATGCGTTTACAGTCGTGAGCAATCACATGAGAAAGCGATTGATTCATCTGGGCTGTCCCCCATCCAAAATTACCCTTATCCGCTCAGGAATTGATTTGCGCAAATTTCCCATGCTGCCGCCACAGCCCGTGGAAAATGGGGAGTACCGATTGCTAAGCGTAGGGAGACTGACTGAAAAAAAGGGTATGGATACGTTAATTAAGGCGTTTACCCATGTGCATAAAAAACATCCCAAGGCAAAGTTAATCATCGTCGGCGATGGAGAAGAAAAAAAGAAACTCAAACAACTGATCAAGAAAAATAGGTTAGGCACACAAGTCGTGCTCAAAGGGGCTCTGCCACATCGTGAAGTCCAGCGTGAACTGGCCAAGTGCCATTTGTTCATCATCGCATGCAAGACAGCGAGAAATGGTAACCAGGAGGGGATTCCTAATGTCATCATGGAAGCGATGGCTAGCGGACGCCCTGTCATTTCCACCTATCACGCGGGAATCCCCGAGCTGGTTGAACACAAAGTGACCGGATATCTGGTTCCAGAGAAATCACCGACTGCGCTCGGGAAAATGATAAACCGTGTACTAACAGAAAGTCACGAGTGGGCACAGATCACGACGGAGGCTCGGCTGAAAGTAGAAAAAAACCACGATATCCATCAGCAACGGATGAGGCTAGAAGAGCTTTATTTGCGTGTGTCGAAAAAATGATGAGGTGAAGGAATGAAAGTTGCCGTTATTGGGACCGGCTACGTAGGTTTGACGACTGCTGTTTCCCTAGCCATGAACGGTCATCAGGTGACGGGTATTGACCTCGTTGCATCCAAAGTAAAAAAACTGCGCCAAGGGATCTCGCCGATTTACGAACCGGGCTTAGAAGAGGCATTGAAAAAAGTATTGGATGATGGCGCACTTGCTTTTTATACAGACCTGACAGAGGCGAAGGACGCAGAGATTTTTTTCATTTGTGTGGGGACACCTGAAGCAGCAGACGGTACAGCCGATTTAACGTATTTACTCGGGGCTGTTTCTGACATTCACAAGGTCCATTTGCTCGCACCGCAAGAACGCATCGTGGTAATCAAAAGTACCGTACCAGTCGGAACTGGCGAAAAAGTAGCGGGGATGCTGGCTGGCTGCCAAGGAGTATCTGTTGCATCCAACCCGGAGTTTTTACGGGAAGGGAGTGCATTATTGGACGCATTGGAGCCTTCGCGAATCGTCATTGGTGTAGATAATTCTCAGGCAGCCGCTCGCATGGAGGAACTGTACAACGGCGTGAAGGCACCGCGCGTCATCACCACCAGGGCTAATGCAGAGCTGATCAAATACGCTTCGAATGCATTTTTGGCAACCCGTATCTCCTTTATGAATGAGCTAGCACGTTTAAGTACCGTGCTCGGGACGGATATCGTGACGATCTCGCGAGGAATGGGACTGGACAGCCGAATCGGTCCGCAATTTTTACGGGCAGGAGTAGGCTATGGCGGCTCCTGTTTTCCGAAGGATACGATTGCGTTATTGCAGCTCGCAGCAGAGCGCAATATTCACTTAAGTATTTTGGATAAAGTGCGAGAGGTGAATGCTACACAGCCTGTCTGGTTTTTGGAGCAGTTGTGCTTGCAGCTCCTTGATTTGAAAGGCAAACAAATTGCTGTTCTGGGGCTGACGTTTAAACCGGATACGGATGACATCCGCGAAGCGCCATCGCTCAAATTGATAGAAACACTCTTGCAAAAAGGTGCCTTCGTGAAGGCGTTCGATCCGATTGGAGCACCCGGTGTCAGCAAACAGTTTCCACAGATCACGTACACGCAATCAGCGGCAGAAGCATGCGAGGGAGCACACGCCGCATTATTGGTTACAGAATGGGAACCGTGTGTCCAACTGAATTGGAAACAGGTTTATCAAAGCATGGCACAGCCGCTCTTGCTAGACGGACGAAATGCCTGGCCGAACCAGGAGGTAAAGGAAGCAGGTTTTCATTATATTGGAGTAGGGAGAAGCTGACTTTCCTTTTCGGGAAAGCTCGGCTTTTTTTTCTGTGGAAAACGTGAAAGCGCCTGATTGATTTGAACCTGTAGGCATAATACGATAGGATACACATATGGATGATTTGACCATTTCATCTTACATGAATAACGAGGGAGTGATCACGGTGAATAAAAGCAAAACACTGCCGAAACGCAGTGACGTCCCCGCTGAATACAAATGGCGTCTTGAGGACATGTATCCCACAGATAATGATTGGGAAGCGGACGTACAAAAAGTAAAACAGCTCACAGAAAAAATCGCAGCAATGAAAGGCTCTCTGGCTACTTCCGGTAAACAGTTGCTGGCCGTGTTGACTCTGCAAGATGAATTATTGAAGACGCTTGATCAAGTGTACGTCTACGCACGTATGCGTCGAGATGAAGACAATGCCAACAGCAAGTATCAAGGGCTGACTGACAGGGCGACTAGCCTTAGCACGCAGGTATACGGTTCCATTTCGTACATACAGCCAGAGATTTTGGCGATTGCCACGGAAGACTTGCAAACGTGGATCAAAGAAGTAGAAGGACTTGAGCACTATCGCATTTTATTAGAAGAGATTACTCGCTTCAAGCCACATACGCTATCCGCAGAGGAAGAAGCATTGTTGGCGAATATGAGCGAGCTTGCATCTTCTCCTTCCAAAATTTTTGGGATGCTCAACAACGCGGACATGAAATTTCCGATGATCACGGATGAAAACGGCGAGGAAGTCGAGCTGACCAAGGGACGCTACACGCAGTTCATGGAAAGCAAAGACCGACGTGTACGCAAAGAAGCATTCGAAGCGCTGTACAGTACGTATGGCAAGTTCCGCAATACGATCGCAGCCTCGTTGACATCTGCGATCAAAGGAGATGTTTTCAACGCACGGACGAGAAAATATCCGTCTGCCCTGTACGCTGCCTTGTTTGCCGATAATGTGGAGCTCTCTGTTTACGATAACCTGATTGCAACGATCCATGAGCATCTGCCGCTCATGCACCGATACATTGCCTTGCGCAAAAAATTATTGGGCGTAGATGAATTGCACATGTACGATTTGTACGTGCCGATCGTACCTGAGACGGACATGAAAATCCCGTATGATCAGGCTGTTTCAACGATTAAAGAAGCACTTCATCCACTGGGTGAGGAGTACGGTCGTATTTTGGATGAGGGCTTTTCCAACGGTTGGATTGATGTGCATGAAAACGAAGGGAAGACAAGTGGAGCCTATTCATGGGGCGCCTATACGTCACATCCGTTTGTACTCATGAACTATCAGGACAATGTCAACAACATGTTTACGCTAGCGCATGAGATGGGGCATGCTTTGCATAGCTACTATTCCAATCACGCTCAGCCTTACACGTATGCCGATTACAAGATTTTCGTAGCAGAAGTGGCTTCTACACTGAACGAAGCACTACTAATGAATCATTTGCTCGAGACGACGACGGACAAGAAACAGCGCATGTACTTGATTAATCATTACCTGGAACAGTTCCGTGGAACGGTATTCCGTCAAACGATGTTTGCTGAGTTTGAGAAAATTGTGCACGCAAAAGAAGAGCAGGGAGAGCCGCTGACAGCCGAATCTCTCAGTACGATTTACCGTGAGCTCAATGTTTCCTATTACGGCCCGGACATGGTTGTAGACAGCGAGGTAGATTTGGAATGGGCACGAATCCCTCATTTCTATCGCGGCTTCTATGTGTATAAGTACGCGACTGGCTTCTCGGCCGCGACGTCTCTTTCCAAGCAGATTGTGGAGGAAGGCCAGCCAGCCGTAGATCGTTATTTGCAGTTCCTCAAGGGCGGTAGTTCAGATTATCCGCTTAATCTGCTCAAGGGCGCAGGCGTAGACATGACGTCGCCAACACCGATTGCAGAAGCATTGAGTGTCTTCAAGGAATTGCTCGAGGAACTGGAACAACTGATAGAACAATAACAAGACTCAAATCCAACAGGCAGTTCAAGTCTATGACTTGGCTGCTTTTTTTGTAAATTTTTCCTCAAGATCGTCCAAAAAAAGGTAACTTTCCCAGTTTTCTTGCGTATCTATTTATGCGCTGTTAGGTACTGTTCTCCGTCTCGGGGCGGATATGAATTTCCACCCGCTGACTGTTTTGCAGCAGAGGTAAAAACTGGCACAATTACGCCATGAGGAATGATTGTGAAAATTTGGAGGAATTCTTGTGAAAAAACGGGCATCGATTATTCTGGCATCGGTAATGTTGGTCACTGCTGGTTGTTCAGCACCAGCACCAGAGGCACCGCAGCAGACAGAGGCAAAGGCGAAGGTAGTAGAGGTAGTGAAGGTTCAAAAAGCAACAAAGCCAGTGATGCTCGCAGTCACAGGGATGGTAGAAGCCAAGCGGGACGCGGTGTTATCGTTTGGTACAGGCGGAACGATCTCCGCGATCTCCGCGACCAAAGGAGCAAAAATTGCGCAAGGTCAGTTATTGGCCACATTGGATACCCGTTACCATCAAAAAGAAATTGCAGCGGCACAGGGGCAAGTAGAGGAAGCGGCAGCGCGGAAAATCAAGACGTTAAAGGGCGCGACAGCAGAAGCACTTGAGCAGAAGCGTCTGCAGGTAAAAAGCGCGCAAGACAGTCTGGATAAAGCAAAGCAGGATCTCGCAACAAGTGAGAAGCTATTTGCTGGTGGAGCCATTTCGCAAAACGAAATAAATGCGAGTAAACGGGCTGTTACACAAGCAGAGATTACACTGCGTGACGCTCAGTTGTCTCTGAATGAACTGCAAAAAGGAGCGGAACCAGAAGATGTCATGGTCGCCAACGCATCGATTAAAGCTGCTGCCGGCGGTGTAGACCGTGCGAAGAAGAGCTTGGATGATGCGAAAATACAGGCACCATTCGCAGGAACAATCGTGGATGTGAACTTGCAAATTGGAGAGCAGGTGTCTCCCGGTCAGGAAATCATTCGCCTCGTCGACCTGTCTGAAGTGAAGATAACCTTGGATGTTTCCAATGATTTGATCAGTCAGTTCCATGAAAAAACGAAGGTGCAGGCGTTATCTGACGATGGAAAGAAAAGTGAAGGAACTATTGCCTTTATATCTCCAGTTGTGAACAAGGATACAGGTAAATACCGCGTCGAGATCACGATTCCGAATGCAGATGGTTACTGGCGTGGTGGAATGGCCGCAACGATTGAGGTGCCGCGCCAAGTAAATGGCTTCCTCGTGCCGCTGGAAAGTGTCGGCGTGAGTCAAACAGACCATTATGTAATGGCAGTAGAGAATGGACTGACTGTAAGAAAACCAGTGAAAACCGGTCAATTGGTCGGAGACTCCATCGAAATCGTATCTGGAGTGAAAGAAGGCGACCAACTCCTGCGCAGTGGAATTACATTCTACGTCGAAGGGCAAAAAGTAGAGGCGAAGGGAGAATAGTTGCATGAACAAGGTGATTCTCTTTTTGCTGAAAAGACAGCTAATCGTCTACTTGTTTACATTTTTACTCGTGATTGCAGGTTTGGGGTCCTTATTCAGCTTTAATATCGAACTCGTTCCAAAGACGAACTTTCCTGATATTTACGTAAGAATTTCCGGTGGTGCACTGCCACCAGAAGAGATGGAAGAAAAAGTAACGAAAAAAGTAGAGCAAGAACTAAAATCGATTAATGATATTAAAAAATACTCTTCTTCAACAAGTGCAGGTTCTGTCAGAATCAATATTTCAGCAAATGAAGGTAAAGGCGAGCAGGTTAAGCAAGATGTACAAAATGCCGTCAACCGTCTCCGAAACGGTTTTCCGAAAGCCGTTGACTCTGTAGATATCTCCCAGAGCAATATGGGTAGCGATCAAATGATTGATTTTGCCGTCGTGGGAGCAGAGCCGAAGACCATGCTGAGTTTGGCAAAAACTTCAATCAAGGACCGCATTGAAGAAGTCGAGGGAGTTAAGGAAGTAATCGTAGAAGAGAAAAGCTTCGAGAATAAAATTACCATATCCTTTTTGCCACAGCGATTGAATGCCTATCAAACAACGCCAGCGGCTATCATTTCACAGCTTCAGGATACAAACTGGAAGCAAGGGATTGGTACACTGGAGAACACGGGATTTGATACAGTTGTCATGATTGACAATACTTATCAGACTCCACAGGAAATAGAGGCACTGCCAATTGATACACCGAGAGGAACCGTTTCTCTGAATCAACTGGCGCAAATTGAAGATTTGCGTGGAAAAGTGAAAGACTTCGTGGCTCTGACAAACGGTTCCGTGTTTATTCAACTCAGCGTGACGCGGGCAGACGGCTATGACTTGATCACAACACAAAAGAATGTAGAAGAAGTCGTTCGCAAAATGAACACAGAAGCAAACGGTAAATACAACATCAAAGTCATGTTCGAAGGAGCTTCCTTTGTCGAGCACGCCGTGAGCAACCTCAGCCGGGATGTCATGATTGGTGGGGCGCTTGCGATCATCATCTTGTTCGTCTTCCTGCGCAACTGGAGGGTCACACTCGTCATCGCTACGACGTTGCCGCTCTCTGCGTTCATGACGTTCATCGCGATGAAACTCGCAGGCTACAACATTGATATGATCAGTTTGCTGTCCTTGAGCTTGTCAGTCGGCTTGATCGTCGATGCCGCTATCGTCGTATTGGAAAGTATCTATCACTACCGGGAAAAGGGCGAAGAGCTGAAGCAGGCTATTATTAAAGGAACGAGAGAAGTCTTGACACCTGTGTTCACCTCGCAGCTCACGATCATCATCGTCTTTTTGCCACTTGTCTTTGCGGATTTTGAAGATTGGCTGAAACCGGTTTTGGCCACAATCGCCTTTACGGTATCCGCTGCCATTATTGCATCGACGATCGCTGCTTACTTCTTCGTTCCCGTGTTTTCCAATCGCTTCTTGCAGAAGGATAAGCACGTTTCGCTAGAAGGAGAAGGCAAGGAACACTTTATCATTCGCGTATTCAGCGGCATTTTACATGTAGCGATTAGACATCGGATAAAAACGGTTTTACTCGCAGTAGCATTGCTGGTTGGTGCCGTTTTCCTCACACCTTTTATGAAAATGGGTCAAGGGATTAACCCGAATGAAAATATCGTCTTTGTCAATATGAAAATGCCAATGGGAGCTACGTTGGAAACAGCTCAAAAAGCAGCCGTCACCGCGGAAACATCGCTGCGGGAGATCCCGGAAATCAAGGATGTATTCTTCTTTACTTCCAAGGAAGAAGCAACATTGTTCATTTCCTTAATTCCGAAGACGGACAGAACACGTGATAAGGACGCTTTGAACGAGGATATTAACAAGCGCCTGAATGAGACCCCAGGAATCGACTCTGTCTCCATGTCTTTCGGACAACAAGGCGGAAGCGGCCCGATCCAACTGGATGTTTACGGGGATAACATGGAAGTCATGCGGAAGATCGCAACCGATCTGGAAACGATGCTTGGCACGATCAACGGGCTCACCAACATTCGCAACGATTTTAAAGAAGGAAAAGAAAAAGTTACGTTGCTGCCAAAACAAGAGGCGCTTACCAGACTGAATGTCGATCATCGTTCTCTTTTGCAACAACTGAGCGTGTTAATCGGCAGCCAACCAATTACGTCCATCACACAGGATGGAATCGAAGTCGACATCGTTGCCAAGATGCCGGACAACTGGCTGAAGCACCCGGATCAGCTCAAAACGATTATGGTGACATCGAAAGACGGGGCAGCAGTGCCTTTGGCAGATCTGGTGGAAATGGAGTACAGTAAGTCTCCGATCACGATTGAGCGGAAAGAAGGCGAACGCATCGTTACGGTTTCTGCCGAGATGCTGGGAAGTGATTTAGGGGTAGTAGGCCGTGAGCTAAATGAGAAATTGCCAACCGTACCTGTACCAGCAGGATATAATGTCGAAATCGCTGGTAAGCTAAAAGAGCAAAGCACGAATATGAGCCAGGCGATATTCGTATTCCTGGGGGTTCTGGCTCTGATTTACGTCATCATGGTTGCCCAGTTCGGGCGGATGTCCCAACCGTTTATCATCATGCTGACGATTCCAATGGCCTTGGTCGGTGTTGTGCTTGGATTCGTCCTTACGCAGCGGACATTCGGTGAAATGGCGATGATCGGGATCATCATGCTTGTCGGTATCGTCGTATCCAATGCGATCCTCTTGATCGACAGGATCAACCTGCTGCGCAAACGTGGAATGGAAACCGCAGAGGCGATTATCCAAGGAACGAAGGAACGTATTCGTCCCGTTATCATGACGAAGCTGACGGCGATTCTCGGGATGCTGCCGATGGGTCTTGCAATGGCGGAAGGCTCTGATTTGGAAGCACCACTCGCAACAGCCGTTATCTCCGGCTTGATTTTCCACACGATTGTGACACTGGTGCTCGTACCAGTCTTGTACTCCCTGTTTGAAGGGGCGAAGGCAGGAAGACTGGCACGAAAAGCTGCTCGCCAGGCGAAGCGCGAAGCGAAACGAGCAGCAAAACAAAACAAAGATAAGAACGTACCTCCGACAGAGGTATAGTGATTCGCAAGAGAAGGGGAGTATGTGCTGCACCCCTTCTCTTTTTCTTTTCCTTCGTCTGAAAGTTCTGTAGAATAAAGAGATCAAGATACATACATGGATCAAGAAAGGAGCATGCACATGGATCTATTTTTGCAAGGAAAAACGGCTCTAGTACTCGCCTCATCAAAAGGATTGGGGAAGGCAACAGCGCAGTGCCTCGCCCAAGAAGGAGCGAATGTGACGATATGCGGTAGAGATGAAGCTGCTCTGGAAATCGTTCGTGCAGAGATCGAACAAGCTACTGGAAAATCACCTCTTGCCGTAACCGTGGATGTGACGAAGGAAGAAGATATCAAGCGGGTTGTCGAAGCAACGGTCAAGCATTTTGGCAGCGTCGATATTTTAATCAACAATTCAGGTGGACCTGCAACAGGCAGATTCGATCAGCTTACCGACGAACAGTGGATGCAAGCCTTCCAGCTAAATTTGCTCAGCTATGTACGTGCTATTCGTGCTGTTTTACCGCATATGCGAGCGAACCAATTTGGAAGAATCATCAATTTCGCTTCCTCGTCCTTTAAACAGCCAATTGAGAATTTACTTCTGTCCAATACGTTTCGTACTGGGGTATTGGGCTTATCCAAGACGCTTTCTTCAGAACTAGGACCGGATGGGATTCTGATAAACACCATTGGGCCAGGCAGAATTGCGACGGATCGGGTGGCACAACTAGATGGACTTACCGCAGAGGCGAAGAGTATCAGTGCTGATGAAGTTAGGGAAAATTGGGAGAAGCAAATCCCATTGGGCAGATACGGCCAGCCTGACGAGTTTGCTCGCATGGTGACATTCTTGGCTTCGCCAGCCAACAGCTACGTGACAGGTCAATCCTTCCTCGTCGATGGTGGGTTGATCCGAGCGATCTAATAAAAGAGAGGGGAATTCCTTTGAGTAAAGAGAGCTCATTTGATATCGTGTCCAAGGTAGAGTTGTCCGAAGTGAACAATGCGATTCAGACCGCATTAAAAGAAATAGAAAATCGCTTTGACTTCAAAGGGAGCAAGAGCAGCATCGCCTTGGAAAAGGAAGAGCTCGTCCTCGTCTCCGATGACGACTTCAAGCTTAGTCAGGTAAAAGATATTTTGCTTGGCAAGCTCGTCAAACGGGATGTCCCGATCAAAAACCTCGACTACGGAAAGATCGAACCAGCAGCGGGCGGTACAGTCCGTCAGCGTGTAAAGCTAGTACAGGGGATCGACAAAGACAATGCGAAAAAGATCAACAGCATCATCAAAGATACAGGACTCAAAGTGAAAACACAGATTCAAGACGATCAAATTCGCGTGACGGGAAAAAGCAAAGATGAATTACAGCAAATCATCAACGCAATTCGCAAGGCTGATTTGCCTTTGGAGGTACAATTTATTAACTACCGCTAATTACTAGAAAAGTTTTTGCTTCTAACTCTCTTCACTCTCGCATATGCATGTACAAATAAGTGACAAGCACTTGCGAAAGGGAGAGTAGAGACATGAAGGTCTTTATTATCAGTATGCGCAATCTCATTTTGGGCGGAATTGTGTTCCTTGTAGCACTGGTGGCGGGCATCGTACTTCTGGTCAAAGACCCTCTGAGTGTCTCGGACTCCTACCGACCGTCAGACCCGACTACTTCTGTTACAGCGACGGCACCCATGAACCAGCCAGCAGGATCAGAAAAGCCAGCGCTGAATATGGAGGTCAAGATGGATGGGACGACGGCAGAAGTATCCTTGCTTACAGAGAACTTCACGTTTGTTCAGGAAAATGGCGAATTGGCCGAGGCCCCAGTCTTTGGTGAGGGACACGCACATTTATACCTGAATGGCGAACCAAAAGGGATGATTTACCAACCAGAGTTTTTACTGAAAAAGTTGCCCAAGGGAGAGCATGAAATTCGGGTAGAGCTCAACTACAGCAACCACCTGCCATACAAGGTAGAAGCTACGAAAAAAATCGTCGTGAAGTAAGACAGATGGCGTTCCACAACAGGGACGCTTTCTTTTTCGTCAAAAGAAAGGGGCGTTCTTGATATGGAAAAATCGTCATCATCGAGGGAAGAATTATTAGCGGGAGGAAACGTAACGAACGTTTACCGTTCTGGCAATACAGTCAGAAGGGAAGTAAAGCCAGGGAGCAAGAACATTCATGAATTATTGAAGCACTTGGAAAGAAAAGGCTATCCGTATGCGCCAAAATTTTTAGGCATGGATGAAAAGGGGAGAGAAATCCTGTCCTTTATAGAGGGAGAGGCAGGTCATTACCCTTGGAAGGAATATATGAAGTCAGACGAAGCGTTACAAGTAATTGCAAAAATGCTTCGGCTTTATCATGACTCTGTGAGTGATTTTCCTTTCGATGATCAGTGGCTTTCGTTCGTTCACACGCCTGGTCCGCGTGAAGTCATCTGTCATAACGACTTTGCTATGTACAATATCATTTTCCATCAACAAAAACCGATTGGCATTATCGATTTTGATTTAGCGTCTCCGGGTCCAAAACTTTGGGATATCGCCTATGCGCTCTATACCTGCGTGCCTTTGAGCAGATTTTCTTTAACGGAATCCGGAGAAAAAATCCATTACCAACCATTGGTGCATGCCAACCAGCGAAAACAGCGAGTGGCCATGTTCTTTGAGTCGTACGGGATGGAAATGAAGGAAGGTACGCTAGAAATGGTCCTGCTTCGTTTAGAAGGACAATGCAAAACCATTGCCCTAAAAGCCAGTGAGGGCGATGCTGCTTTTCAAAAGATGGCCGAAGAAGGACATATTCTTCACTATCAAGAAGACATCGCATTTATCAAGGAACACATGAACGAATGGTTATAGAACGATAACGGAAAAGAAGGGATTGTGGCGTAAAAGAAGAATCCTACAGAATAGTCTGAATGTTTTGGGGGTGCTTATATGATTCATATGACCACAATCGGCAACATGTTAGACGACACAGCGAGTAAGTATCAGGAAAAGGAAGCGCTGGTTTATCACGAACGAGGGCTTCGCTATACGTTTGGGGAATTTCAAGCGATATGCAATCAGGCAGCGCGGGGATTTATGTCCTTGGGCATTCAAAAAGGGGAAAATATTGCGATTTGGGCAACGAATGTACCAGAATGGGTGATTTCGCAATTTGCTACAGCGAAAATGGGTGGTGTACTGGTAACGGTTAATACGAGCTACCGGGTACATGAACTGGAATATTTGCTGCGTCAATCCGAGTCGACGACGCTTCTCTTAATGGATTCCTATCGCGATGCGAATTATCTCGCCATGATTCAAGAGATTTGCCCGGAGTTACAGACATGTGAACCTGGAGCGCTACAATCCAAAAGGCTTCCGCATTTAAAAAATGTGATTTATCTAGGAAATGAGCGACAACCCGGAATGTTTTTGTGGAGTGATTTGCTCGAACGTGCAGCATGGGTCACAGAAGAAGAGCGGATCGCGCGACAGGAGACGCTCTCACCTGATGATGTCATCAATATGCAGTACACATCGGGCACGACCGGTTTTCCAAAGGGAGTCATGCTGTCCCATGTCAATATTGTCAATAATGCCATCAAGGTAGCGGAATGTCAGCGGCTCGGGTTTGAGGATAAGGTATGTATTCCTGTGCCGTTTTTCCACTGCTTTGGCTGTGTGATGGGGACCTTGGCATGTGTGGCGACAGGGGCGACGATGGTTCCTGTCATCGCCTTTGATCCCGGTGTTGTACTTGCGGTTGTGGAGGCCGAACGCTGCACAGCGCTGTATGGTGTACCCACGATGTTTATTGCCGAATTGAACCATCCGACGTTTGCCGAGCGTAATCTGAGCTCGCTGCGAACAGGCATCATGGCTGGTTCTTTATGCCCGATTGAGGTCATGAAGAAGGTCGTCGATCAAATGGGAATCCGTGACATCACGATTGCGTACGGACAAACTGAAGCTTCTCCTGTCATCACACAGACCGTACCAGAGGATTCCCTCGAGCGAAAAGTATCCACTGTCGGTCGTCTGCATGCTGAGGTAGAAGCAAAAATCATCGATCCGGCGACAGGTGACATTTTGCCGTCAGGTGTACAAGGCGAGCTGTGCACCCGAGGATACTTGGTCATGAAAGGCTATTACAACATGCCAGAGGAGACAGTAAAAGCAATCGATCACGAAGGCTGGCTACATACAGGAGACTTGGCAACCGTCGATGAAGAAGGCTACTATCGGATTACTGGCAGGCTGAAAGACATGATCATTCGCGGAGGGGAAAATATTTATCCTCGTGAAGTAGAAGAATTCCTCTATACACATCCAAAAGTGTTGGACGTCCAGATTGTAGGTGTACCTGATGCCAAATACGGAGAGCAGGTTTTGGCGTGTATTCGGGTAAAGCCTCACGAAACGTTGACGGCCGAAGAGGTACGGGACTATTGTGAAGGGAAGATCGCTCATTACAAAATCCCTCGCTACATACAGTTTGTAGACGAATATCCGATGACCGCTTCCGGTAAAATTCAAAAGTTCAAGCTGCGAGAGCAAGCGTTGCAGCTATTTGGGCAAAGCAACCCAAACCAGACGGGAACGGCATAGGATAGGTTCAAGCGCTAGGGAGATGCTCCTGGCGCTTTTTTTAGATAGTTCTTTACTTTCAAGTAACTCTTGACTAAGATAAGTGGAAATCAAAAATAGGAGAGGTGCAGCCTAGGATGGAAGTTAGATTTTTGGGACCAGACGATGCAGAAGAGTTGGTAAAGATTAGACTAGAAGGGCTGCAAACAGACCCAGACGCTTTTGGCTCTACCTATGAAGAGGCAATTCAGGTATCGATGGAAGAGTGGCTGCAAAGACTTTCTCAAGGGGAGTCAGGTGATAGCGGCTATTTTGGTGCATTTGTGGAAGGAAAGCTGGCTGGAATCATTGGTTTTTTCCGCCACAAAGGGCTGAAAGCAAAACACAAAGCCTCTGTCGTCTCCATGTACGTACGTGAAGCGTATCGCGGGACAGGTGTCGCACAAGCGCTCATGCAGGCAGAACTTGCCTACTTAAAGGAACGGGGAGATATCGATACGGTACAGCTCGCGGTCGTTACGACCAATCCGGCTGCCATTCGTCTCTATGAAAAAATGGGCTTTATTCCATACGGTTTAGAGAAGCGTGCACTGAAAATCGGCGATCAATATTTTGATGAGAGCCACATGTCTATTCTTTTATAAGACAAACATGAAAAAGCGAAGGCACTCAATCGTGGATGCCTTCGCTTTTTCTATGCCCTACGCTACGGGTGGAAATTAACGACTTGCTTCGTATGCAGAAATCTTATCTTCATACTGCAACGTAATTCCAATATCGTCGAGACCATTCAGTAGGCAATAACGACGATAGGAGTCTACCTCGAACGGGTAGGAGAGACCTTCACTGTCACGAACGACTTGTTCTTGCAGATCGATGGTCAACTGGTAGTTCGGCTTGTTTTGAGCACGATTGAACAGTTCATCGACTTGCTCTTCACTCAACTTGATCGGCAGGATGCCGTTTTTGAAGCAGTTGTTGTAAAAAATGTCCGCAAAGGATGGAGCAATCACACAGCGGAAGCCGTAATCAAGGAGTGCCCATGGAGCATGTTCACGAGAGGAGCCACAGCCAAAATTGTTGCGGGCAAGAAGGACAGTAGACTCCTTGTAGGCAGGCGTATTCAGAATGAACGTATCGATTGGCGCGCCATCGACAGTAAAGCGCCATTCGTAGAACAGGAATTGACCAAAACCGCTGCGCTCAATGCGCTTCAAGAACTGCTTAGGGATAATTGCGTCCGTATCTACGTTTACACGATCGAGTGGGGCTACCACTCCGGTGTGGATGACAAATGGACTCATTGGAATACCTCCTTGCTAGCGTTCTCGCTTTTCCATTCACGTACATCGACGAAGTGACCTGCGATAGCTGCTGCTGCTGCCATTTCCGGACTGACCAGATGCGTTCTACCGCCGCGTCCTTGACGTCCTTCGAAGTTCCGGTTGGAGGTAGAAGCACAACGCTCACCCTCGGACAGGATATCCGGGTTCATCGCCAGACACATGGAGCAACCAGATTCGCGCCAGTCAAAACCAGCTTCTTGGAAGATGAGGTGCAAGCCTTCTTGCTCAGCGAGCTGCTTGACTGCTTGAGAGCCAGGAACGACCATTGCGTGTACGGAAGGGGAGACCTTGCGTCCTTTGGCCACTTCGGCTGCTTTGCGCAAGTCCTCGATTCGACCGTTTGTACAGGAGCCGATAAAGACGCGATCGATTTTGATTTCGCTCATAGGGGTGCCAGGTGCAAGGTCCATGTACGCCAGAGCATCTTGTGCCGCTTTTCGCTGTGCGGTTGTCTCGAATGACTCAGGGTTTGGAACGGTGCTCGTAATGTTCGTACCCATACCAGGGCTCGTTCCCCACGTCACTTGCGGTGCGATCTCGGCTGCTTCGATTTCAACACAAGCATCAAACGCTGCGCCTTCGTCTGTGCACAGCTCTTTCCAAGCCTCGACAGCTGCCAGGAAATCTTCCCCTTGCGGAACGTAGCGCTTGCCTTTCAAGTAGTCAAAAGTAGTCTGGTCAGGAGCGATTAAGCCGGCACGAGCGCCACCTTCAATCGTCATGTTGCACACAGTCATACGCTCTTCCATAGTCAGGTTGCGGATCGCAGCGCCTGTGTATTCTACGACGTAGCCAGTTGCAAAGTCAGTTCCGTATTTTGCAATAATCGCCAAAATTAAGTCTTTTGCACTGACACCGAATGGCAGGTCGCCGTTTACACGTACTTCCATCGTTTTTGGTTTGGATTGCTGCAAGCATTGCGTAGCGAGCACATGCTCCACTTCACTGGTACCAATACCGAAGGCAAGGGCGCCGAATGCTCCGTGAGTGGAGGTGTGGCTGTCACCGCAGACGATTGTTTTGCCTGGATGTGTGAGCCCGAGCTCAGGACCAATGACGTGGACGATCCCTTGATCTGGGCTGTTCAGATCCGCGAGGGTAATCCCGAATTCCTCACAGTTCGCCGTCAAGGTTTCCATTTGTTGACGAGAAATCGGATCTTTCACATTAAAACGGTCAGATGTCGGTACGTTGTGGTCCATGGTTGCGAAGGTAAGCTCTGGGCGGCGTACCTGGCGGCCAGCCAAGCGGAGTCCTTCGAAAGCTTGCGGCGAAGTCACCTCGTGAACCAGGTGCAGGTCGATATACAAAAGGCTCGGCTTGCCTGCCTCTTCGTGAATAACGTGATTGTCCCAAATCTTTTCAAACATCGTACGGGCTGTCATTATGTTTCCTCCTTCGTTCAAAAACTCTTAACAAGGTTGTAACATGGCAAAGAGAATAGTTCAAAGATATAATAATTATAAGAAGGATAGTTTTTGCCTATCGGGAGGTCTATATGGAGTTACGACAAATTCGTTATGTACTCGCTGTTGCGGAAGAACGCAGTTTCTCCCGGGCAGCCAATCGATTACATTTGGCCCAACCATCGTTGAGCCAACAAATTGCGAAGCTGGAGAAAATACTCGGTGTCAGCTTGTTCCATCGCTTGCCGCAGCACGTAGAACTGACTGATGCGGGCCAGCGCTTTATACAGGTGGCGCAAACGCTCGTCGACATGTCAGAGGGGCTAGAGCGGGAAATGCGCGCTTATGCCGTAGGAGAAAGCGGAAAATTGCTGGTAGGAAGCTTGCCGATCACAGGAGCGTACGTGCTGCCAAGGGTGTTGCCTACGTTTACACAGCAATTTCCCGGTGTGGAGCTGCAATTGATGGAGGAAACGTCGAGTCATTTGGAGCAGCTACTCGTGCGGGGGAAAATTGATGTAAGCTTACTAACCATGCCCATCAGTGATCCGTCTCTGGAAATCCTCCCTGCGATCAACGAAGAAATCTTTTTGGCGGTACCAGCCAATCATCCGCTCGCGAAACGGAAAGAAGTCGATCTCGCAGAGGTAGCCGATCAGCCATTTATTCTGTTAAAAGAAGGACAAGGCTTCCGCACGATTTCGCTTCGGCTCTGTGAGCAGGCGGGATTCCGACCGAGAATCGTGTTTGAGAGCTCGAACATCCAGACGGCTCAGTCACTTGTTGCAGCAGGAATGGGGTTATCGTTTGCGCCGAAAATGATTACGCTCGCACCCGGAACGATCGAACCGCCAACTTATGTCCGGATAAAAACAAAACCTTCTCGCACACTCGTCGTGGCGTATCGAAAGGACAAACCGCTGTCACGCCCGGCTGAAGCGTTTGTGCAATGTCTCCTCGAGCAGGGGGGGAAAATATAAAGGCAAACAAGAAACCCAGTCGCCGCAATCATTCGCGCACACTGGGTTTTTCATCTTGCGGCTCTATATCTTGAACAAGTTCGGAAAAGACGACGAGCCTTCGAGCATGCTCCTGTGTTTTCTTGTTAAATTTGCCAGAGCAGGTTATCAAATTCAGATGGGATCGCTCTGCATTCCCAAAAATCTGATCGATGGGCGCTTCGGCAGTCTGGAAGCTTTCTACTCTGCGAACCTGGAAGGTAAGCGTTTTTCCTTTTGCTTCACGCACCGTGATTTTGTCGCCGGGTTTTAGTTTTTTCAGATGGTAAAAAACAGCTGGACCTGTATAATGATCAAAATGACCAGCGATCACTGCATTCCCCTTCATTCCGGGCTTCGTCCAGGGCGCCAAAATACCCACGCGATCAAAAGCCTTTGGGACGTCCATTTGCCCATTCGGTAAAACGCCGACCGGTTCTACACGAGCTTGCAGGTTCAGTTTGGGAATATGTAGAAGTGTAGGCATGATTCCGTCTGGAAGAGGAGGGGCAGGAAGGAACGTCGGTTGAGGTGGCAGCGAAGGACCATAAACGGTAACCGTTTGTTTGATATGGATGGGTCCTGCTGGTTTTGGCATGGTATTCGTGATTTTTGGAGCTTCGACTGGTTGTTTAGCTGTATGACCGCAACCCATTGTAACCAAACTAATGAATAGAAGGAACCCCAGTAGTTTTTTCATAGATCGCAAAGAAAAGGGGGAAGATCCCCCTTTAATTGCTTGCCCCACCCATACCAGTTTTCGGCATAGCCTTGATATGCGCTTTGCCTTTATGTGCTTTGGTTTTCATGTGGTGAGCTTTGGTCTTCATATGATGCGCTTTTGTTTGTACCTTGTGGTGTTTTTTGTGACCGTCATGTGTTGCAGCAGATACAGGAATTGCAGTAGTTACCAAGCATGCAACCATCAACAAAGCAGCGAACTTCTTCTAGCACCTACCTTAAAAATTATTGGCTTACAACCAATAGGATTTCCGTTTGTTGTTTTGTTAGTGATGGCAATTGTTTCTCCTAAACGTCCCAAACAGCCCGCGCCTGTGGTACACTATTTCCAAATCATTCTGGGAGGAAGATAACATGAGAGAAATTAAGACAGAAGCTGAGTTCGAGCAGGTAATCGCAGCAACCAAGCCAGTCATTGTCAAATTCTTTACGGATTGGTGCCCAGATTGCCATCGCATTGATCCATTCATGCCTGCTGTGGAAGAAAAATACAAAGAACAGTTGGACATGATTGAAGTCAACCGTGATACTCTCCCGGATTTGTCCCAAAAGTACGATGTCTTCGGGATTCCGAGCTTTATTGCGTTCCATAATGGAAAAGAACTGGTTCGCTTCGTGAGTAAGCTCGGAAAGAGTCGTGAAGAGATCGAGCATTTCCTGGACCGTGCGATTCAAGTCAGTAAAGGACTCGAGCAAGCGTAATTGCATGAACATAGAACAGGGAGATAGACAGAAATGTTATTCATGAAAAAAGAAGGAGAATGGCTTGTTGCTCACTTACGAGACAATGATGATGCCATTCCGATTGGGAACCTGCTGCGCGAAGAGTGGAAGCTGCCTCGCAAGCAGGTCCATCTTTTATTCCAACACAAAGAAGTACTACTGGATGGCGAACCAGTTGCTCAGCATGTTGCAGGAAAAGCAGGGCAGGAAGTTCGCCTGCGGATGTGCAAGCCTGAGCCATTGGGGCTTGATCCGGCTAGCGAAGCTCCGGAAATCTTGTACGAGGACGATCATTTGCTTATCGTGAATAAGCCAGTTGGCCTTTTGTTACATCCGACCGAACGACATCATCATGTGACGTTGGATCATCTCGTATCGGGGCACTTTTTCCGTACAGGTTTGGAAGCAAAAGTCCGCCATGTCCACCGGCTGGATCAGGATACGTCAGGCGTCGTTCTGTACGCGAAGCATGCATGGGCCTCTGCATTGTTAGATGAAATGCTGCGTGAGCGCACAATCAAGCGTACATATGTCGCGTATGTATCGGGACAAATGCCCAAAGAGCGCGGGAAAATTAATGAACCCATTGGAAAAGATCGGAATCATGGGACGCGAAGAAGGGTCTCACCAAACGGAGATCCAGCGATTACCCATTACCAGGTAAAAGAGCGTTTTCAAACAGCTACGAAAGTAGAATGTCAATTGGAGACGGGGAGAACCCATCAAATTCGCGTTCACTTTAGTCATATCGGGCACCCGCTTTTAGGGGATGAACTGTATGGTGGCAAGCGCGAACTCATTAAGCGACAAGCGCTGCACGCAGCGGTGCTCAAATTTGTGCATCCATTCGGTGGAGAAGTCATCGAAGTAACGGCTCCGTTGCCGCTCGATCTATTTCACTTGGAAAAGAAGCTGAGATAATCGCCATTTGACTACGGACTGAATAAACTGCCAAGGAGGAAACGAGAGAGGGTGGTCTTTTGAAACGACCCATTATCGGCATCTTGACTTGGCGGGAAGGCAAACGCTTTGCAGAGCCAACCTATTTTCGGCGACTACTTAAAGCTGGACAAGAACTGGGCTGTACCGTTTTCTTGTTTTCCCCAAATGATGTCCTTGGGGCCGGAAAGAAGGTGAGAGGGTATATTCCGGGGAGCAATGGCGGCTGGCAAGCAAGGATATTTGACCGTCCAGACGCTGTTTTCGACCGATACCGCTATACACCGACACAAGCGTTTAAGAACTATGTGGCCTTTCGAAGGACGAGTAATTTTTTGTACGCAAACAATCGCTTGGCAAACAAATGGCGTGTACATGAGGTGCTGCATCGCGACCCCAGAATGCATCGCTGGCTTCCGGAAACCCACCTCTATAACCGCCAAAGCCTGGTCAACATGCTAAGTAAGCATCCATTGCTCTACGTAAAGCCACTCAATGGAACAGGAGGACGAAACATCTTGTCCATTGAAAAGCGTGGCGACGAACTGCGACTGCTGGGCCGTAATAAACAAAGGGCGAAAGTATCCACAGTAGTAAGAGACAAAGCCGCTGCCCAGAGATGGGTAGATCGTTGGACGAGACAGGAGAAATACATCGTTCAGCAAGGGCTTCGTTTGCAGCTTGTTCCTTCGCGTGCAGTAGACATGCGCCTCTTGATTCAAAAGAATGGGCAAGGTGAATGGAGTATCACAGGTCATGGAATTCGCGTGGGTCCAGAACGCAGTGCCACCTCTAATCTGCATGGTGGCGGAAAAGCTATCCCCGTATCGGAATTTCTCCGACCGAGGTTTGGGGAGGAACGCACTGCGCAGATCGTGCGTGATTGCGAACAGCTCGCTTTTCAAACAGCGGAAACACTCGAGGATCATTTTGGACGGATGGTTGAATTTGGGCTGGATATTGGCATCGATGTAGATGGTTGCGCTTGGCTGATCGAAGTGAATCCCAAACCAGCTCGGGAAATTTTCCGGGAGATGGGAGCATCGGGACAGTACAAGAATGCCATTACTCGCCCGCTTGAATACGCCATCTACCTTGCAAAAACACAGGGACGTGAAGGTCGCGAGCCACTTTTGAAGAGAAAGGTCGCCAGAGGATAATGTAAAAGCAGAACAGCGGCAGTCCTCGTCTGCCGCTGTATTTGTTAATTGGAGATAGAAAGCGGTAATTGCAATTTGCTCGGGGTGTCAGGGGCGTAATCGGGTGTATGGATAACAGAAAAAGAGTATCCTTCCCGGACGAACGTAAGCTCATGGGCATCCGAATGGAAGAGGACATTACTTTTTTCAAAGCGTCTCCGTACTTTTTGCAGGAACGTTTGGTCAGGTGTTCCAAAAGTGACGTGCATTTTTGGTGGCAGCGCTTTCATCGCGATGGGAATCCAGGGCCTGTTTTTCCATGTGGCTACAATATGCGCCGTTCCCCCAATGACGAAGTTAAAAATTTCCCCATCCTCATAAGATTTCATGCTTATATTCGATTTTAGCCATTGCGTAAAAACGGGCACACTTTCTACGGGACAGCCCACTTCTCGTAAATACAGAATGTGCAGGGGAGTGGATGGCTCGACGACCTCTTCTGACACGTACTCGTGGGCAATAATCTCAAGAAGATTCCCGTCTCCATCGCGGAAATACAGGTTCATCCGTCCTTTTTCCTGATCAATGTCATGCCCATCCTCCCATCGAACAATCAAAAGACCAGATTCTTTGATCTTTTTCGCTGATTCATGAAAGAGGGAATAAGGTACTTGAAAAGCAATATGGGCGGGTGAGATCGGTTCATACACTTCTTCAAAGGTTAAACGAAAATCGGGTGTAACTTGAAACGTAATTTGCTTATTTGACTGAGATGAAATCGGAAAGCCGAGACAGTCTGCGTAAACCTGGCGTACCCCTTGGATGGACACAGTTTGTAAGGTTAATTTTGAAAAATGCGTGATCACATGGCATCACCTTTTCCTATAAAAAGATAACATAATATAAATTATGTATACTCATTCGATTCACACTGTTTCTAGACAGTCTTCTCAAATATCTTGAGAGAGGCGAACCATATCTACCACCTGAATCCCGTTTTCGTAAATCTCTTCCTCATAATGCCGCAGGAAAAAGTCCCGATCGATCCAATTCATCCGAAATCCACACTTTTGATAAAGGGCGAGCTGACCCACGCTAGAATTCCCTGTGCCGACCTCGATCGTCTTATAACCGAGAGATTTGGCTACATCAATGGAATGAAGAACGAGTTTTTTGCCAATGCCCTTGCCATGATGGGCCTCATCGACGGCAACATTCACGAGTTCAATTGTATCTGGTCTGGTTGGAATCAATACGTAGACACCTACGATGCTATCCTCCAGAATAGCGACATAGCATTGACCTCTTTGTAAATAATCCCTCACCAATCTGACAGAGGGGTCAGCCAATAAGAGTAAATCCATTGGTGGTTGTTCTTGTACGGCAAGCTTGCGAATTTCCATCCGTGTTTCTCCTCCGATTTAAGTGGTTACCGGTTTTTGCAATGGAGCTGTTTCATAGTTGACAACCTGGTTGTTTTCGTACGTAAAGAAATGCTGACAAGGATCAGCCTCTTCCAACATGTATGGTAAAAACAGGGGAAGGTTTTCTGGGACGCCAGCATTGTCGGGGTCCAAGATCCACGCTAGCTCTTTCCAGTCAAGGATACCTTCTTCCACTACCTGTGGGGTTTGAGAGCGCTCGTAGTTGTCTGGAAGATGAGCGAGAAATGCATACATACCGCCCGTTTCCATTCCATCGATCAGCCAAGAGACAGTTCCTTTGTAGCAAGCGGTTTCTAGCAAAATGCCCGTCTCTTCCCGAACCTCGCGAAGGACACTGTCCAGTGGAGTCTCTCCGTGCTCTAGCTTACCGCCTACGCCATTCCATAGCCCCATCAACGGTGATTTGTTGCGATTCAGCATGAGTATTCCATTTCTATGTTTGAGAAAGCATATGGTATAGCGATACATGTTATCACTTTCCTTTTTGTTACAATTGACTTCTTTAACACGACCATTGTATCAAATGAGTGGATTCATCAGTAATTTTTATTTGGTTTTCCCAAAGAAGTTTCGTAATATTTCGTTATAATAACAAAGAAGATGGAAGGAAGAATAGGGGGCTCGTTCAACATGCGAAACAATGAAAAGGTAGAAGGGCTAACAAGGGAGGAGTGGAAAACGAAATATCCGCTTCTTCCAAACATGATGGAGACGGATGAAGTTTTCTGGACAAACCCTAGCTATGATGAGATCGCAAAAGCAACTCTCCCCGTTACGCCAGAGGAAGTCCAGGATGCGGAAGAACGGTTGCGGCGTTTTGGCTCGTTCATTCAAGTAGCTTTCCCTGAGACGAGAGAAGCTGGTGGACTGATCGAGTCCCCACTTGTTCCAATAAAAGAGATGCAAAAGCACTTGGAGTCTCGCTTTGCATCAGATATACAGGGGAATCTCTGGTTAAAATGCGACAGCCATTTGCCTATTGCAGGTTCCATCAAAGCGCGGGGCGGCATCTACGAGGTGCTGGCACATGCAGAAGAATTGGCCCAAAAGCATCAGATGCTGCAACCGGACAATGATTACGCTATTTTGGCTTCGGATGAGTTCCGGGAACTGTTTTCCCGTTATTCCATTGCGGTAGGCTCGACAGGAAATCTTGGTTTGAGCATCGGGATTATCAGCGCGAAGCTCGGTTTTCGAGTCACTGTACACATGTCAGCGGACGCCAAAGCATGGAAAAAGGAATTGCTGCGGGCAAAAGGGGTCCAGGTTGTGGAGTACGCATCGGATTACGGAAAAGCGGTGGAAGAGGGCAGGAAGCAGGCAGAAGCCGATCCGAATTGCTATTTCATCGATGATGAGAACTCCAAGCGATTGTTCCTCGGCTATGCAGTAGCAGCCGGACGATTAAAGAAACAGGTAGAGGAGCAGCAGATTACAGTAGATAGCGATCACCCGCTGTTTGTCTACTTGCCGTGTGGGGTGGGGGGAGGCCCTGGCGGTGTGGCGTACGGATTGAAGCTTATCTACGGAGACCATGTACATTGCTTTTTTGCGGAACCAACTCATTCTCCTTGCATGCTGCTAGGTTTAATGACAGGCCTCCATGACAAAGTCTCTGTTCAAGATTTCGGGATCGACAACAAGACAGAGGCGGATGGCCTGGCGGTTGGTCGACCTTCCCGATTTGTAGGAAAAATGATGGAGAAGCTACTGAGTGGCGTGTTTACAGTGGACGACGAAGAACTATATGCGTTGTTGCGAGCCTTGCGCGATCACGAATCCATTCGATTGGAGCCTTCTGCATTGGCTGGAATGCCAGGGCCTGCTAGATTGTTTCAGCAGGAGACAGGGCGGATGTATATGGAGAAGCAAGGTCTGACGCAGGAAAAAATGAAAAAGGCGACCCACATCGTATGGGCGACGGGTGGGAGTATGGTGCCGGAGAAAATCCAGGATGAGTACTATGCCAAAGGTCTGGAAGCCAAAATCGATATGGATACATAATGTTTGTCCTTGAAGGAAAGCCCGGATTACTCCTCCGGGCTTTTGTTCATTCATTTCAAAGTCTTCTGCGTCTTGAAAATAATAAACGTCGGTCTTCTTACTTCGGAAATCTGATGCGGCTGCAAGAGGAGTCCTTCTGGCGTGCAGGTTGGCTCGATGATCTCTTGCAGGGTAAGCCCCGCTTGGATTAACGTATTGACGGCAGTGGACATGGAGCGGTGGTAAAAAAGGGCCTTTCTGCCGTTCATCATGTACATTTCACGTTCTCCATCTTCCAGGTAGTTGTCCAAGGGCCAGAAATGCTTCTGTCCTTCCTCGTCGCGTACCCAGCCCTCGACCTTTTTGCGAGCGGTAATATGCGGATGGAGTGTAGAGTAAACGAAATGTCCTCCGTTGCGTAAGGCCCGGCTTACTTTGTTGATCACGTGCTCATAGTCACGAACATAGTCCATGACGAGAGAGCTCGTAATAAGATCGTAGTCATGATCGGCAAGCTCAATGTCCTCCAGGGAGCCGTGTAGATATTGAATGTTCTCATGACTGTTATTCGTTCGGGCATACTCCAGCATGTTATGAGAGAGATCAACACCGATCACTTCACTGGCTCCTTGCTCCACGCAGTACTTGGCAAACTGTCCGCCACCACATCCGAGGTCGAGAACACGCAAGCCTTTTAGCGAGGGGAGACAACCACGAAAGGCAGGCTGTTCGATCAAATCATTCTCTGATTCACCGGACAGACGGAGCTTTTGATAGTCCTGATAAAAATCCTGTTGATCATACAGATTTTGTTTCATCCCATATCCCCCGTTTCCATTTTTTCTCGGATTCCTATTATGGATAAAAGATGAAGATGATGTCAATTATTCGTTTAAAACGATTGAAAATGAGAGCAGGAGTTTGCCTTTTTTACGAGAATTAGTGAGAGACAACCCATTTTTGAGATTCCGTCCGCTTTGCTGAGACGGTTTTTTTCTGTAAGAAGATTTGGTTTCGATATTTTTTGGCGAGACTGAAATCGAAGGAGGGATAAACGTGGACCAAATACTTCAACTGATCAAAGATTACTGGCCGATTGCGCTAGGTATCATAATCATTATCATGGCTGCCCAATGGGTGGTGCGAAGTATCATTCGAATTATTTCGCTTGCTGCTATTATTGGTGTTGTGCTCGTGTTGTTTTTCCAATTCAGTCCTGAAGAAGTGATCCAGATGGGACGTCAAGCAGCGGTAGCTACACAGGAAGTCGTCGACAAGACGATTACACCAGTCTTGGACAAAGAGCTAAAGGATGCCGATATTTCCTTCAAGGAAGACGGAACCTATGAAGTGAAGACAACGAATATTCGTATCGTGGGCAAAAAAGGCGAATCCAAAGCAACTGTTTATTACAAGGATGAAGAATGGGAAGTAAATATCGGTCAATTGAGTAAGCTGTTCCAGGACCGACTTGGTAAAGCGGAGCAAGAAAGTAAGACGATGTAGAAAGGGAAAAACGCATGGGGCCAAAAAGGTCTCATGCGTTTTTTGCTGGATAGGCGAGTACTTCCTCTACCCATGTATCTAGCAGATGCTGATATTCTTCGCTCGTTTTGATTCCGGGAGCTGAGGCAACTTGTTTTTCGAGTGGGAGTGTGCGTAGTTTTTTAGCAAATTTCCCCTCGATATCATCTTCATCTTCGAGTAGCAGATAGACGACATCTTCCAAGGAGCGATAGCTCGTAACGCTATACTCGATTCCATTCATTATCGTTTGAAAGTGACCGTGACGGTATTGGCAAAGGATGAAAGTGAAATCTAGATTGTTTATGATTTCCAAAAATCTGTTCAAAAACGCCGGTTCCACCATGATACACTCCAGCATTGTGGGTGGATAATTCGAGTGACTGATGTGGAACTCTGGGATAATTTGGATAAAGTCCTGCTGGCGTTCAGGACTGGCTTTGCCGTAGTAATCATCGTTGAATTTGCGAATGATTTTCTTCAGGTGCTTGAAAGGGATTGCTGTACCTATAAAAAGTCCATAATATCGGTTCATTCTGTGCTTCCTTTAATCTTTCGTCATATTCGGAGCTACACGCAGCCGAGTTGCTTGCTCATAAGCGTAGGCCAGGCGAAGAAGAGTAGGTTCATGGAATGCCAGACCGGTCAGCATGATGCCAAATGGCTTGCCCGCAGAAGTATAGCCAGCCGGAACCGTAATCGAAGGGTAACCAGCTTTGGCCGGGATAGCATAACCCGTACTGCCGGGGTACAAGAGGGCATCGAGTTCGTGCTCCTTCATAACAGCATCAAGGCCCTGCTTCTGTGACATTTCCAGATCGAACAGGCGATTCGCCAGATACTCAGGCTCTGTCAGTGTACCACTTGTCTGTTCGGATTCTTCCAGTAGCTCTTGCCCATATAGCAGGGCTTGTTCTTCATGAGCCCGATTAAAAGCAATGACATCCTGTAAGGAGCGGATCGGGTAGGAGGCCGGTAACGTTTTTAAGTACGCATTTACCCCAACCTTGAATTCATGTACGAGAACATGTCTATCCCACTCGGCATTTTCTGTCGGAATGGTGACCGCATCTACGACAGTTGCGCCCGCCTCTTTGAGCTTTTCAATAGCTGCTTCATACAAGGCAATTTCTTCATCTTCACACTCAGCCAAAAACCTGGAGCGTACAACGCCGATGCGCGCACCCCGCAATCCATCTGCATCGAGGAAGGGGAGGTAATCGGTATGGCCCAGACCTTCACTTTTTCCAGTCACCGGATCATTCGCATCTATGCCAGTAAGTGCGCCAAGCAAAATAGCTGCATCAGTCACGGTTCTCGCCATCGGTCCGGCTGTGTCTTGGCTATGGGAAATCGGGATGATACCCGAACGGCTGATTAAGCCAACAGTAGGCTTGATGCCCACGAGCGAATTGTGCTCCGCTGGGTGAAGAATGGACCCGGAAGTCTCTGTACCAACGGCCACGACGGCAAAACCTGCGGCAATCGCAGCAGCCGAACCCGAGCTAGACCCGCCGACATCGAGTACACCAGGACCGTATGGGTTCAACACTTGTCCACCGCGCGAGCTGTAGCCATCTGGCATGTCATTGGAGATAAAGTTAGCCCATTCCGTAAGATTTGTTTTCCCTAAAAGGACAGCGCCCGCCTCTCGGAGCTTGGTTACGACAAATGCATCCGCAGAGGCAAACGAATCTGCTAAAGCTAGAGCTCCAGCCGTGGTGTGCATCTTGTCAGAGGTCGCAATGTTATCCTTGATCAGTACAGGGATTCCGTGAAGTGGCCCGCGACTGCCTGACAACGCTCGTTCCCGATCCAGTGACTCTGCGATCGCCAGTGCATCTGGGTTTAGCTCACAAATGGCATTGATTCGGATGCCTTGTTTGTTGTAGGTGGCAATCCGCTGTAAAAAGGCGAGGGTCAGTTCCCGGGAAGTTGTGGTTCCAGCTGTCATTGCAGCTTGCCATTCGAGAATGCTCGTTTCATGAATCAATGACATAATGTATCCCCTTTTGTGAATGATTTGATTTTTATTATAGTACCAAATTCAGGGAAAGGGAACGAGAGGGGAGTGTGAGCCTTTTGTCAATAAAAAAACTGACTCTACGAGAGAATCAGCTTTTTTGTGTTTGTATCAAATTATGCGTTTGATCCAGCAGCTTGCAGCTTCGCTTTTTCTTCCGCTTCTACATAGCGGTTGCGAGGGTGCTCGCGGCATTCATCGGAGCAAGAACGCTTGAATTTTGTCTCACATTCTGGGCAGCAGAAGTGCTGTTTGTTGCAGAATGGGTTGGCGCAGTTGAGATAGCGGTCTTCCACAGTACCGCAGTAATGGCAACGGCCAATGACGACGTCTTCTTCTGTATGGTTGATCGGTATAGAGATGCGCTCGTCAAACACGTAGCATTTTCCATCCCACAGACGCCCTTGGACTTCTGGATCTTTACCATACGTGACAATCCCGCCCTCAAGGTGGTAAACATTTTCAAAACCTTGTTGTAGCAAGACACCCGTCAGCTTTTCGCAACGAATACCGCCTGTGCAGTAGGTGAGGACTTTTTTATCCTTGAACTGGCTCATGTTTTCACGAATCCACTCAGGGAACTCACGGGATGAATCCACTTCAGGGCGAATCGCACCACGGAAATGTCCCAAATCGTATTCGTAATAGTTGCGACCGTCGAGGATCACGACATCCTCTTCCTGCATCATTTCGTACCATTCTTTTGGGTTCAGATAGGTGCCAACTAGTTCATTCGGATTGACATCTTCCTCCAAACGCCAGGTTACGAGCTCTTTTTTCGGGCGCACAAACATCTTTTTGAACGCATGTTCTTCCGACTCATCTATTTTAAACCACATATCACTAAAACGTGGATCTTTTCGCACATATTCCATGTAGGCGTCGGTTTGCTCAATTGTTCCGGATACGGTTCCATTAATGCCTTCCGGAGCTACGATAATCCGCCCTTTCAGCCCGTTATCCTTGCAAAATTGCAAGTGCTCGGCTGCGTACTCCTCATAATTTTCAATAGGAGTATACTTGTAATACAACAAAATGCGATATGGTTTTTGTACTTGCAAGGTACAATTCCACCTTTCTTTTTCAATTGTGATTTTAGATGCAACGGTGATTATACCACATCCCATTGTTAAAAGCGCTGAAAAAGAAAGGGATTTGTGAGGTTTTTATGAAAATCGGTGCTTCTTGCTGGAAGTGGACGCATCCTGTACACTATGAATGGTAATCAGCTGACAGGCTATAGAGGAGAGACATTACATGAACATGACAAATGAGCGCCTGGTTACACAGGTGAAAATTAAAAAGCTCCATCAAGACGCGGTGATCCCAGCGTACGCGAGAGCAATGGACGCGGGCTTTGATCTGGTCGCGGTAGAGGATACATTGATTGCCCCAGGACAATCTGCAAAAGTTCCAACTGGATTGGCGTTCGCGCTTCCAGAAGGATTTGAATTGCAAGTGCGCCCTCGCTCCGGGATCAGTGCAAAAACAAAGCTGCGTTTGTCCAATGCACCAGGGACTGTTGATGCAGGCTACCGCGGTGAAGTATGCGTACTGATGGATAACATTCGAATCGCATCCGGAAAAAGTGGCAAGGTATGTCTGGGCGCTGGCGAAAACGAAGTAACCGTTGAACAAGAAGTCGATGCAAATAGCTACTTGATCAAAAAAGGGGATCGAATTGCACAGGGCGTGATTGCAATCGTTCCAGTTGCGCAGTTCGAAGTAGTCGATGAGCTCGATGAGACAGAAAGAGGAGCGGGCGGCTTCGGCAGCAGCGGTATCAAGAGCTAGTTCTTTTTCTATTTGAGTGAAAATACAAGACCCCTGATCATCAGCCGTGTACATGGACGTGAGCTGATAGGTCAGGGGTCATTGTTTTGAATCAAATCATCATCCTTTGGCGGATAAAAACCGATCAATTCTCGAAAGGTCGTCAGCCGTAAGCGAACGTCCATCTGCTTTGACGAATACGCAAGGTCCATAGACCCAATCTAAAAAACCGTCTGATGTGATGGGGAAGTTGTTCGCTTGTACCCCGCGTGCATCTTCATTCACTACGAGGGAGATTCCTTCCAAATGGTCATCTTCCACGACCTCATAGTCACCATTCACCAGTTCCTGTAGTTCATCCGTCCCAGCGATTTCTCGAACAACTGCTTGTTCATGCGGAAGCTTTACGTATACCGTAGTCAAGCGCAATCACTCCTTCTGACATCTATCATAACGTATGACGAATGAATAGTGCGATAGGGGAGCGGATGCCTGTTGGCGTGTTGGTTATCCTAATGGTTGAGAATTGAAGAATTGAAGAAACGTCCGTATTGATACTTTCAGCCTGAGGGGACATGCTGATGATATTCGTGACCGGAAAATTGTATTGGCCAGAAACATTGCCAGCGCCACCCTTCTATCCCTCTCTGGCCGAGGATGTGAAGTGTGATGTCCTGATCATTGGTGGCGGAGAGGCAGGAGCCCTCGTTTCCTATTATTTGAAGCAGCATGATGTGGACGTCATCCTCGTGGATAAACGGCGGGTGAGTGGGGGCAGCAGCAGCGCTAACACGGGTTTGCTGCAAATATGCAACGATAAAACATTGACAGCCTGTATCCATTCGTTCGGTGAGCAAAAAGGAGTTCGTTTTTACGAATTGACGCGGCAGGCTGTTGATGAATTGGAAAAAATTTCGGGGCAACTAGACCAATCTCCAGATTACATAAGGCGTGATAGCTTGTATTATGCAAGTGAACCAGCCGATGCGGAGAGCTTGCGGACAGAGTACCAGTTATTGAAGAAGTACGGCTTTCCGGTCACGTATTTGGAGCGACGGGATATAGAGAAGCGATTCTCTTTTTCGAAGGAAGGGGCTATTTATTCCAAGGGAGATGCGGAGCTCAATCCGTACAAATTTGCCAACGGTGTGATCGCCCACTCTGTAAAAAAAGGGATGCGCGTATACGAAAATACGGAAGTCGTACATCAAAAAGTGCAGGATGGAGGGCTTTTGGTCTATACCAAAAGTGGGCACACAATCAAGTGCAGGCGTGCCGTGTTTGCCACTGGCTACGAAGCACAAACCATGAAACGCAATGCCAACGCCGTGATTTCCAGCTCGTTTTCCATCGTGACCAATCAAGTCGAAGCGTTTCCGGGCTGGCCGCAAGCATGTTTAATTTGGGAAACAGCCCGTCCGTACTTGTATATCCGTACTTGTCCGGAAGGGAGAATCATCGTCGGCGGACTCGATGAGCCTTTGAACGACTTACAAAAGAAGGATGCTTCCAGTCTGAAGAAGCGGGATCATTTGCTCGCAAAGATTCAAGCATTATTTCCACAGATTCCAATGCGAGCCGAATATTATTGGGGAGCGACTTTTGTCGATACCCATGACGGACTCCCGCTGTTTGGGGAGCAGGAAGGCTATCCGCACTGCTTGTTCCTACTAGGTTACGGTGGGAACGGAACCGTCTATTCGACCATTGGGGCTCAAATCATCCGTGATCTGATTACAAAAGGAAGTCATTCGGACGCTGATCTTTTTGCTTTTGAACGGATGAAATATGCCAGTGTCACGATCTGATCGAAAAAGCTTTCCCATTCAACGGGAGGGCTTATTTTTTTGAAAATGTCAGAACGGGCGGGCCCAAATTTGCTGGATGGGCAAGTAACATTTGAACGTGGCCTACCTGCCTAGCATAGGGTAGATGGAAATATCGTTGACAGGAATAAAAAGGCAGGTATAATCTTCAATAACAGAGTATTCCGAGTAAAATACTATAGATTAAAAGAGGAGTGAAGGTGAGCTGTATGAAAACCACGAAAGGCAAGGTCCAGACGATCCTGCAACGCGTAGGAATCGTTGCTATGGCGGCAGCTATAGCAGGCTGCTCGGCTGCCGCACCAGCAGAAACAGGTAATGGAGCGACGGGCAGCAACTCTACGGTAGAGCTGCTCAATGTTTCCTACGATCCGACGCGAGAGTTTTACCAAGATATCAACAAGGAGTTTGCCTCAGAGTGGCAACAAAAGACAGGTCAAACAGTGACGATCAAGCAATCACATGGCGGGTCAGGCAAGCAATCCCGCTCCGTCATTGATGGTTTGGAAGCAGATGTAGTCACCCTTGCCCTCGCTTATGATATTGACGCGATTGCCGAACGCGGTCTGATTCCTGCTGATTGGCAAAAGAAGCTCTCGGACAACAGCTCGCCTTATACCTCCACGATTGTGTTTCTCGTGCGAAAAGGCAATCCGAAGCAAATCAAAGATTGGGATGATTTGATCAAGCCTGGTATCGCCGTGATCACACCGAACCCGAAAACGTCTGGGGGAGCCAGATGGAATTACTTGGCTGCCTGGGGTTATGCTCTGAAGACAAATGGGGGAGATGAAGCGAAGGCACAAGAATTCGTGTCGCAATTGTTTAAAAATGTACCCGTCCTCGATTCTGGTGCACGTGGTTCGACCACTACATTTGTCGAACGTGGCATTGGGGATGTACTGATTGCATGGGAAAACGAAGCGTATCTTGCGGTCAATGAACTAGGGAAAGACAAATTTGAGATTGTAAATCCGTCCTTGAGCATTTTGGCGGAACCGCCTGTCACCATCGTTGACAAATACACTGACAAGCACAAGACAAAAGAAGTAGCGGAAGCATACCTCCAGTTCCTGTATAGCAAAAAAGGCCAAGAACTCGCAGCCAAGCACTATTATCGTCCACGTTCACAGGAAGTACTCCAAGCACATACACCCGCATTCCCTGACATCCAATTGTTTACTATCGATGAGTTGTTTGGTGGCTGGACGGAAGCACAAAAGACTCATTTTGCAGATCAAGGCGTCTTCGATCAACTTTATAAACCATAGACCTACACTTTCCTCAGAGGAGTTACCTTCATGAGAAAATCATTTCGCAACAGAGGGTTCTTGCCTGGCTTTGGCATGACCATGGGGTATACCATCATCTACCTGAGTCTTCTGGTACTAATCCCTCTGTCTGTCTTGTTTTTAAAAGCTTCGACGATGAGTTGGGAGCAATTCATTGGGACGATAATGGATACGAGGGTCCTTGCCTCTATTCGTGTGAGTATTATGACTTCGTTTTTCGCGGCTTGTCTCAATGCGGTGTTTGGTGTCTTGGTAGCATGGGTGTTGGTACGCTATCAGTTTGCGGGGAAGCGGATCATTGACGGCATAGTTGATCTGCCATTTGCTTTACCTACCGCTGTAGGCGGAATTGCCCTGACTTCGATTTACGCTGAAAATGGCTGGATCGGACAGTACCTGGCGGAGTGGGGGATCAAGATTGCGTACACTCCCATCGGTATATGGGTTGCCCTAACATTCATCGGTCTTCCTTTTGTCGTCAGAACCGTCCAGCCAGTGTTGCAGGATTGGGATTTGCAAATGGAGGAAGCGGCGGCAACGTTGGGCGCTACCCGATGGAATACATTTTGGCGGGTGGTGCTGCCGCATCTGTTACCGGCGATTATTACGGGTTTTGCGCTCGCTTTTGCCAGAGCATTGGGAGAGTACGGCTCTGTCGTGTTCATCTCCGGGAACATGCCGTTGAAAACAGAGATTGTGCCCCTCTTGATTATGACCAAGCTGGAACAGTTTGACTATGCAGGCGCTACGGCAATTGCAACGGTCATGCTAGTGATTTCCTTTATCATGCTTTTGATCATCAACTACTTGCAATGGAAAATCAATAAATTCGATGCGGCCCGTTAGGAGGTATTACGGATGAAGCATTTGACGGAGCCAGCCTATATCCGATGGACACTGATTATCGTGGCCATGCTCTTCCTTGGCTTGTTTCTGATCCTGCCGCTAGTCGCTGTTTTTACAGAAGCATTTCGACAAGGGGCGGAGGTGTTCGTGGCGTCCATTACAGAGGAGGAAACGTTATCCGCTGTCAAGCTCACCTTGCTTGTCGCAGCCATTAGCGTACCACTGAATGTAACGTTCGGGATCGCGGCTGCATGGGCAATTGCCAAGTTTTCGTTTCCTGGTAAGAATGTGTTGCTTACGTTGATTGACTTGCCATTTGCCGTGTCGCCAGTCATTGCCGGCCTGATTTTTGTCCTCTTGTTTGGGAGTCAAGGTGTGGCAGCGCCTTTACTTGCGACGTGGGATCTCAAAATTATATTTGCGGTTCCAGGTATCGTGCTCGCGACGACCTTTGTTACCTTTCCGTTCGTCGCTCGTGAACTGATTCCGGTCATGGAAGCGCAGGGAAGAGACGAAGAGGAAGCAGCAGTCTCGCTCGGAGCAAGTGGCTGGAAAACTTTTTTACGCGTCACGCTGCCAAACGTAAAATGGGGACTCCTGTACGGAGTCATTTTGTGTAATGCCCGCGCCATGGGTGAATTCGGGGCAGTATCCGTCGTTTCCGGTCATATCCGAGGCATGACCAATACGCTCCCGTTGCATGTGGAGATTCTCTACAACGAATATCAATTCGCTGCTGCCTTTGCGGTAGCCACCTTGCTTGCTGCCTTAGCCTTGGTGACGCTTATTCTGAAAAGCTTGATCGAGTGGAAAACCGAGCGGCAGGCAAAGCTGGATGAGGAACAACACTACGACGTGACAGGAGAGAGAGCCGGATGAGTATCGAGGTAGTGAACATTACGAAGTCATATAAAAGCTTTACGGCGCTGAAAAATGTGAATCTGCATATCCCGGAAGGCGAACTCGTAGCGCTTCTCGGGCCTTCCGGATCGGGAAAGACGACGCTTTTGCGTCTCATCGCTGGACTGGAGCAACCACAGGAGGGGAGCATTCTCTTTCACGGAGAGGATAATACGAACCGCGACGTGCGCGAGCGGCAGGTTGGATTTGTTTTTCAGCATTACGCCTTATTTCGGCATATGAACATCTTTGACAACATTGCGTTTGGATTGTCCGTTCGCTCCCGCAAAACACGACCGAGCAAGGAAGAAATCAGTGAGAAGGTTCATTCGCTGTTAAAGCTTGTGCAGCTAGAAGGCCTCGCACATCGATATCCCTCACAGCTATCTGGTGGACAGCGCCAGCGTGTTGCATTGGCGAGGGCGTTGGCAGTGGAACCAAAATTTTTGCTGCTGGATGAACCGTTTGGCGCTTTGGATACGAAAGTGAGACAGGAGCTGCGTCGTTGGCTCCGTCATCTACACGGGAAGCTCGGGCTGACGATTTTGTTCGTCACACACGATCAGGAGGAAGCGATGGAATTGGCGGATCAGGTTGTTGTGATGAATGAAGGGCGAGTGGAGCAGGTAGGATCGCCAGAAGAAATTTATCATCATCCGGCGAATCCGTTTGTGTACAGCTTTCTGGGGCGTGTCAATCTGTTTCACGGACGAATCCAAAATGGCAAAATCAAGCTTGGTGAGACAGAGTTCGAGACGGATTGGAAGGATAAAGGGGTGGAGGCTCCCGCTGTCGGATACATGCGTCCACATGATGTAGAGATATCGTTGCGACCGCCAGAGGGGAAGTCTGCCAGATCTGTTCAGGCCGAGATTAACCATATTTCGCTCTTGGGTCCGATCGTTCGCCTTGACCTGAAGCGTTTGGACACGGAGGAGGTGTTTGAGGCAGAGATGAGCAGGCAGCGCTTTATGGAGTTGAACGTAGAAGAGGAGAGCATTGTGTATGTGACATTGCACAATGTATCGATCTATGTGGATTCACAGCCTGTACAGACACATCGCCCTGCCCGCGTTCCGTTGCAGGCCAGTGTTTGATCTGATTTAATGAAAATAAACCGGTCTGCATATGCCGCAGGCCGGTTTTTGATGGAGTCACTAAGCTATTCGCCGCGTTGCTTGGAGCGTGTCTGTTCTTTGCTAATTGTGTTCGATCTACGGGTTTGCGAAGGGTTTTCTTTTTTTCCCATCTCATTTTTGACACCATTTTGCTTGGACATTTCTTAAGCCTCCTTTTCACTGGATTGCCATGGTAGTTTTCCCAGCCAAAGTCCATTTCATGAATCCAGTATTTTTTGCTGTGCGCGAAAACGTTTACCTTTTGCAAAATGAGGTCATCTCTGGTAAGATAAGTGTTTGAACGATTCAAAAAAGGCAGGTATTGCGACGATGATAAGCACTCAGAACGTGACGCTGCGCTACGGCAAGCGCGCACTGTTTGAAGATGTATCCATTAAGTTTACCCCGGGTAACTGTTACGGCCTCATCGGTGCGAACGGTGCAGGGAAGTCTACCTTCGTGAAGATCCTCTCCGGAGAGATCGAGCCGACGAGCGGTCACGTTTCGGTGACACCGGGCGAGCGTATCGCTGTATTAAAGCAGAACCACTTTGAATTCGACGAGTACGAAGTGTTAAAAACGGTAATTATGGGCCACAAGCGCCTGTTCGAGATCATGGAAGAGAAGACCGCTCTTTACATGAAAGAAGATTTCTCTGAGGAAGACGGCAATCGCGCGTCCCAATTGGAGGGAGAATTCGAAGAGCTGAACGGCTGGATGGCCGAAGCAGATGCAGCTAGCTTGCTGATTGGCCTCGGTATCCCGACAGACCTGCACGACAAGCAGATGAAGGACCTCTCTGGTACGGAGAAGGTACGTGTTCTGTTGGCGCAAGCACTGTTCGGTAATCCACACATCCTGCTCTTGGATGAGCCGACGAACCACTTGGACATCGAGTCGATTCGTTGGTTGGAAAACTTCCTGGCAGATTATGAAAACACCGTCATTGTTGTATCCCATGACCGTCACTTCCTGAACAAGGTGTGTACGCACATTGCGGATATTGACTTTGGCAAAATCCAAATGTACGTGGGTAACTACGACTTCTGGTACGAATCCAGCCAACTGGCGCTGAAAATGGTTCGTGATCAGAATAAGAAGAAAGAAGAAAAAATGAAGGAACTGCAAGAGTTTATTGCGCGTTTCTCTGCGAATGCATCCAAGTCCAAGCAGGCGACTTCGCGTAAAAAGCTGTTGGAGAAAATTACTTTGGAAGACATTCGTCCTTCCAGCCGTAAGTATCCGTTCATTAACTTCAAGCCAGAGCGTGAAGCGGGTAAAAACCTCGTAGCCATCGAAGGCTTGAGCAAGACGATTGAAGGCGAGAAACTGTTTGAAAACCTTCACCTCACCATCAACAAAGGGGACAAAGTTGCGTTTGTCGGACCAAATGAGCTGGCGAAAACAACCTTCTTCCAAATTTTGATGGGGGAAGTTCAGCCTGATAGCGGTTCTTTCGAATGGGGCGTTACGACTTCCCAAGCGTACTTCCCAAAAGACAATGCGGAGTACTTTAACTCCGATTTGAGCCTGGTTGACTGGCTACGCCAATACTCCAAAGATCAAGACGAGACATTCATTCGTGGATTCCTCGGTCGCATGCTGTTCTCTGGAGATGAAGCGCTGAAAAAGGCAAACGTATTGTCCGGGGGAGAAAAAGTTCGTTGCATGCTGTCCAAGATGATGCTGGCGAGTGCCAACGTATTGATTATGGACGAACCGACGAACCACTTGGATTTGGAATCCATTACTGCATTGAACAACGGCTTGATTGAGTTCGACGGTACACTTCTGTTCGTATCTCATGACCACCAGTTCGTTCAAACCATTGCGAACCGGATTATTGAGTTCACGCCGAAGGGTGTCATTGATAAAATGATGACGTATGACGAATACCTGGAGAGCGATGAAATCAAACGCCTGCGTGACGAGCATTACGCGTAAGTTGCTACGCACATAGAAAAAGCCCTTGACTTCACACAGTTGAAGTCAGGGGCTTTTTCTCATGTTACGGGGTCTTCCACGAACTCGATTTTGTTAAGGAACGCTTCCTTGCTTGAGAAAATAACGCGTTCCTTTCGCGGGGAAGTAAAGAACACCACGATATACTGGTCATCTATGTATTCTACCGTGCCTCGTTTCTTTGGTCTTTGTATCGTCTTCACGGGTTTATTCAACCATTCGTTCATCTGTTGTTCCTCCTACCTGGCTTTCCCATTCATTATACCAAGATTAATGACGATGCCCAATGACATGTGCAGTTATGGCGATACGCAGTAGCATTTGATCGTGCCCGTTTTCCGCATTCAATCCGGTCCACTCTCGGATGAGCTGGATGCGGTATTTGATTGTATTTTTATGGACATACAAACGACGCGCGGCTTCCGCGTAATTACCATCCGCTTGCAAAAACACTTGCAAGGTTTGTAAGAGCTGTCCGTTCTTGTCTCGATCATAGCTTTGGATTTTGCCCAGACATTCTTCTGCAAACGCTTGGGCTTCTGTCGCAGGATCGTCTGCGTACATGATTCGCTCGAGTCCCAAGTCGTGGTAGCTTTTGATGACGCTAAGAGAAGAGATGGTGGTTCTGTTTGCAGAATGTAGAGCGGTTTGCAAGCTGATCAGTGCTTCCCGATAACTACGAACAATGCCTTCCCGTTTCGGATGATATCGCCCAATTCCTGCAAAGACGGGCTGATCCAGTTGCTTGGTGGCCGTCTTCAAGCACTGTTCTTGCAGCCATTGCGAGAGTGATTCAGTGGGGGTATGAATAGACATCGGTACGAGCAAGAGGACACGATTTTCCTGATCCAATCCATACAGAATCGCTCCATTGGAAGAAAAAAAGCTGTGCAACGCGTTCAAAAGATGATGGTTTTCTTGCCAACGTTCCATGCTGGTTTTGTCATGGGGGGAGGTGCTTAGGAGCATCGCGATATAGTGATCGGACAACTCCCAGCCGACTTCATCCGCCTTTCGCATGAGCATTTCGTGTGAGACGATCTGGCCACTGACAAGTTGTTGCAAAAAATCATTGCGAAAACGCTGGAATGTTTCCTGGATGGCTCGTTGTCGCTGCATTTCAAGTGCCAAGAGGGCAGCACTTTGCTCGATGGCGACTTTTTCCCACGCGTATAGATCACGCTCCTTCTGTCCAATGATGATGGCTCCCTGCACGATTTGGTCATGGAGAAGCCACCGGACATGGATGCCTTCTTTTTGTTTGCTAAGCGGCTCTTGTGTTAGTCGAATTGGGGCGCGTTGACCATACAGCTTGTCCAATGAATGATCAAGCGGGAGCGTAGTAAGAGAAGAATCCCATTTCCATTTATGTTGGGGGACACGGATGGAGACAGGAGCATCAAGGATATCGGACAGTAAATCTGTCAATGTAGAAATCGGAGCTCCTCCCGTCAAATAGTGATGAAACCGTTCATAAATGGCATGGGTTCTGTCCAACTCGATGCGCTGTTTGTCATTGATGTACTGAACGACTGGCACGATGACATCTGACCAAGCTTTATCCATCGGAAAGGAGAGGATGGGAAATGCCTTTTTTGTAGCATGGGAGAGAACGGCTTCAGGAAGGTTCTCGATGTATCGACCTAATTTGATGGCAAGCCCGGGGGTGCCGATGGCGACTAGCTCATCGATGAGCGTAATTAGCCGTTTCGTACATGTTTTTTGCTGAGAGAGAAATGGAAAGCCTGTCGTCAGAACGAATTCACCAGCTCGCAACCATCTGTGGCCATCGGGAGAATCAAAGGAAGTAACATTCACCAGCTCATTTTCTAAAGAGTCCGCACCTGCAAGCACTGACGATTCAGCAAAGCCACCAACTTGTATGAGCTCTCGGACAGTAATCATAACGCTCACCATGCCTTCATCATCTTTTAGCTACTCGCACAAAACCCCGTTCCGTTTTCTAGCCATGCGAACAAAGGAAAAATTTGAATTTTTCGATAATACTAATGTACATGTCCAGGATGTGTACAGGCAATGGGACAAATCGAGCAAACTGGGGGGAGTCGTATGAAAGCGAGAGATTGGCTAGGGGTACTGCCGTTCATTGGGATGCTGGGAGGAATTCCGTTTGTGAATCGGGTTGAACCTTACGTAGTAGGCATGCCGTTTGTCCTATTTTGGATCGTTCTCTGGGTTGTCTTAACTTCCGTCATCATGGCATTCCTCAACAAAATCGACCCTGCTACGAAGGAGGACGGCCAATGAATATCGCCTTGATCATTATTTTTGCCTTTTTATTGCTGTCCTTCTATTCCGGTATTCGTGCGCAACAAGGGAAAGACATGAATATGGAACAATGGACAGTTGGTGGCAGAGGATTCGGTTCGATCTTTATTTTCTTGCTGGTAGCAGGCGAGATTTATACAACATTCACCTTTTTGGGAGGCAGTGGTTGGGCGTACTCCAAAGGGGCACCTTCTTATTACGTTCTCTCTTACATTTCCCTCGCCTATGTCATTTCCTACTGGCTCTTGCCGCCAATTTGGCGGTATGCCAAAGAGCACAGGCTCGTCTCCCAATCCGATTTTTTTGTAAGCAAATACAAGAGTCCGATACTCGGAATTTTGGTTGCAGCGGTCGGAGTCATTGCGATTATTCCGTATCTCGTCCTCCAATTCAAAGGCCTGGGGATCATCGTATCGGAAGCATCCTATGGCTCGATTTCGCCTGCTGCTGCGATATGGATCGGAGTCATTGTTGTGACCATTTACGTCATGATCTCAGGGATTCACGGTTCGGCTTGGACGGCTGCGATCAAGGACATCATGATTTTCTTTGTCGTCGTTTTCCTCGGGCTTTATCTTCCGTTTCATTACTATGGGGGCATCCAGCCAATGTTTGAAGCGGTACAAGCCTCCAATCCGGGTTTCTTGACGTTCCCAGAGGAAGGATTAAGCATTTCCTGGTACATTTCAACGGTGCTTGTCACGGTGTTCGGATTTTACATGTGGCCGCATACGTTCGGCTCTGTATTTTCCGCGAAAAATGCAAATGTGTTCCGCAAAAATACGATCATGCTGCCGCTCTATACCTTGATGCTTTTGTTTGTTTTCTTTGTCGGCTTTACGGCGATCCTGCAAGTGCCCGGTTTAAAAGGGGCGGACGGTGATTTGTCCTTGCTTCGTCTGTCGTTGCAAACATTCGATCCGTGGGTGGTTGGCATCATTGGAGCAGCAGGCTTGCTCACGGCGCTCGTACCAGGCTCGATGCTTTTAATGACAGGGGCGACGCTCTTGGCGAAAAATGTGTACAAAGTTATGGCTCCGCACACATCTGACGTACAAATCGCCCGGATTGCCAAATGGTTGGTGCCTGTCATCTCGTTGATCTCGCTGTATTTTGCACTGAGTGGGGGAGATACGCTCGTAACGCTGTTGTTAATGGGCTACAGCTTGGTCACACAGTTATTTCCGGCATTGCTTTTCAGCCTCCCTGCAAAGCCGTGGGTGAATAAATACGGTGCATTTGCCGGGATTTTATGTGGGGTGTCAACCGTTGCGTATGTGACTATTTTCCAAGTGACGATTGCGACCATGTTCCCGAATTGGCCAGGCGCTGTCAAAGACTTGAACATTGGTGTCGTGGCATTGCTAGTCAATCTCGTCGTGATGTTTACTGTGACGTTTGTGACGAGGAATCTTTTTGCACTGAACCGTCATACGGCTAACACAGAAGGGACACCAACTCTTTAATCCTAATTTCTTAAAGGAGGCAGTTACATGGCAGATACTATTTTTCTCAATGGACAGGTGGTCACGGTAGATCAAGAGAATCGGGTGGCAGAGGCAGTAGCAGTCAGGGGGAATCGCATCCTTGCTGTCGGGTCTGGTGAAGATGTGAAACCGTTGATTCATTCACATACAAACGTCATTGATTTGCAAGGGAAGAGTCTATTGCCCGGCTTCATCGATGCCCATCTGCATATTACGATTTACGGTACGAACAAGCTGGGAGTCGATTGCAAAGCGAGAAGGATCACGTCAATTGATGAACTGCTCACTGCGCTGAAAGAACAAGCGGAAAAAACACCAGCAGGGGAATGGGTGAGGGCATGCGGGTTCGATGAAAATCTCATGGTCGAGCAACGCTATCCGACACTTGCCGAGCTGGATGAAGTGACGACAGCGCATCCTGTTTTTGTCATGAGGACGTGTGCTCATCATTCTGTCGTAAACAGCAGAGCGCTTGCCATTGCGGGCTATGACCGAAACACAGCCGATCCCCAAGGTGGACGTATTGATCGTAATGAAGATGGTGAGCTAACGGGATTTCTCATCGAAACGGCACATATGAACATGTTTGAAAAAGCTGCTTTTACAGAAGCAGAGTACATCCAAGGCCTGCGATTGGCTTCGAAAGACTTTGTTGCTGCGGGCATTACGAGTGTCCACGATGCGGGAGGATACGGGCCAGAGAACTATCGGGCGATGCAAAAAGCGGTACAGAAAGGTGACGTGAAAGTTCGCATCTACGCAATGGTTTGTGCGCTGAATCAATCCGACGATTTTGTCCGAAAGATGATCGATGCCGGGATGGTAACGGGTACGGGGAATGCTCGTTTCCGAATCGGACCCGCGAAGGTTTTTACCGATGGGGCAAGCATTGCGCCCACGATGGCCATGCGTGAGGCGTTCACCAGCCGACCCGATGATTACGGAATTCTCTACTATGAACAGGACGAGTTGAATACCATTTTGGGAGAGGCACATGCAAGAGGTTTTCAAATTACCGCTCATGCCCAGGGGGATCGAGCGATTGACATGCTGCTCACATGCTTTGAAACGGCATTAGAAGCACATCCGCGCACGAATCATCGACATCGAATTGAACATGCGGGTGTATCTGCGCCAGATCTGCTGGCGAGAATGGCTCGGCTAGGTGTCGTACCCATCCCGAATCCTGCTTTTATCTACGATTACGGCGATTCGTATGTGAACAACATCGGAGAGCGTGTCGGGCATATGTTTCCGGCGAGAGATCAGTTCGACGCGGGAATCATTACGGCAGGAGCATCGGATAGTCCCGTGACTGATTTCAACCCACTGATCGGGATTCATGCTGCTGTTAATCGGTTGAGTAAAACAGGCCAGGATGTGGGGAGGAATCAAAGGGTCAGCATCATGGAGGCGATTCGCATGTTTACTTGGAACGGAGCGTACGCCAGTTTTGAGGAGGGGATCAAAGGGAGTATTGAGGTCGGGAAGCTGGCTGATCTCGTTGTGCTGGACGGCGATATTTTGGCAACGCGCGCAGATCGCATCAAAGAGCTGCGCGTAGACAAAACGATGATAGATGGGGAGTTCGTCTATCAACGCCAAGATGAGGAGGTTCTACAAGCATGAACGTAAAAGCGAGAAAGCTTGCGATCAATGAAGAACGACTGCAAAAAAGAATCGAGCAATTGGCGCAAATCGGGAAAATAGGCGAAACGGGTGTATGTCGACTCGCTTTGTCCACTGAAGACCGGGCAGGCGTAGAGCTGGTGCGTAGCTGGATGGAAGAAGCTGGTCTTCAGACCCGGATCGATGACTTCGGTAATTTGATTGGTCGTATGACGGGGAAGGATGAGCAAGCTCCGATCTTGATGATTGGCTCGCATATTGATTCGCAGCCGTACGGCGGTCAGTATGATGGTGTGATCGGGGTATTGGGTGGACTAGAAGTCGTTCAGACGATGCATGAACAAGGGCTTATGCCAGTACAGTCGATTGAAGTCGTTGCGTTTTGTGACGAAGAAGGATGCCGGTTTCAAAAAGGACTGTTTGGTTCCAAAGGCATTCTCGGGATGCTGGACCCAACGGACTTGGAGAGGACGGATAAAAACGGGATCACACGCAGGCAGGCACTGATTGATTTTGGGTGCGACCCTGATTGCCTGGAAGCGTCTATTTATCCAAAAGGTAGCATCGGTGCTTATCTGGAGCTGCATATTGAACAGGGGCCGATTCTCGACGATGCAAAAGAAGCGATTGGAATCGTGTCGGCGATATCGGGGCCTTTGTGGTGGACGGTCGAGCTGGCTGGCTTTGCCGGGCACGCTGGTTCTGTACCGATGCCGATGAGAAAGGATGCACTAGTCGGAGCGGCAAAAGTAATTTTGGCAGTAAACGAGCTGGCAAGGCTCGATCCACAAGCGCCAACAGTCGGTACAGTCGGTCACTTGGAGGTTTTCCCGGATTCGCGCAACATCATTCCCGAGCGGGTGCGTTTTTCGATTGATTTGCGGGATATCGATTTGAAGCGTCGCGATGAGCGAGAACAAGCGTTGCGCGAGGCGATTGAGCTAGCCGCCCTAGAAGGTGGATTGAAATATACCATTACGGAAGATACGAATAGTGACCCGCGTTACTGTGCCGACTGGATAAAGGCAATTATGCATGAGGAGAGCAACAAGCTCGGTGCCTCTGTGCGCGAGCTGATGAGTGGTCCTTTCCACGACGCATTGGCACTCTCCTACGTTTGTGATTACGGGATGATTTTTGTCCGCTGCAAGGACGGTATCAGTCATAATCCGCAAGAATACGCAGCCTATGAAGATGTGGCACTGGGAACAGAGCTGCTCTACAAAACCGTATTGCGGATGAGTATCAATCAATAAGAGAGAGAGTCGCCCGTCTAAGCGGATAGGCGACTTTTTTCATACAGCTTAATGACGAGACTTTACAGACTGTTTTTGATATATTTTAGTCTGAGAGGTTCTTATCACGTTTGAGGAAGGAAGAATGGCATGAAAATGCGTGTTTCCGCTGTGCAGTACCATCTGCATACCATACATAGCTTTGAAGACTTCGCCAATCAAGTTGAGCACTACGTGAAAAACGCACAAGAGTACGACACAGAATTCCTCCTTTTCCCGGAGCTGTTTACGACTCAACTCATGTCGATCGGAGACGAGCAGGGCAATGCTTTGCCGATAACGGCATTGCCGTCATTCACGGACCGATATGTCGAGCTGTTTCGTTCCCTCGCTGGCAAATATGAGATGTACCTGATTGGTGGAACGCACATCATCGAGGAAAACGGCAAGCTTTACAATACGGCTTTTCTGTTTTATCCGGATGGACGTGTAGGGCAGCAGAAAAAAATCCATATCACCCCATGGGAAGTTAAAGGCTGGAACATGGGGGCTGGAGACTCGTTGCAAATCTTTGAGACCGACAAAGGGAAGGTCGCGATGATTATTTGCTACGACATCGAGTTCCCTGAGTGGGTGCGCATCGCCAAAGCACGGGGTGCAGACGTCATTTTCTGCCCATCCTGCACGGATGATCGTCACGCATTCCACCGCGTACGTTATACCAGTCATGCCCGGACAATTGAAAACCAAGTGTATGTCGTACTGACTGGTACGGTAGGCTCGCTGCCGACAGTTGATTTCATGCGGGCGAACTTTGGACAAGCGGCGATCTTGACGCCAAACGATGTTCCGTTCCCTCCGCGAGGAATTCTTGCTGAAGGGGAGATCAACCACGACATGATGGTAACCGCTGACCTGGATATCCAATTACTATACGACGTACGGGAAAAAGGCTCTGTCACAACGTGGCGCGATCGCCGCATCGATTTGTATACAGACTGGAAGTAAGCCATCCATCGTGATCTGGACAGCAGGAGGATGAATATGTACAGAAAAGAGCTGTATGTATTTGAAGGGAACAAGCCACGTAAAGCCGTTATTCGCAACTATAATCGCGCAGACTTCTTCGAATTGATCCAAATACAGGCGGAGAGCTTTCCCCCGCCGTTCCCATCTGAGCTATGGTGGAACCAGGAGCAGTTGACGAACCATATTACCCTGTTCCCGGAAGGTGCCATTTGTGTAGAAGTGGACGGTGTTTTGGCAGGTTCGATGACAGGGCTGCTCGTGAAGTTTGATCCAGCTCACCCCGAACATAAGTGGGAAGATGTCACGGATAGCGGTTATATCCGTAATCATGATCCTGAGGGGGACACGCTGTACATCGTAGACATTTGTATTCGTCCGAGCTTCCGCAAGCTAGGATTGGGACAACAGATGATGCAAGCGATGTATGAGCTGGTGGTACAAAAAGGACTGCGCAGATTGCTCGGCGGAGGTCGCATGCCAGGATATGGACGTTATGCAGACCAATGGACACCTGAGCAGTATTTGGAGTCTGTTCTGATAGGAGAAGTAAGAGACCCGGTGATTACATTTCTCATGCGCTGCGGTCGTACACCTGTTCAGGTCGTGGCGAATTATTTGGAAGATGAGGAATCTCGCAACTACGCGACACTCATGGAATGGAAAAATCCATTTCAGCAGCATCTCTAGGGTTTATCCGACATAATCGATCGAGAGGGGATTTGACTGATGGAATTCGTACGTATTCAACATATCGACAATCCGCTGTTTGCGAAAATGCACCGTTTGATGCAAGAGGTTTTCCCACCTGAGGAAGTATTGGAGTACGATCTGTGGAAAGAACCGCTGGAAGATCCGGGCATTCGCGTATTTGTAGCTGTACACGAAGGAGAAGTTGTGGGGGCTACCGAATACCGTTATTACACGGACATGAACGTAGCCATGACAGACTTCACGATTATCGGCCGAGAAGGACTCGGAGTGGGACGATTCCTCGCCAGAGAGCGTCAAAAGGACCTACTCGCTTTGGCTGCTGAAAACGGCAAGGAGCTGTACGGAATGTTTGCAGAAATTTACGACCCGTACCGTGTGGAAGAACACAACTTTGGCGGAATCAAGCCGATGGACCCATTTGTACGTCGGGAAGTGCTCTCTCATCTGGGATACAAGCGTACGAACTTTGCGTATGTGCATCCGTCCTGGCAAAATGACGGCGAAGCGGTATCCGGACTCGATCTGGGCTTCATGCCGACAAACGAAGAGCAAACGACCCTCGAAGCGGATCTGATCGTCACCTTCTTGAAGCGTTATTACGCCGTGCTTCCACAAAAGCCACAAGCATGGCTCGACATGGTGAAAGACTTGGAGAGCAAAGAAACGGTGGAGCTACTCCCGATCTAATCGCAAGACAACAAGAACCAACTCTCCTGTGGAGCATTGTTCACGACTCCATGGGAGTTTTTCGTAGTAGTCTAGTCAGATTATTACGAAAAATACAAGCTAGATGAAGAGGGAATTAAAATGAAAATCATCACCCTATGCGGGTCTACCAAATTCAAAAAGGAATTTGAGCAGGCGAATACGTATCTGACTCTCCAAGGAAACATCGTGATGAGCGTAGCCTTTTTCGAGCAGAGTGAGGGTTTTGTGATATCACAGAAGCAAGCAGATCTACTCACAGACATTCACTTTCGAAAAATCGATTTGTCCGACGAGATTTTTGTCATCGATGTAGAGGGTTATATTGGAAGCAGCACAAGCAAAGAAATTGCGTATGCAAAAGAACAAGGGAAGCCCGTTCATTATTACTCCAAGAGTGGGATCAACGATAACGTGATTGCCGCATTCTTTCTCTAACCAGAAAAAACAGAGGTGAAACAGGTGAAAGCTCAAAATCTAGCGTCGATCTTCCTCTACATAGCCGTCATCTTTCACTTGCTGGGCATGAGTGGCTGGACTTCTGCAAAGCTAGCACAACCAATCGAGCTCGCCATCCTCGGGCTGATGCTCCTGTCCATTTTCATTTTACGGAAAAAGAAACGAAAAAAGCGTCGGGCAAGAAGACGAGCACCGGAAGTAGCAGTCATGCTTGAGCATGCCGAGGAAGGAGAGCCGGGCAAATGATCCATGACATCCACATGCAGGCGATTCTGGATGCTTCTCATGACGGGATCATTGCGGTCGATCGGGATTCCATTATTATCGGGGTCAATAAAAATGCGATGGAAATACTCGGCCTGCCAGGCAATATCGTTGGACAAAAAATTACCCGTTATATCCCCAATTCAGATATGTTGAGAATTTTGGCAACAGGGAAAAAAGAGATTGGGGACATCGCGACGATCCTGAATCGGCAAATTATCATCAACCGTTTGCCGATTGTCGTAGAGGGTGAAATCGTAGGTGCTGTGTCCACTTTTAAAGAGATCACCGACATTCAAAAAATGGAGATGCGCATTCGCAAGCAGAGCATGGAGAGCGGCTTGGAAGCCAAATTCCGCCTGGAGGATATCGTTGGAGATTCTTCTGCAATCCGCGAAGCGAAGGAATGGGCGGAAACTTTCGCACGGACAGATGCAACGGTTCTCATACAGGGGGAGTCCGGGACTGGCAAGGAGCTGTTTGCCCAAGGGATTCATTTGAGCAGCCAGCGTGCAACCGGGCCGTTCATTCCGGTTAACTGTGCGGCTCTCCCCGGCAACTTATTGGAGAGCGAATTGTTTGGATACGAGGAAGGAGCATTTACTGGCGCGCGCAAAGGCGGAAAGCCTGGGCTGTTTGAATTGGCGCACGGAGGGACTCTGTTTCTCGATGAAATCGGAGAGATGTCGATCCCGATCCAGGCGTTGCTCTTGCGTATCTTGCAGGAGAAAAAAGTGCGCAGAATCAGCGGGGAGCGTATCGTCCCTGTCGATGTGAGAATCATCGCGGCAACGAATCGGGATTTGGAACGACTGGTAGAGGAAAAGCAGTTTCGCTCAGACCTGTACTTCCGATTGAATGTGTTGACGCTTGAGCTGCCTGCTTTGCGAGAACGAATTGAAGATATTCCGCTATTGGTGGCATCGATCATGGGAGAAATCAAGGAACGGGAAAATAAAAGGCATCTGAAAGTAGAGGAGGCCGTTTTCCACGTTCTCAAACAATATGACTGGCCAGGCAATGTACGAGAACTGCGCAACGTGGTAGAAAGAATGGTCTTGCTCTGTAAGAATGACGTGCTTGGCAAGGAGGACACGGCTTTTTTTGCCAAGAAGCTGTATCAGCGACAATCTTACCGTGATCAAGAAGAGAGAGAAGCAGAAGTCATCCGAAAGGTTTTGGCGGAAACGAAGGGAAACAAGGGAGAGGCGGCGAAAATTTTGGGAATGGATCGGTCCACCCTGTGGAGAAAAATGAAGCGCTACGAAAGATAGTAGAAATTGATGCAAGTGCAACATCAGCGATGCATGTTTGCAACAGAGTTACTCAGTTACTTGTTTAATTTACAGAAAATTTCAAACATATTCATTTGGCATGGTAGTTGCTTATTTATGGAGGACACAGCACATACGACTTTTTACGAAGAGGCGAGGGGAGAGCATGACACCACAACCGATTATTCGTGTAGAAAATGTCTCGTTTGCCTATCAGGTTAACCAAGATCAACAAATTCCTGTTCTGCAAAATGTCTCCCTAGAAGTGTTTCCAGGAGAGTATGTTGCCATCATCGGTCATAATGGGTCCGGTAAGTCAACGTTGTCTAAGCATCTCAATGGAATTTTGACTCCAAACGATGGCGATGTGATTGTTAACGGAATCAACACGCGTGAAAAACAGCGAATTCATGAAGTGAGGAGCCGTGTCGGGATGGTTTTTCAGCATCCGGACAATCAGATTGTCGCGACGATTGTAGAGGACGATGTGGCCTTCGGATTGGAGAACATCGGGACATCTGCGGAAGAGATGAAAACACGCGTGGATTTTGCCCTAGAGGCAGTAGGGATGAGTGCCTTTCGTCATCGACCGCCTCATCATTTGTCTGGCGGACAAAAGCAACGGATCGCCATTGCGGGGATATTGGCGATGAAGCCACAATGCCTCGTCATGGATGAAGCGACGAGTATGCTGGACAGCTACGGTAGACAGGATATACTGGCAGTCGTTCGCAAGCTGCATCGCGAAGGAATGACGATCGTCACCGTGACTCATCACATGTCAGAGGTAGCAGAAGCAGACCGCGTCATCGTGATGGAGGGCGGCAAGATCGTGTTGGAGGGTACTCCGCGTGAAGTGTTTTCCCATCAGGAAAGACTACGTGAGCTTCATCTGGATGTTCCGGACGCGAGCCGAATTGCTCATCTCGTTCACTCCGAAAATAGCGAATTTTCACCTGATCTCATCCACAATGAGGAAGTTGTCGCGGAGGTTAATCGTCTATACGTCAGGCAAGCGGAGGCGAGTGGTTCATGACGCAACCAATCGTAAACGTAGAAAATCTATCTCATGTCTACATGCAGGGAACACCCCTCGAACAGCGGGCTCTCGACCAGGTAAGCATACAGGTGGCAGAGGGCGAATGCTTGGCGATTATCGGTCATACCGGATCGGGGAAATCGACGTTAATCCAGCATTTTAACGGACTGATTCGCCCGCAATCCGGTACGGTCATCATCAATGGAATGGACGTATCTTCACCCAAGATCGATATTCGTACGTTACGCAGACAAGTGGGGCTCGTTTTTCAAAACCCGGAGGATCAACTGTTCGAAAAACTGGTCGGTGATGATGTAGCCTACGGCCCTTTTCGGATGGGGCTGCCTTTAGAGGAAGTGCGGCGACGCGTTCAGTGGGCGATGGACTTGGTCGGCCTCTCGTTTCAGGAGATGAAAGACCGTCCCACTTTTGCCTTGAGTGGCGGACAGAAACGCAAGGTGGCATTGGCTGGCGTCCTTTCCTTGCAGCCCAAGGTTCTCGTGCTCGACGAGCCAACAGCAGGGCTGGACCCACGCTCTCGTCTTGAGCTATTGGAACGCATCCGCCGTCTCAATCGGGAAGAAAAGCTAACAGTTATTTTCGTCTCACACAATATGGAAGAGGTCGCCAAGCTTGCCGATCGTGTCTACGTCATGGCAAACGGCAAATCAGTCTGCGAAGGGACACCGCGACAAATTTTTGGCAATCAGGAATTGCTGCGGCAGCATCATATCGGCACACCGGAATCGGTTGATATTTTATACAGACTCCGTGAACAGGGCTACAGCATCGATCCTAGCGCTTTTTTACCCGAAGAGACAGCGATGGAAATTTTGAAACTGTTGAACCGCTAAGGAGGGGGTCCACATGTCAGCAGAATTTGAATTGACGCGCAATATTACCATCGGTCAATATTTACCCACTGCTTCGGTCGTTCATCGTCTCGATCCTCGTTTCAAGCTCGGTGCCTTCGTCATTCTCATCCTAGCCATTGCCATCTGCGATACATACGTGGGTAATCTGTTTGCTCTAGCCATTTGTATCTGGATGTTTCAAATCTCGAAAATCCCCCTGCATTACGGCATATCCGGGATCAAGCCGGCTATCCCCTTTATCATTATTTTGGCGATCATGCAGTTGCTTTTTTACGGGGAGGTTGTCAATGGCGGAACCGTTTATTTGAAATACGGCTTCATTACGATCACGAGTGAGAGTGTGCGCCTCGTCATTGTGTCTGCTATGCGCTTTGTAGAAGTGATCTTCTTATCAAGTGTCCTTACGCTCAGCACTTCAACGACGGAACTCACGCACGGCATGGAGCGACTACTGGGGCCTTTGGAAAAAGTAAAGTTTCCCGTTCACGCGTTTGCATTGATCATTACGATTGCTGTGCGCTTTGTACCTACCTTCGCGATGGAAATGGAAAAAATGATGAAAGCACAAGCATCCCGTGGTGCAGATTTTGGTACAGGAGAATGGTGGCGGATCATCCAGCGAACAAAAGATATGTTTCCCATCATCATCCCGCTGTTTAATGTGGCACTCTCCAGAGCAGAAGATTTGATTTTGGCAATGGAAGCCAGATGCTACACACCAGGTGCCGCACGGACCAGATACACCCAATACAAGGCAGTAGGCAAGGATTACGTCGCGCTGATCGCAAGCATAGTCATTTCTGCCGTCATGCTCGCCATACCTTGGTAAGGGAGACTAGCGGGAACTCGCCCGAATAGGGCATTCCACATAAAACTCGTAAAAGGAGGAGTATGCATGGAAAAAGGCTTGACCGTTCGCAAGATTGTCATTGCAGGCGTTCTGGGCGCGATAGCGATTTTGCTCGGGGTGACACGTCTCGGCTACATTCCGGTTCCGACAGCAGCGGGCAATGCCACTATTATGCACATCCCGGCTGTTATCGGGGGCATAATGGAGGGCTGGGGCGTTGGTATGATCATTGGCCTTATATTTGGAGTCTCTTCTTTCTTAAATGCCACCGTCCCGCTGTTTAAAGACCCTCTTGTCGCCATCCTGCCACGGTTGTTCATCGGTGTGACTGCGTACTTGACCTATGTTGGTTTGAAAAACGTCAATCAGTACTTGGCGATTGGTGCCGCTGGCTTTATTGGGGCGATGACAAACACGATTTTGGTACTGGGCATGGCCGTTATTCGAGGATACATGACGCTTGGTGTAGCGACAACAGTCGCAATCACGAGCGGTTTGCCAGAAGCAATTGTTTCTGTCATTGTTACATTGGCTGTCGTTGCGGCATGGAAGAAATTGGGCTCAGCGGGCAGACAAAAATCGAAAATTTCAGGAGACTTATAATGACCGGAACGATTGTTGACGTACCCGGCGTTCTCGTCGGGCATGCACAAAACGAAAAAACATTAACGGGATGCAGTGTGATTATGCTGGAAAAGCCGTCTGTCTGCGGCGTGGATGTCCGGGGTTCTGCCCCGGGCACCCGCGAGACGGACCTTTTGGACCCTATCAATCTGGTGAGTGTCGTCCATGCGATTTGCCTCTCAGGTGGCAGTGCATACGGTTTGGATGCTGCTACAGGTGTCATGCAGTATTTGGAGGAACAAGGCATCGGGCTAGATGTTGGCTATGGCGTCGTTCCTATCGTTCCAGCAGCAGTCTTGTTCGACCTGGCTGTAGGCGACTATCGGGTTCGTCCGGATCGTCATATGGGCTATGAGGCAGCACAGGCGGCAAGCCGTGAGACAGTAGCACAAGGAAACGTCGGAGCTGGTACAGGTGCGTCAGTAGGCAAGCTGAATGGATTTGCGAATGCGATGAAGAGCGGGTTGGGCACAGCTTCCGCGATTTTACCCAATGGACTTGTCATAGGCGCAATCGTCGCTGTAAATGCGGTCGGTCATGTCGCAGATCCGCAGTCAGGGACGATCCTAGCTGGGCCGAGAGATGAACAGGGAACCATTCGGGATAGCATGGAGATGATGCGCCAGCAAGCCTTTTCTCCGATCCCACCAGGTACGAACACGACGATTGCCGTAGTCGCGAGCAATGCCCGCTTGTCAAAAGCAGAAGCAAAAAAAGTAGCGCAAATGGCTCATGACGGGCTTGCCCGTACGATCCGTCCGATTCACACTATGTACGATGGTGATACGATCTTTGCAGTAGCAACAGGCGAAGTAGAGGCGAGTGTAGACCTGGTGGGTGCGTTGTCCGCAGATGTGCTGGCAGAAGCCGTTATCCAAGCGGTTAAGCACGCAGAGGAAGCAGGGGGACTGCCATCTTATCGCAGTTACTTCCAGGAATAGGTGTAACATAATTGGATGCAGAGGAGAGGATTGTCGGATGAATCAGGTAATATCCTTTGTTGACGAGCAGGAAGTTGTGCGCCTAACGCAGGAGCTAGTTAGAATTCCGAGTGTGTTTCGCCCTGATCAGGCAGGAGCGAATGAAGAGCGGGTCGCGCTATTTGTCGCCGAGTATCTTCGCAATATGGGTTTGCAGGTCTTCTATGAAGAGGTTGTTCCGGGCAGACCGAATGTCATCGCTTTTTACGATTCGGGCAGGCCTGGCAAAACGCTTTTGTTCGAAGCCCATACAGATGTTGTAACAGAAGGGGACCGGGATGCTTGGAGCTACGATCCTTTTGGCGGGACAATATCTGGTGGACGTATCTACGGGCGTGGCTCCTGTGACACAAAAGGAAATCTGGCTGCCGCGATATGTGCCGTCAAAGCTATCCAACGATCCAAACAGTCTTTTACAGGCAAAATCCTCCTGTGCATCCCTTGTGATGAGGAGAGCATGATGATCGGGATCAAAGATTTCATCCGTCGCGGCTGGGCCAACAATGTCGATGCGGCGATCATCTGTGAACCGGAAGAAAATCAGCTCTGCATCACGCAAAAAGGAGCGATGCGAGCCATCCTTCGTACGTTTGGCAAAATGGCGCATGGTGCCATGCCACTGACGGGAATCAATCCGAACACAAGGATGGCACGCGCTATAGTTGCATTAGAGGAGCTGGAGCGCAAGGAAATGGCTCGCCTGGGAGAGCACCCGATGTTGGGGTGGCCGAGTATTACTCCGACTATTTTGCAGGCACCGGTCAAAGGAGACGCCCAAATTAACGTAGTGCCGGATCAATGCATGACTACACTTGACATTCGCACGGTACCCGGGCAGGACCACCAAGAGCTGTACAAAGAAATCAGTGCGATATTAGAAGGATTAAGCAAAGAAGATGACAAGTTCAAAGCCACCTTGGAAGTCATCGAAGAGCGTCCTTGGACGTTGACTGGCATTAAGGAAGAAGTCGTGACCGCTGTCGCGAGCGCCTATCGGGAAATCACGAAAAAAGAACCCGTATATAATGGCGTTCCAGGAGCGACAGATGGAACCTTCCTGCACAAGGCAGGTATTCCAATTTTGACGACAGGCGCAGGCGATCGCCACATCCCTCATCATGCAGATGAGTACGTAACAATTGACCAATTGGTAGAATCCACCCAGCTTTTTGCCTTGTCTGCATTAACGTTTTTGACGCAGCCAGTAAGAGCTTGATCGCCTACAAAAGAACTCTGCTTAAGCTAGCGGCAGAGTCTTTTTATTCTCGCAAAAGAAGTTTTCTTAGTAAAAACTTGCAGAATCCATCTAAATTTTTTTACAATAGGCTTGTTACATAAGCGAAAAGGAGGCGCGTGCCCATGAATATGCGCTGGAAATTGGATGTCTTGTATTCCTCGTTTGATGCACCAGAATGGAAACAAGATTGGGAGAAGTTCGTACGGGAAACAGAAGAGATCAAAAGCTGGGCAGCGCAAAACTTGCAATCTTCAGAAGATGCAGTAGCGAAGATGGAGACATACATCACGATGATGACCTCCGTTCTGCAAACGCAATTCCGCTTGTACGCCTACGGAGAGCTGACTGCTAGCGTAGATGCCAAGAATGAAGTAGCCCTGCTCGCGATTGAAAAAGTACAGAATCAGGCTGTGGAACTAGTTGAACCAGGCGTGCAATTCCAAAAATGGCTAGGATCGTTGAGCAACCTGGACCAGTTGATTAGCCAATCGGAGCTGTTAGAAACACATCGCTTTATGTTGACAGAAATGTCAGACAAGAGCAAATACATGTTGAGCGAAAAAGAAGAAATCGTCCTGGCAAAAATGAAAAATACAGGGTCAAATGCATGGACAAAGCTCCATGAAATGTTGACTTCCACTTTGCTGGTAGACATTACAGTCGATGGGGAGCACAAGCAGCTTCCATTGCCAGTGGTGCGGAACATGGCGAACGAAAAAGATCCGCAGCTTCGCAAAACGGCATACGAGGCGGAGCTTGTCGCTTACAAAAAAATCGTTGAAGCCGCTGCTGCCAGCTTGAATGGAATTAAGGGCGAGGTTATTACCGTAGCGAAGCTCAGAGGCTATGAATCGCCGCTGGATAAGACGTTACAAGACTCCCGCATGGACCGCGAGACGCTCGAAGCGATGCTTCAGGCGATGCGTGAGAGCCTGCCATCCTTCCATCAATACTTCCGTACAAAGGCGAGGCTGCTCGGTCATGAGAGTGCTCAGTTGCCGTTTTATGATTTGTTTGCGCCAGTGGGCGAGGCAGACATGCGGTTCTCGTATGAGGAATCCCGCGACTTCATCGTGAAGCACTTTGGTAGCTTTAGCGAAAAGCTCGCCAACTATGCAGCACGAGCATATGACAATCAGTGGATTGATGGTGAGATTCGTGAAGGCAAGCGTGGAGGGGCATTCTGCTACAACCTGCACATCGTAGGGGAGAGCAGAATCATGTCCAACTACACTGGTAGCTACAGCGATGTGAGCACAATGGCACATGAATTGGGACATGGCTATCACGGAGAATGTCTCGTAAACGAAGCATTCTTGAATAGCGAATACCCGATGCCAATCGCCGAAACCGCGTCCATTTTGTGTGAAACCATCATTGCCAATGCAGCGCTTGAACAGGCGACCTCCGAGGAAGCATTTGCGATTTTGGAAAATGATATTAGTGGAGCAAGTCAGGTGATCGTCGATATTTATAGCCGTTACTTGTTCGAGACGGCTGTATTTGAGCGCAGAACAGAAGGTGCCTTGTCTGTTTCCACATTGAACGAACTAATGCTGCAAGCGCAAAAGGACGCTTACGGGGATGGTTTGGACCCGGCAGCCCTACACCCGTACATGTGGGTATGTAAACCGCACTATTATAGCGCGGATTACAATTTCTACAACTTCCCGTATGCTTTTGGGCTTCTGTTCGCGAAAGGATTGTACGCAGAGTATCTCAAGCGCGGGGAAGCTTTTGTTGAGCAGTACGACAAGCTCTTGTCTGTAACAGGCAAAATGAGTGTGGCAGATGTAGCAGCCATTATGGATGTTGATGTACGCTCAGTCGATTTCTGGCGGAATTCACTCTCTTTGGTTGCAAAAGATATCGACAAGTTCGTTGAGCTCGCGTCTGCACGACTGAACTAATATAAAAGGAACGTCCGCTATGTTGTTAGCGGACGTTTTTTATTCATGATGCAAAGCGTTTTTGTACGCATAGGGAACGGAGGGGAAGGAGAAAGTAAGAAAAAACAGATGAGGTGATTACGTGGTAAACGGATTGCAGTTACTCGACCTATTACGGGAAACGGAGAACAAGATGCTGCATTTACATAGAGCCATAGACAGAGTAAGCAGCGAGCCGGATTTCAAGGAATCTGTCAGTGTTCTTACTGTAGTCGTTCGTGATTATCAGCTTCAGCTCGACAAAATGAAGCAAGCGTTGGGCAAAATCGAAATCGGGGGGCAACAACAACAGCAACAGCAGGCCCATAATACCGAAATACATTAAGCAAACAGAAACACAAACAGCCCTCGAACTGCTGTAAAGGCAGAGAGGGCTGTTTGTTTGCTTTTATGTGTAGGAAAGCTTACTGGAAATTAGCGTAACGCTTCACTCCGTAAAACGGGTAGAGCTTATGCATGTATTCTACTTTGCCATAGCGAACATCTTCGCCATTCGCATGTACGATTGCTCCATTACCCAGATAGATCGCTACGTGGGACACGCGTCCTTTTCCAAGCGCATCGTAGAACAAGAGGTCACCAGGTTGTGCTTGATCCAGTGATACTTCTTGACCGCCACGGAATTGATCTTCAGAAGTGCGCGGAAGTGTAACCCCAAGCTGTTCAAAAACGTATGAAGTAAAGCCACTACAATCAAAGCCATTCGGAGTAGTTCCGCCTAAGACGTATGGTGTATTGAGCAATGGCTCAAAAATTTCCTTCATACGACCCAGATCTTCTTCATTTATCTCGGCAGGCAGCGAAACGGTAGAAGTGAGGTTTGGACTTAGGAACTCTGTAGCAACGTATGCTTCACGATCTTCGAATTCAATTTTCGTCCATTCACTACCCGTTTCTACGACTTCTACAATGGAACCGATTCTTAGCTTGCCTAATACTTTTGCGTCAGTCGAAGGCTTTTTACGCACATTCAGCACATCACCAGTGACACGGGCTTTTTCACCAGCGGTTAGTTCTTTCGACTCACTGGTAGCGTTGTCATTCTGATCGACAGCTACATCAGAAGGAAGGTCAGTCGCAATGGAGCCAGAAGTGCTTGCACCATGAATTGACAAAGTTTGTCCAATTGACAATCTATCATCGTTCAGTTGGTTCCATTGAATGATTTGATCCACCGTTACTTGATGCTCGCGAGCGATCTTGCTCAGCGTATCACCTGCTGATACCACATATGCCGATGAGGATGCATGGGCAGCAGTAGGCAGCAGAGTGAAGAGCGCGAGGAAGGTGAGTAGCCTTGAAGTCTTTTTCATGTCATCGTCTCCACCAATCTACTAAAATCTGCATATCTAGCTAAAATTCTAGCGGATTTTGCTTGGTAAATCTATGAAAAAAATAATCTTTATTTTATTTTTTAAAAACTATTGCATCAAGAGATAGGAACGTGCTATATTACAGAAGTCGCTGCAAGCAGGAGACAAAACCACATGGAGCTGTGGTGAAGTTGGAGTTCACGCCGGTCTGTCACACCGGAGGTCGCGGGTTCGAGTCCCGTCAGCTCCGCCATTCTTTCACTAGAATGTGCGAATTACATAGTTTCTCGTAATGTGCCGGTATAGCTCAATTGGTAGAGCACCTGACTTGTAATCAGGGGGTTGTGGGTTCAAGTCCTATTGCCGGCACCATTTTTATGCGGTCGTGGCGGAATTGGCAGACGCGCTAGATTCAGGTTCTAGTGGTGGCAACACCGTGGAGGTTCAAGTCCTCTCGACCGCACCATATGGTAGACAACAGGTTCGTAAATTGGCTGATGAAGCTAATTACGAGCCTTTTTTTATTTTTTCTTGAATATTGAATCCTCCTCCATTTTCCATTACAATCACAATGTGATAATGAATCTCATTTTCAATAATGTTATTGATGATTCATAAACAAACATGAGAGACGGTGGAGGGGTAGTTGTGGCAAAACAGTTGGAGCTGTTTGATGTAACCATTATTGGCGGTGGCCCTGCGGGGATGTACGCTGCCTTTTATAGCGGAATGCGCGATATGAAGACGAAACTCATTGAAGCGAAAGAAGAGCTCGGTGGACGAATGTTGATCTATCCAGAAAAAATGATCTGGGATGTGGGCGGTGTACCCCCACAACTATGTGAAAAGCTGGTTGCCAATCTGGTGGAGCAAGCAAAGACATTTGATCCCACCATCGTGCTAGGCGAGGCGATTATTGGACTGGAGCCACAAGAAGATGGCACGTACATACTCGTTGCAAAATCGGGGAGACGACATTGGACTCGCACGATCATATTGGCTTTGGGCCGAGGCATTTTGAAAATGGCAAAGCTGGAGATCGAGGGAGCCGAGCGCTACGAGGTGACAAATCTTCATTATACGGTGCAGGAATTGGAGCCATTCCGTGGGAAGCACGTCCTCATCTCAGGGGGCGGGGACTCCGCGGTCGATTGGGCAAACGAACTGGTGCAAATCGCAGCGTCCGTAACTGTCGTGCATCGCCGTGATGTATTTGGTGGACATGAGCGGAATGTAAAGCGCATGAAAGAGTCATCTGCGATCGTTCGCACCCCATATGCGGTCACGCAATTGCAAAGCTCAGACAAAGAAACGATCGATAAAGTGACGATACGTCATTTGGAGACAGACGAGACAGAGCAAATCGATGTAGACGCCATCATCGTCAATCACGGATTGAAGGCCGATTTCACCGGGATAAAAGAGTGGGGCTTGGACATGGATGAGTGGAACGTGTTTGTCAGTCCTCGTCTGGCAACGAATCTGCCAGGGATTTTTGCGGCGGGAGATTTTGCGAGCTTTGACAGCAAAATTACGCTGATCGCGGGAGCATTCACAGATGCTGCTGTGGCTGTAAACAGTGCCAAATTACACATAGACCCGGTAGCAGATCGGATGGCCTATGTTTCTTCCCATAACCAGCGCTTTAAAGAAAAGAACAAAGCTCTTGGGGTTATCGATGAGGACGACGAGTAGAACTGCTGTAGGCCAAAAAGCCCAACATTTGCAGGTTGATTGTCGCTTTTCCCATACGTTACATTGTTAGTGGCAAGGTGTAATAACAATGACAGGCTATATATAAATCGATCAACAAATGTGGGAGAGGAAGTAGAAATGAAGAAAGTTCGGCAGTGGCCGATCACGATAGCGACAGTGGCACTTGTGTTCTCACTAGGTATGAACTACGCGCCTGAGCATGCAATGGCGTTACAAGTAGACCCGTTATCTCCTGCTATCGACTTGCAGGAAAAGTTACAGGAAAAGTATGTGGAGAAGATGGACCTCAAGGAAGAGGAGGTTCTCGGGTTTTATTACTCTTCGATGAAAAACAGCACAGATGCGCGTAAACATAACATCAAGCAAGCACTGAGCAAGATTCATAATGAAAAAATCAAGCCGCAACAGGTGTTTTCTTTCAATGAAATAGTGGGAAATTCGAATTTGTCTGAGGATGGTTGGCAAAAGGCCGGTGTTATTCAGAATGGCCAGCTCGCTGATGACTATGGAGGCGGGATTTGTCAGGTTTCCAGCACGCTTTACAATGCCGCTGCTGAAGCGGGGATGATCATGGTGGAACGGCATAACCACAGCAAATCAGTGGGATACGTACCTCTGGGTCAAGATGCCACAGTAGCCTATGGTTATAAGGATTTTAAATTCACCAACTTGTATGATTTCCCTGTGAAAATCAAGGCAAAATCATACGATGACGAACATGTTGTGATTGCGATCATACGTGCGTAGCTTAGCAGGAATAAAGGGGGCATCCTATGGATGAACCCCGTTTTTTTCGGCATTTCGTCAGGAAAAAAATGGATGGCTGTTTCGTTTTGAGTCATGCATTCCTGACCATACTGTATGGAGAGGGAGGTGCCGTGATGTTCGTTCAGGTGACAGGTGATTCACACAATCAAGAGGTTCTCGTCATGGGAGAACGGTTAGATCGCCAGCAGGACGGTTACTATCTTTTGCCTGGGAGACTCGTCCACGCATTGAAGCCACAGGATTTGCCGGTAGGAATCCCGTTCAAGCTCTCAGGTGCGCTGCCCTCTGGCTACGGCTTTTATCGGGAGGACTCTGTTATTTTTCGCAGGACGAATGATACTCCCTCCCTGTGGATTGATGTGACTTCTACATATATGGTAGCTGAATGGGATGGTTTGTTCTCGGTAGAAGCGACGGTTGAAGCCAGAAAGCATGTTGTGGAACAACAGCAGCAGTTTGCGTTTGTTCTCTCCGAAGCGACAGAGCAGCAAGTGATGTTCCATTACGAATTTTCCTGGAGCTCTGAGCAAGAGATGGACCTGGAGAGTGCATTGGAATCTATTTGTGATACCGTGATTGAAGTAGAAGCACGAGGAAATGCCCGTCTTTGGCCTGGCTATCGAAACTACTGTGTGGAAGAGGACGAACAAGACAAGCTGTAATACGCCGTGCAGCCATGATATAGTGAAAAAAGAGACAGCCACCAAAGGAGAGGACAAAATGGAGTCAGTCAAAAATATTTACTGTATCGGGCGTAACTATCGATTGCATGCAGCGGAGTTGGGGAACGATGTGCCAACCAAGCCAATGATCTTTGATAAGCCAACACATGCGCTTGCAATGGCAAATGGCGAGGCGATTGAGCTTCCGGCATCTCGTGGAGAGCTCCATTATGAGGCGGAGCTTGTGATTCACATCGCGAGACCGTATGAGGCTGGGGTTACACTAGACGAGATGATTGACAAAATAGCACTCGGAATCGACTTTACTTTGCGGGATGTTCAGAGCGAGCTGAAGAAAGCAGGGCATCCATGGTTGTTGGCAAAAGGGTTTAAAAATTCAGCAATTTTGACGCCGTTTCATCCTTTCCCTGGTATCCATGAGCTGCACCAAACGGATTTTTCCTTGCTGAAAAATGGAGAGCAAGTGCAACGCGGCAATCTGCGTGATGTGATATTTGATTTGCAAACCATTATGGCCTATATTTCTGAAAATCTAGGTCTGAATCAAGGGGATATCATTTACACGGGTACGCCAGCGGGGGTAGGCCCTGTTACGGATGGAGATGTCCTGACTCTCAAGTGGGGAGAAGAGACTTGGGGACAGTTTACGGCGAACATGAAATAGGTACAAATGGAGAACCATCTTCTGACAGAAACATGCAGAAGATGGTTTTTGTTTTGAGTTCGGGCCAGCAATATAGCGGGTTTTTGCGAAGAAAATCATCTTTGATACCGTTTTGTAACTTTTATGGTTCCATGGAACTAAGAAGTAGCAACCGCCTACATTACACCTTGTTTTCTGACTAGTCCCATGCTACCAATTCCATCATTGGAAAATTTTACGGTCTTATCCTCCTGTTTCCTCCTGCGCTATTCTGTCCATGTACCCAAGACGGGTGCCACAACATGACATGGAGGAAAAGAAAGTGACGAAACGAGATTGGGTAATGAAGTCAACAGTAGCAGTCATGCTGAGTACGTCCCTGTTAATGGGTGGTCAAGCTGGAGTAGTGGCCGCTAAGACACAAGATTCAAAACAGTCTGAGGTTGCAAATATTGCTACTTCTTTGATTGGGAAGGATTACGAGTACAAAGCAAAGGGACCGAAGCAATTCGGATCAGCGGAGCTGGCTACGTATGCTTACAAACAAGTAGGGATTTCCATCGGGAGCACAATCTCTAGCCTGTACAAGACTGGGACGAAAGTATCCGAAAAAAGCGTGGCGCCAGGAGATTTGGTGTTCTTCGCATCTAGCGGAAGCGGCAGCCCAACCTTTATGGGAATATACATAGGCAGTGATCAATTCGTGTATTCTTCGAAAGGGGAAGACGAAGTAGTTGTAAAAAAATATTCGGAGTACAGCAACAAATTTGTAGGGGCTCGTCGTGTTATTGATAGCAATTCCTCAGAGAATACGCCTAGCAAGCCAGAAAAGCCGGTAAGCAATATTGCCGACCAAGTCATTAAAAATGGCGAAAAGTATATGGGCACAAAATACAAATACGGGTCTAGCAGCAGTACGACCAAAACATTCGATTGCTCTTCCTTTACACAACGCGTGTTTAAAGAAGCGGGCATTACATTGCCGCGCGATTCCCGCCAGCAATCTACTGTGGGGAAATCTGTTTCCAAGAGCAATCTGCAAAAAGGTGATCTGATCTTCATGAAGGCATCGGTAACCAGTTCTTCTGATCGAATTACACACGTAGCTATTTATGCAGGGGATGGGAAAATCCTGCACACGTACGGTAGTCCTGGTGTGACTTATTCCAAGTACGATGGTACGAACTGGGAAAAGCGCACAGTTAAAATCAAGCGCGTCATTTAAGCAGCAAATCCATTTCAGCTCTCGTGCATTCGCATGGGAGCTTTTGTAATATATATGACGTTTGTTCACCCAGATCGTTTCGCGTCAATTTCTGCCAATAGGGTAAGGGAATCATACCGATTTCCGTTCGCTGAAAATGAACATCGAGAAATATGTTGTAATATTTCGAATTGTACATATAATAAAAACTGAGAGGTGATTCAGGTGTCAGAAAATACTCTACCTACCCCTGTTTTAACCAAGAAAGGACAGGAGACCCGCAAAAAAATACTGGATGCCGCAGAGCATGTGTTTGGTGAGCTGGGCTATTATGATGCGTCCATCGTCTTGATCACACAGCATGCACAGGTGTCCCAAGGAACGTTTTACAATTATTTTGAGTCAAAGAAAGCGATTTATGATGAATTGATCAGGCAGCTCAGCAGAGAGCTTCGCTCAACGATCAAAGAAGCGATCATGGGTGCGACCACACAAGAAGAGAATTTGCGCCTGGGATTTCTGGCCTTTTTTCGTTGGATTAAACATCATCGCAACATGTACAGCATTATTCAACAGGCTGCCCTCGTCGATCAGGAGCTGTATCGCTGGTATTACGCCAAATTGGCAGCGGGGTACGTACGAAGTCTGAAGAACGCCATGAACGAAGGTGCGTTTCGGGAGATGGATCATGAGACGCTAGCTTATTGCCTCATGTCGATCGGACAATTCATCGGGATGCGTTGGGTTTACTGGGAAAATGAAGACGTACCGGAAGAGGTGTTAGAAACGGCCATGTCGATGATTATGAAAGGGATTGCTGCCAAGCCGTAACCGATCCATTTTATAGCAAAGGAGTAGAGTTCATGCACGGAATTGCTTATTGGATTGAAAAGCGAGCCCGAATCACTCCGACGCGGATCGCAGTGATTGCCAACGATCAATCACTTACGTATCAGCAAATGAATGAGCAGATCCAACGTCTTGCCAACTATTTACGACATGAGCTACAGGTCAAAAAGGGAGACAGGATCGGCATTTTGTCCCAGAACAGTTTGGAGTATGTGCTCTTGCTGTTTGCCATCGCCAAACTCGGTGCGATTGCCGTCCCCTTTAATATCCGCTTGACCCCTGCCGAATTAGACTATCAGTTTGAGGATAGTGGTATCCGCGTGTTATGTGCCCAGCCCGAGTTTGGTGCCACCGTTGAGCTGATTAAGGCGAAAGCCAGTGTTGAGCACATGATATGGCTGGAACCGGGAGAGCTCCCTTGTAGCCAGGATGGCCCGAGTGAGTCATCCCAGAACAGTAGGACCGAGGCAGATGACGGCAGTGGAGATGATCCATACATCATTTGCTATACATCAGGAACGACAGGTAAGCCCAAGGGAGCGGTGCTCACCCAAGAAAATATGTTTTGGAACGCCGTACACAATGTAGCCGCGCTTGATCTCACCTCAGAAGACTGCTCGATTGTCTTGTTGCCACTCTTTCATATCGGGGGAATCGGACTGTTTGCCTTCCCAACATGGCTTGCTGGCGGTCGCGTCGTTATCGCCGGGAAGTTCGACCCTGATAAAGCGATTCAATTAATGGAAACACACCGAGTCACCATCGTGATGGGTGTGCCCGCCATTCATGAAGCCATTCGTCAAAGTCCCGTATTTGCTACCACATCATTCGATTCCGTCCGTTGGTTTTACAACGGCGGCGCTCCATGCCCCATGGAACTCATCCAGCACTTTCAGGAGCGAGGCCTCCCTTTTGGACAAGGATACGGCCTGACAGAAACATCACCCACCGTGTTTATGATTGCGAAGGAAGATGCAAAAAGAAAAGCCGGTTCAATCGGAAAGCCCGTTATGTTTTGTGAAGTCCGCCTGATCTCGGATGACGGAAAAGACGTGGGTCAGGGCGAAATCGGAGAACTGCTCGTCAAAGGTCCGAATGTGATGAAAGAATACTGGAACAGACCAGAAGAAACAGCCAAGACCATCCGGGATGGCTGGCTGTACACAGGGGATTTGGCGCGTTTTGATGAAGAAGGGTTCGCCTATATCGTAGGTAGGCGCAAAGATATGATTATCTCAGGCGGGGAGAACATTTATCCGTTGGAGCTGGAGCAGGTCATCAGCGAGCTGGATGGCGTTCAGGAAGCCGCAGTCGTCGGTATACCCGATGAAAAATGGGGAGAGGTCGCGAAGGCGTTTATCGTGCCCAAATCAGGTGCAGTCATCACAGAAGCACACATCAAAGCACATTGTGAGCAAAGACTGGCGAAGTATAAAATCCCGAAGTCATTCGTGTTTTTAACCGAGCTGCCACGCAATGCAACAGGGAAAATCATCAAGCAAGCATTGACCAGATTGAAGAGCGATTCCATTACGCAATGAGGTGATTCACATGGCGAGATTTGCAATAGGAGAGCAAGCATCTTTTAGCAGAACGATTACGGAAACAGATATCGTCCTATTTGCGGGAATGAGTGGGGATTACAATCCGGTGCACATCGACCAACAGTACGCAAAAGACACGCGGTTTGGACAGCGTATCTCACATGGACTGTTGACGGCGAGTATGTTGTCCAGATTGCTCGGGATGCAGTTGCCTGGCATCGGTTCCATTTACAAGGAGCAAACCATTCAGTTTACGGCTCCGGTATTAATTGGAGACACGATCACTGCGACCGCCACCGTGTTGGAATATCAGGAAGAGCGGGGTATAATCCGCTTGCTTACGGAATGTGTGAATCAACATAGAAAAGTAGTTCTGACTGGAACAGCGACGATGCTCGTACCGAGGGAAGGAGCGAAAGTATGAATCATCTTGATGCAAATACGATTCACGAGCAGACCATCGGAGTGGAAGCGACGTCCGTATTTTTTCCAGAGGGAGTAGAAACCGCTGAGCGATTGGCTGAAAAGACAGGAATCCCTACACGAGTTATTATCGAAAAATTCGGTCTTTATCAAAAGCATGTCGCAGATGATACCCTTCATGCATCAGACCTCGCTGTGCTCGCTGCCCAACAGCTAACCGAATCGGTGATCGATCCATCTGAGATTGACGTGATTATTTACTTCGGCAGTCCGCACAAAGATTACTATGTATGGTCCAGCGCACCGAAGATTACATACGAACTTAAAGCGACAAACGCATACGGCTTCGAGATGATGAACGTCAGCTCGTGCTTTCCAATCGCCTTGAAGGTTGCCAAAGATATGCTGACGGCAGATGCATCGATTGAAAACATCTTGCTGGTTGCTGGCTGTAAAGAATCACAAATCGTCGATTACGACAATCCTCGCTCACGCTTCATGTTTAATTTTGCAGATGGGGGGACAGCGGCTCTCGTAAAGCGTGGTGCGACAAAGAGCAAAATTCTCCACAGTTGTGTCATTACCGATGGTTCTTTCCACGATGATATAAGGGTTCCTGCAGGCGGCTCGAGGCACCAACCTAGTCATGAAACGGTGGAAAACAGACTCCACTACATCGATGTACCGAATCCGGTCGATATGAAAGAACGACTTGATCCCATCTCGATACCGAACTTTGTCCATGTAGTAGAGCAGGCATTGGCAAAAAGCAACCGTTCCTTGCAGGATTTGAAGCTGCTGCTTCCTTTGCACACAAAGCGTTCGATGTTCTTGGAGCTGTTGGAACGTTTGCAACTTAGCGAGGAGCAGGCTGTCTATCTCGATCATTACGGGCATTTGTCTGCACTCGACCCGTGTATTGGACTACATGTCGCACAGCAAGAGGGACGTCTGGCTCCAGGGGATATTGTCGTAGCTGTCAGTGCTGGAACTGGCTATACGTGGGCTGCAACGGTACTGGAATGGTTAGCCGAATCGCAATGAACATTTTGACTCTTGAGGAGGAACGGACGTGAAAAAAAGAGGATGGAAAATGTTGCTCCCGCTAGCGATGTCAGTCGTGCTTGTTGTTGGTTGCAGTCAAAATGAAAGCGCTTCATCTGGTAGTAATACGATCAAGGTAGGCGTACTCGCTTCCCTTACGGGGCCATTGGAGAGCTACGGTAAGCAGACGGCAAGGGGTTTTGAGCTCGGACTCGATTATGCAACAGAGGGCAAGCGAGAGATCGCTGGCAAAAAGATCGAGTTTGTCGTGGAAGATACGGAGACGAAGCCGGATGTTGCCGTCCAAAAAGCGACGAAGCTTTTGGAGACGGACAAGGTAGATTTTCTCGTAGGCTCCTCGAGTTCAGGCGATACGCTAGCTGTCCTTCCCCTGGCAGAGGAGTACAAAAAAGTCATGGTTGTAGAACCGGCTGTAGCAGATAGTATCACCGGGAAAAACTGGAACAAATACATTTTCCGCACAGGTCGAAATTCTTCGCAGGACGCAGTTGCTGGTGCTGCGGCGATTGCTTCCAAAGGAACGAAGATCGCGACGATGGCCCAAGACAGCGCCTACGGTCGAGAAGGGATCGAAGCCTTTAAGACCGCGGCTGAAAAATTAGGGGCTGTCATCATCGAAGAGCAATACGTGGACACGAACACGACTGATTTTACAGCCAACATCCAAAAAATCATCAGCGCCAAACCCGAATATGTGTTCATCACGTGGGCAGGCTCGAACTCCCCGTGGAAACAGCTTCAAGATATGCAAGTTCAGCAAAAAGGCATCAAGGTATCTACGGGAGCACCTGATATCGCTGCCTTGAAAACGATGGAGGCAATGATCGGGATGGAAGGTTTCTCGGTGTATTACCATTCGCTTCCGAAAACGAAAATGAACGACTGGCTCATCGATGAACACAAGAAGCGTTTTCATGGCGAGATTCCAGATTTATTTACGGCAGGTGGGATGACGGCAGCCGTAGCGATTGTGGAAGCACTGAAAAAGACCAACGCCGATACAAATTCGGAAAAGCTGATTGCTACGATGGAGGGCATGACCTTTGATACGCCGAAGGGCCAGATGCAGTTCCGGGCGGAGGATCATCAGGCACTGCAAACGTTGTATGCGATCAAATTGGAGAAAAAAGACGGAGTCGATCATCCTGTGCCTGTACTCGTCCGGGAAATGACGATGGATGAGACAGCACCACCTGTCAGGAACCAGAAGTAGAGGAGGTGTGTGATGGGTTACTTGTTGGAAACGGTTGACCTCAGCGTAGCATTCGGGGAGCAAACAGTCATAAACAAGGTCTCGCTACGAATACCGAAGCAGCGATTTACGTCGATCATCGGACCAAATGGAGCAGGAAAGACGACATTGTTTAACTTGTTAAGTGGGCAGCTTATTCCATCGCAAGGAACGATCAAGTACAAGGGGCAAGATATTACACACTTGCCCCCAGCAGCACGAGCGAGATTGGGTATTGGCCGTTCGTTTCAATTGACAAACCTATTTCCCAAGCTAACGGTGCGGGAAAATATTCGATTAGCAGTGCAAGCGGCACAGGGCGTTCGGTTTCGTCTATGGATTTCCAAGCCAGATCAGATGCGACAGGCTGAGGAAGTCGAGCGATTGCTGCATCTGGTATTGCTGGAAAAAAAGGCGGATGTGCTGGCAAGCCTACTGGCGCATGGGGAGAAACGAAAGCTGGAGCTAGCCATGCTCCTTGGACTGCGTCCGGATGTTCTCTTACTCGACGAACCGACGGCAGGGATTTCGTTGGAGGAAGTCCCCGCTGTATTGAAGGTGATCGAATCGATTAAGGAAAGTCATTCGTGCACGATCATCCTAATTGAACACAAGATGGACATGGTCAAATCACTCTCCGATCACATGGTCGTTCTATTTCATGGAGAGCTATTGGCTGAGGGGACACCGACTGACATGATGCGAAATGAACAGGTGCAGTCTGCCTACTTGGGAGGGTTGTATAAGCATGATGCTGCAACTTGATCAGATCGAAACGTACCTCGACCAGTTTCACATCTTGCAGGGTGTCTCGCTATCCGTGCAAGCAGGCAGTATTACCGTGTTGTTTGGTCGAAACGGAGCGGGCAAAACAACGACGCTTCGTTCCATCATGGGGCTAGCCCCGATCCGTCATGGCCAAATCCGCTATCTAGGAGAAGAAATCGGACATCTGCCGACCTATTCCATTGCGCGTAAGGGGATTGGCTATGTGCCCGAGAATCAAGGGATTTTTCATGATTTTACGGTAGAAGAGACGTTCCGGCTTGCCATGCAAAAGAATGACGACGAACAAAAAGAAAAGCTCGCGTGGATGCTGGATCTATTTCCTGACCTGCGTCACTACTGGAAAAAGAAAAGTGGGCACTTAAGCGGTGGTCAAAAGCAAATGCTGGCGATTGCACGAGCTTATGTGAACAGCAACGGACTCTTGTTAATTGACGAGCCGAGTAAGGGACTGGCGCCCATCATGGTTGAAAAGCTCATGTTCCACATCGATTCGATGAAGCAGAAAACGACCGTGCTTTTAGTTGAGCAAAACTTTATGATGGCGAGCATGATCGGCGAGCAGTACTACTTGATGGATGAAGGGAAAATTGTCCGCGGTGGCGCGATGCAGGAGTTGAAGGATGATGCAGATACAAGACAAAAGTATTTGGGCATTGCCTGAGCGCATAACAGGGAGGGGGAAGATGAAATGGATGTCGCGACTAATTTGCTTGTAAATGGACTGGCGACAGGCACACTCATTTTCTTGCTCGCTTCCGGGCTCACGTTGATCTTTGGCTTAATGAGTGTATTGAACTTTGCTCACGGTGGTTTGTTTGCCTGGGGAGCTTTTGCTGGTGTATGGCTTTTCGGATTGACGGATAGCTTTCTTCTGGCCATCGTAGGGGCTGTTGTCATCGGGATGCTGCTTGGCTTCGTGTTAGAGCGCGTGCTGATCCGTCCCGTGTACGGTGATCACATTCAGCAACTGCTTGTAACATTGGGCGGGATGCTCGTAATAAGTGAACTGCTCAAGGTATTTTGGAGCCCCAATCCCATTCGGGCGATATTACCAGATTATTTGCAAGGGAGCATCGAACTTGGCGACATCATATTGATCACATATCGCTTGTTCGTCATCGCAGTGGGAATAGTTGTGTACGTCGGGTTGCACCTGTTATTGACGCGAACCAGACTAGGCTTAATCGTCCGAGCGGGCGTCATCGATAAGGAAATGGTGCAGGCACTTGGCATCAATATTAAACGAGTGTTTACTTTCGTCTTTTTGCTGGGGGCAGGCATGGCCGCGCTCGGAGGAAGTCTGCTGGCACCGTATTCGGGGGTTATTTTTGCGGAAATGGGTATGCAGTATGCGATTCTGGCATTCATTGTCGTCATTGTCGGAGGGATGGGAAGCGTTCAAGGCTCTATGATTGCGGCGCTTTTAGTAGGGGTGCTTGGCTCGTTTATGGCTTACTTCGTTCCAGAGCTTTCACTGGCAGTGAATATGCTGCTGATGCTGGCAGTGCTGCTTATCAAACCATCCGGCCTGTTTGGAGCGAAGGGGTGATCATGCGTTGACTACATCCGGATTGTTGAACCATCGCTTTATTGTTTTTGTCTTTCTATCCTTGGCGCTTTTGCCGTTTCTTTCTGACTCGCGAAGCATGTACATCTTGTTCACCCAAATCTTTATCTTTGCGATTTTTGCGATGAGCTTTGATTTGTTGCTCGGCTATACGGGGATCGTCTCGTTCGGACACTGTATGTTTTTCGGAATAGGTGCGTACTCTGTATCTTTATTCCTGAAAAATTTTGAGGCGACGATCAGTTATTTCTTGCTTGGCGTACTCGTTGCTATCGTGCTCTCCGGTATTCTCAGCTATGTGATCGGGATGCTGTCCTTGCGATTGAAAAGTCATTTTTATGCGATGCTGACCTTGGCGATTTCCCAACTGCTATTCGTGTTGGCAGAAAAATGGCGCTCGCTGACGATGGGTGGCGATGGCTTCACCTTCCCGGTGCCTGAGCTATTTCGTGATCGTTTGTCCTTTTACTATGTATGCCTGATCCTAATGGTCATGCTGTTCGTCATCTTACGGGCGTTTACGCGCTCTCCACTCGGCAAAGTATTGAAAGCAATCGGTCAAAATGAACAACGCGCGGAAGCATTAGGCTATCAAATTCTTCATTATAAGGTAATCGTCAGCATTGTCGCTGGAGTGGTTGCTGCAATTAGTGGAGGCTTGTACGCGGTCATGCTGCGATTCGTAAACACGCAAGTATTTTCGATTGAAACGACGCTGGATGCGCTGTTAATGAGCATGATCGGTGGGCTGGGAACGCTATTTGGCTCTATTTTGGGGTCGGGGATCGTGGAGCTGGCGCATCACGGGCTGACTGAGTTGGCGAAGCTTCACCCCATATTCGAGAGATGGGTCATCTTCCTTGGCTTGCTGTATATTTTGGTCGTGCTCTGCTTTCCGAGCGGAATTGTCGGCAGCTTTCAAGAGTGGAGGGAAAAAAGAAAACAGCGTTCTGGGAAGGCTGCAACGATCACGGAGCAAGTAGAATGACAGGAATAAAGAAGGGAGGTCAACCCCATGCAAAAGGTTGGCCTTTTTTTGTCCCATTTTTGTCGAAAGAAAAAGGTAAGAATTATAGTTATGTCGAATTATTATTCATCACTCTTAGAAAAGGTGGAGATGTGACTATGGAACTAAACATGCCAGTGAACTATAACTTCGCTGCCCAGGTGGACGAATGGGCGAAAAAACATCCAGAGAGACGAGCGGTTTGGGAGCTAGATGAACAAGGTCAAGAAAGTATCCTTACGTACGAAGATTTGCGCCAATATTCAAATAAAATTGCAAATGGACTCGGGTCCATTGGAATCGAGCATGGGGATCGGGTACTCGTCCTGGTTTCCCGAGGAACATTGGCTTACGGTCTTTATTTGGCACTGCTGAAGCTGGGGGCAGTGATATTGCCAGGGTCTGAGATGCTGCGTTCCAAAGATATCGAGTACCGGATCAATCATGCAAAAGTCAAGGCTGTGATCAGCTTCGCCGGAGCAATGAGTGAGGTTGATCTGACGAGAGGTAACTGTTCTACACTGCAACACTACATCACGACTGGCGAAGAGAAAGAAGCGTGGATTTCGCTTGAGGGATTGCTCCAAGGGCAGGACACAGAATTTGAGGTAGTCAACACGAAGTCGGATGAGCTGGCCTTCCTGTCTTATACATCAGGGACGACTGGGGGACCAAAAGGGGTTATGCACGTTCACGGTTGGCCGTTTGCGCATTTGGCTGTGGCTGCTACGCAGTGGCTGGACGTTCGTGAAGGTGACGTCGTTTGGGCAACGGCTGGGCCTGGTTGGGCCAAGTGGATCTGGAGCCCGTTTGTCTCTACGTTAGGACTGGGAGCGACTGCGTTTGTCTATAAAGGAAAGTTCTCTGCGGAAAATTATTTGACAATTCTGCAAAAGTATCCGGTTTCTGTTTTGTGTGCGACGCCAACCGAGTATAGAATCATGGCAAAAGTAACGGATTTGGAACAATACAAGCTGTCCGCTTTGCGCTCCGCATGTTCCGCCGGTGAACCGCTCAATCGGGAAGTGATCGACACATTCCGCCGCGTATTCCAGTTGACCGTGCGAGACGGATACGGACAGACAGAAAACACTTTGCTGGTGGGTACCTTTGTCGGCATGGAGCCGAGGCCAGGTTCGATGGGCAAGCCATCGCCAGTTGTGAGGATCGCTATTATTGACGAAGAAGGAGCGGAGCTGCCAGTAGGTAAAGTGGGCGATATTGCCATTGATCGCCATATGGTGGCGCTGTTCAAAGGCTATCTGGATGATCCCCAGCGAACAGCCAGAGCGTTTCGCGGCGACTGGTACGTGACCGGTGACCAAGGTCGCATGGACGAAGATGGCTACATCTGGTTCGAAGGACGTTCAGACGACATTATCATCTCAGGTGGATATACAATTGGTCCGTTTGAAGTCGAGGATGCGTTGGTGAAGCACGCGGCAGTAGCGGAATGTGCGGCGGTTGCCAGTCCAGATCCAGAGCGTGGTCATGTGGTAAAAGCCTTTGTCATCCTGAAAAAAGGGAATGAGCCATCCGAAGAGTTGATCGGGGAATTGCAAAACCATGTGAAGCAATTAACGGCTCCGTATAAATACCCGCGCAAAATCGAATTTGTACAGGAACTGCCGAAGACGACTTCCGGTAAAATCAGACGGATCGAGCTGCGGCAGCAGGAGGCACAGCATAATCAGCATTCGTAATGGTTTGTCTTACGAAATTGTAAGATTGCTGTAAGTGGATTCGATGGGACGAAATGCGCGCATCCCCTACAATGTGAGTAGAAGCAAGGCAAGGGGGAATGCAGCATGAACCACCTTCCAATCCCATTAGGAAGAAACACCGACTTGTATGAAGCGGCAAGCGTGCCCAAGAGCATAAAGAATCTCGGTGTTCGTTGGAAAAAACGACTGCGTATCAGTTTTCTCGTGATTATAATGGCAGCCATTCTGGCGCCGATCGTGCTTGCGTGGACAGGGAATATATGGATAGACGAAAAAAAGCTGGCTGCTGTACAGCAATCCAATAGCTATGTAAAGCTGGACGAAATGCCCGACCATGTGTGGAAGGCGTTCGTTGCGATAGAGGATCATCGGTTTATGCAGCATCCAGGGGTTGACCCGATTGGATTGAGTCGAGCAATCTGGGTGGATATCAAGGAAGGTGCCTACGTGCAGGGCGGAAGTACGATTACCATGCAGTTGGCGCGGAACCTGTTTCTGACGAACGACAAAACGATGACCAGAAAAGGGAAGGAAATCGCGATCGCTTTGCAATTGGAACAGCGATACAGCAAAAAAGAACTGCTCGAAATGTACCTCAACGTTATTTATTTCGGGCACGGAAAATACGGGATTGGCGAGGCTGTTCCCTTTTACTTCGGAAAAAAAGCAACAGAAACAGGGGATCGAGCGGTAACACTGGGAGAAGCGGCAATGCTGGCTTCTTTACCGAAAGGACCAGAGCGTTACTCCCCGGTAAAGAACTGGGACCGAGCCAAAGAACGGCAAGCGGTTGTATTGGACCGGATGAACGAATTGGAAGTGATCGATCAAAGCGAAAGTACATTGGCAAAGAGCGAGCGAATTTACGTTGTTCCTACTGCCAAACGCGCAGCAAAATAAACGAATGTAATGAAATCCTCTGTCTGGATGGCAGGGGATTTTTGCTATGGAACCGGTCAAGCATGCATTTGGCGCGGCCCGCTGGGATGTAGATGGAAGTAGAAAAAGCACGAAACAAGTGACCAGTCCGTAGTGGTATGCAAATTGGTCACTTGTTCCTGTTGAGGGATTCTCACGTCGTTCGGTTCACAGCCTTGCCCAAAGCATCTTCTAATACATGGGCATACTGCATGGTCGTTTCAATTTTAGAGTGCCCCAGTTGTGCTTGGAGCTGATGGGGGTCAGGGTTCAATCGGAGAAACTGTGTAGCAAAGCTGTGACGAAGCTTATGGACAGACAAATCGGGGATGCCGAATGCTTTGGCATACTTTTTGACCAGCTTTTGGACAGACCGCACTTCAATGCGATGCCCATTCGGATTGGTGGGGGAAACAGCGAGAAAAACAGCGTCCTCTTGCGGTTCGGGATTGTATTTGTCACGCACCTGCAAGTATTTAGCTAAGTACTCCTTGCCCCAGTCACTGAAAAAAGGAGCGTCCTCTTTCTTTCCTTTGCGAATCAATTTCAACTGGTTTTTTTCCATAATAATGTCGGATAGATCGAGACTGACGATCTCTGACACCCGGAAGCCGCCGGAGAGAATCATCGCGATCAAGGCAGTATCCCGGTCGCGGTTTTGCATGTGATACTGCTTCTTTTTCTCCGTATCACAATGGGCTAGATATCCGTTGTAGACAAAATCGACGAACTGATAGATTTCGTCGTCAATCAGGATTTTTGCCCGAATGGCATGGGCGCGCGCGAGGGGAGTCAGCTCCGTGATCTCCAGCTCGATTTTGGCGAGTACATTCCGCGTCAAATACGATTCCCCATTCTCATCCTCAGCGAGAGCGGATAAGTAATGAAAAAGCGATTTCAGGCTCGATATTTTTCTGCTGATCGTACGGTCGCTGTACTCTTTCTTCGCACTTTTGGTAGGGTTCGAGAGCAAAGCAGATCGCTCATACAAATGCGACTCCTGCAAGTATAAGATGTAGCTTTCAACCGTTTCCTTCTTCAAGTCATTCAAGTCTCTTAACGGAATGTCCTTCATATCCGCCGCGGTACTCAATCCTTCTGTCATCATCCAGCGAAAGAAAAAAGAGAAATCGCGAAGGTATCCAAGCAAGGTGGAGGGGGAATTCTTTTTTGCTTTTTTATGCTCAATAAACTTTTCGACATACCATGGGTAGGAGCCGACTGTTTGCAAAAGCTGCAAGGCATCGCGCTGTTTGGTAACGGACATGCTTTCACCACCAACATCTTTTTGTAAATCGTATACGAACATATATTCTATCAAAAACCAAACGTTCTGGGAATTGCAAATTGAGCAAGAAACCGTCATGATGGGGAGTGTGGATGGATATTGGACAAGAACGGAGTGGATATGAAGTGGCAACATGGGACTTATCTCAGACAAAGCATCACGTGCTGATCTGTAATGGTGGAAGCTGTATGCGCAAGGGTGGCGAAGAGGTTACGGTAGCGATACGTGAAGCGATTACCAACGCAGGCTTGGATGACTATGTACATACAACTCGCACACGCTGCAACGGGCGATGTGAGGACGCATGCGTGATGATCGTGTACCCTGAGGGAATCTGGTATGAAAACGTGACGCCAGAGGATGCACAGATGTTGGTGGAAGAGCATTTTCAAAATGGCAGACCAGTAGAGTCCTTGATGACGCATCGCTTCGAAACGAACGGTTTTGTGCGTACGATCGACAACAAGCCTGGTATCTTAAAATCACAAAAGGCAAAAAAATGAAGAAAAGGCCACGATCTGCTCATAGGAAGCTAGAGAGTGGTTTTTTCATTTTCAGGAGTCTACGAATTACGGCAAAAGGAGAAAGTAGGAGAGATGACAGTATCAAAAGGAAAATGATTGAAAGCGTTAACAATATGTCTTTGTGATGTGGACGTTTTAAGTAAATGGTGGTAAAATGTTTGTAGATTAAGTTGATTTTATGCGAATTTTATCACAATGATGTGTCCATACAGCGTGAACAATTGTTTTTGTGGAACTTACTAATCGATGGATGAATAATGGAGGGATTCTCGTTGGCGAGCAAAACACTTGAACATTTTTTACATGAAAATCTGACAGATTTGAAGAGCAAGGGACTGTACAACGTCATTGACCCCTTGCAAAGCGCAAACGGTCCTGTCATTACGATTGCAGGAAAAGAACTGATCAACCTCTCCTCCAATAACTATCTGGGCTTGGCTACTGATCAACGCCTTGTGGACGCTGCGATTGCAGCAGCAAGCAAATACGGCGTAGGGGCAGGGGCTGTACGTACAATTAACGGAACCTTGGACTTGCATGTGAAGCTGGAAGAAAAGCTCGCTGCCTTCAAGCACACGGAAGCCGCTATTGCTTACCAATCTGGTTTTAACTGCAACATGGCTGCGATCTCTGCTGTCATGGACAAGGATGATGCGATTCTTTCTGACGAGTTGAACCACGCTTCCATTATTGATGGATGCCGCCTGTCTCGTGCGCAAATTATTCGTGTGAATCACTCCGATATCGATGACTTGCGTGCGAAAGCGAAGGAAGCGAAAGAATCCGGCAAATATAAAAAGCTGATGGTCATTACCGACGGCGTATTTTCGATGGATGGCGATGTTGCCAAGCTGCCGGAAATCGTAGAGGTAGCCGAACAATATGACTTGATTACGTATGTAGACGATGCCCACGGCTCTGGTGTTCTCGGTAAAGGGGCAGGAACGGTTAAGCATTTTGGCTTGTCTGATAAAATCGACTTCCAAATCGGAACACTTTCCAAAGCAATTGGGGTAGTCGGCGGTTATGTAGCGGGACGCCAAGAGCTGATCGACTGGCTCAAAGTGCGCAGCAGACCGTTCCTGTTCTCGACGTCGTTAACTCCAGCGGATGTGGCTGCTTCCATTGCGGCTATCGATATTTTGATGAACAGCACCGAGCTGCACGACAAGCTGTGGGATAACGGACATTACCTCAAAAAAGGATTGAAAGAACTCGGCTTCAATATCGGGGAGAGCGAGACGCCTATCACTCCTTGCATTATCGGAGACGAACAACAGACTCAAGAGTTCAGCAAGCGACTGTATGAAGAGGGCGTGTACGCGAAAGCGATCGTGTTCCCGACTGTACCAAAAGGAACGGGCCGTGTACGGAATATGCCAACAGCGGCACATAGCAAAGAAATGTTGGATCGTGCCCTCAGCATCTACGAAAAAGTTGGGAAAGAAATGGGGATCCTGAAATGAAAAAAATTCTGGTAACCGGGGCGTTAGGACAAATTGGTTCCGAGCTCATCATGAAATTACGCGATATTTACGGAGCGGATCAAGTCATCGCCACAGATATCCGGAAAAACGAAGATGATCCTGTCGTACAATCGGGTCCATTCGAAGTTCTTGATGTCACAGACGGGAACCGGATGTTTGAGCTGGCGAAGAAACATGGCGTAGATACCATCATGCATTTGGCTGCCCTGTTGTCTGCAACTGCTGAAGCAAAGCCTCTCTTGGCATGGAACCTGAACATGGGCGGGCTGGTAAACGCTCTGGAAGCAGCGCGTGAGTTGAACTGCCAGTTCTTTACGCCGAGCTCGATTGGTGCATTTGGTCCGACTACACCAAAGGACAATACGCCGCAGGACACGATTCAACGTCCTACGACCATGTATGGTGTAAATAAAGTATCCGGTGAGTTGCTCTGCGATTACTATTATCAAAAATTTGGGGTAGATACGCGTGGTGTACGCTTCCCAGGTCTGATCTCGTATGTAGCGCCTCCAGGTGGTGGTACGACCGATTACGCAGTAGATATTTACTACAAGGCGATCCAGCATGGAGCATATACGTCCTACATCGGCAAAGGCACGTACATGGACATGATGTATATGCCTGATGCGCTGAATGCAATTGTTTCCCTTATGGAAGCAGATGCCTCCAAGCTCATTCACCGCAATGCGTTCAACGTGACTGCGATGAGCATTGAGCCAGAAGATGTAGCAGCAGCAATCCGTAAACACATTCCTGAGTTTACGCTCTCATATGAAGTTGACCCTGTGCGTCAGGCGATTGCCAATAGCTGGCCGAACTCCATTGATGCTACGGCTGCCATGCAAGAGTGGGGCTTCAAAGCGGAGTACGACTTGGACAAAATGACTGAGGACATGCTCGCAAAACTGCGGGGAAAGTTGCTCCAGCAAGTCGGATAAACGAATAGGGAAAAGGAAAACAGCCACTTCTTCTTGTACGTGATGCGAGAGAGGTGGCCGTTTTTTTGTTTGTGCAATCACATGCACCGTGCAAGACTTTTGAATGCCTTTCCTGTTCTACGGGCACATTAACCAAACATGCTTGAAGGAAAGGATGAACGAGATCGATGAGCAAAAAGGATTACATCCTTACGATTATTGAAAAATTCGAGAAACACAACGATATGATGCCAGAACGGTTGCAGGCTGTGATAAAAGAGGTGAAGCAGGAGATTGAAAATGTCCCGGCAGAAACCTTCTATTTGCAAACGAATGGGGTAGTGACACAATCTGCAACGAGTGGTGATTCTGACCGTAACGACCCTCTCTTTCGATTATCAGAAGTGTATTTCGATCTGAAAAAGCTGGCTGAGACAAACAGAGATACCCATCCAGATTTGATTTCCGCGATTACCCAGTATGAGGGCTTGTTGAACGAATCCGAGGGATATTCTCCAGAGTAACTAGCCCAAGCCAACGAAAAAAGAGAGGGGTAGAGCCATGGACATGCCAAAAAACTTGCAGGGCAAGCATTCGAAGCAAGACGGAGAAGGACAGCTCATCAAAAGTCTACCGGATGCGAAGGGCAGTGGTGCAGAGGAACAAGCAATAGAAAGCTGGGGTTGGTCTAATAATACCGAGACCGTTCGAGATCGCTGACACATCGTGTCATGCCAAGAATAAGAGGAAAACCGTCCAAACAAGGACGGTTTTTTGGCTTACAGGAGCATTTGTTGTTGAGGTTGGTAGGCGTTAATCATCGTGTTCATCGTGTGATCGGCAAGCTGCGGAGCTTGGTAGTAGCCTTTGGCATTCATGTATTGCCAGGTTTCATAAGCCATTTGCTGGCAAGCATTTGCGCCATTTACATGATATTGCCGGATACCTGGATCTACGCACTCAGCCGCCCAGAGCATGCCAATTGCCGAACCCGCTTTATGCCAGTTCAGCATCAGGGTAGCAATCGTCATATCTGACAAGCGTGTCGGGTGTGGGTTGGGAGCAGCCATCTGCGGATTATTAAGACCAACTGCTGTAGGTTGTGCTACACGCAATTGAATAGGAGCTGGTGCAATGTTGAAGCCTTTTCCCTGCAAGAGGCTAATTCCTTGTTGGTAGGCGTTCATGATCATTTGCTGATGTCTGTTAATGATGCCTGTTAATTGAGGGTCCTGTGCCATCTCGGCAAGTACTCCGTGCATTTCAATCGCGGCGTGTTTGGAGCGGAGTGCTTCTTGTGTTTCCAAAAACTCATGAGCAGCAAATCGTTGCATAATGGCCTCCTGAAATCGAATTGGGTTACTGTCAACCTTTGATAGTGTTTGTATAGAATCAATGGATATTCAGGAAAAAAATAGAGAAAAGATTAGGCGGAGATATCAACTGAGCTTTAAAACATGTTATCGTAGCCGGTGCGTGGTATCTCGATATTCCGACCACCCCGGCTGCCTGAAGCAAATCTTCATCATTGTTTTGCATCGTGTTTCCCTTCTCGAGCTACAAGATAATCCAACGGACATTTTGCAAAGTGGTACTAACTCACATATTCAGCCGAGTAAGAATTGAAGCCTGCATGTACCGAGAGCAACGTATTTGCATAGCCCACCAGACGATTGACGGCCTCATCTACCACTGCGTAGACTAGTGGGTGCAGAGCAGGGTCATACAGTTTGGGGTCATCGAAAATCACGGTGGTGTTGATGAACACATCCCGATTTCCAATCAAATCGTAATGAATGAATACTTTTCCGCAAGCCCCTTCTGTTTGCGGATCTCGGTAACCTGGCAAAAACAGATACCATTCCTCGGCTGTTGCAGAACGGAAATTTTTCGTGAATGTGAGGCCTTGGATAGCTTCTTCTGTTTTTCTTTTTAATTCAGGGCTCATCAAAATATCCGGCAAGAACCTTTCCTCCTTCTACTCCCTTTCAGTATGAAGAAAGAAGGACAATCCCATGCAGAAAACCAAAGATCGTCTAATAATCGTGAAAAGGAGACAAACTACTGTTAACTTGCATTCGGGGGGATCACATTGACTGAACAAAACAATCAGGAAGTGGAAAATAAAGAACTGAAAGTACTGGGGACGCATGCAGCAGGAAGCATCGATTTATTTGAGACTCGTAAAGCATCGAAGGACGAAGTCGTCGAGGCGCCCAAACATCCTGGAGGCGCAGGCTCATCCGGGACTTATTGAGAATTGCCTCGCTTAAACAAAAAGAAGCGCCTCTGCCATGGCTGTAGCCGGACGAAGGCGCTTCTTTTCATGATTCTTACAGTTTTTCACGTGCATGTTTTAAGGTTATCGAATTAGCAATGGCTGTCCACATATCCGTTGATTCAGAACCAACGTACCAGTACGCGAGCCCTCCAATTTGCCATTGCAGACTAGCCTGAGCTTTCAGCCCAATCGACCGGCTTTCTTCCAGCCAAATCGTGTGCGTGACGCCTTGCTTTTGATACGTCGACCGGTATTGTCCAACTTTATCGTCCCACACTGTTTTTGCTCTGTATTGCGAGAGCAACTGGTAAGACTGAGGGATGCTGATATCTGTTGATTTCAATGTCCCATTCGATTGGTACCAGTCGCGTGTGTAAAGAGGCATCCCGGCGATCAGCTTTTGGGTCGGAACCTCGTCAAGCAGGTCGGTAATGACTTTCGTAAACCAAGGCAGGGATGCCACGGAGCCTGCTTTTGACCCGCCTACCCAATGTTCTTCATAGGCCATTACGACTAAATAATCCGCATACTTTGCTAGTTTAGCAAAATCAAAAGGGTCACTCCAGTCTGAATCACCATCAGGCGGAATATCTACAGATAGGACAGCACCTTTTGCGTGAAGAGCAGTCGCCAGCTCCTGAATAAACAAGGTGAAGTTGTTACGATCCGCAGGGGAGAACCCTTCGAAATCGATGTTAATCCCATCTAGCTGGTACTTATCAATAAACGAAGTAAGCTTTTGCACGGCTGCTTTTCGTTTATTGGGATCGGACAGCATGGTGTGGGTAGCAGCGGGATCAAATTTATTCCCGAATAGCGGCCACACCTGTTTGCCATTCGCATGTGCCCATTGGATAAGGGAAGTATCCGTAGAGTCACTGATCGTTCCGTCTTTTTGCAGGAAGTACCAACGCGGGGACAGCGTGTTGACTCCGCTTTTCTTTACTTGTGCAATGAACTCCTCTGTCGTGGATTGGTATTGCCATCCGAGAGAGACAAGCGGTTTTGCTGTAACGTTTTGCTTCTTCAGATTCTCCTGAATTCGATGCAAAATAACAGCGGTTTCTTCTCTCGATAGTGCGTGAGTCGGCCGGAAGTAGCCATTGTAGCCAACCAACCATTTTTTCTGCATGGCGTGGCTGACAGAGGCGCGTGCCCAGCTCGAAATCGCATTGGCATCCTTCACGGGCAACTGGTAAGAAGGCGAAATGCTTTGTTCCAGTGCGCGTACGAGAAACGCAGCGGCCTCTTCGCGAGAGATCGTCCGCTTCGGAGCAAACGTAGTAGGACCGATGCCATTCGCGATGTTAAGTCCAGCAGCAGCTTGTACATACCCGTATGCCCAAGAGCTTTTCGGGACATCCGAATAGGCGGCGACGTTGCTGGCCACCGGTTTTATACCGAGCGTTCGTGTGAGCATCGCGACAAACTCAGCACGCGTCACCGGGCGAGTCGGGTGAAAATACCCGTTTTCATCCCCAGCGATGACACCTGCCGCTTGTAGCGAACGGATTTGCTCTTTCGCATAGCTGTTTGCGATATCTTTTAAATTTTTCGTCGATGCTGTGGATGCAGGGACTCCGATAGCAAAAGAGAGACCGTACACCAAAAAAGCAAAGGAGACTAACCAGATATGTATGTTTTGTTTTTTCATCATACATCCAGTATAAGGAGAGAGAACCATTCTTTCATTGGTCAGATATTGGTAGAAACCTTGGAGAGGTGCCCGAACTCTTTTTCTGGAAATGCGATATGATATGATGGAGGAATAAGAATAGAGAGAATGAAGCGAGGCGGAGAGAAATGGAAGACGTACTGATTGTAGGCGGCGGGCCTTGTGGACTGGCAGCGGCAATTGCCTGCAAGCGAGCTGGACTTGATCCCATCATTATTGAAAAAGGGTCTCTTGTCCATTCGGTTTATCGCTACCCGACGTATATGGTTTTTCATAGCACACCTGATTTACTGGAGATTGGGGGCGTCCCTTTTGCAACGGCGAACGACAAGCCGACCAGACAGGAGGCACTCAATTACTATCGACTGGTAGCAGCGCGAGAAAAATTGCGCGTGAACGTATATGAAACGGTGACGGAAGCGAAGAAGACGCCAGTTGGCTTTCAAGTCACGACAACAGACCGATTCTCCAAAACACATACGTACGAAGCGAAAAACTTGGTGATCGCCACAGGTTACTTTGACAATCCGAATCGGCTGCATGTATCAGGCGAGGAGTTGCCGAAGGTTTCGTCCTTTTACAAGGAGGCACATCCGTATACAGGACTGAAAGTAGCGGTAGTAGGGGGGAACAACTCTGCCGTAGACGCGGCGATGGAGCTGGAGCGGGCAGGAGCAGAAGTAACGGTCATTTGCCGCCGAACGGAGCTATCTGACAAGGTCAAGGCATGGACAAGACCTGTTTTTGAGAGTCTGATCAAAAAAGGACGCATCCGCATGCTATTCGGTGCAACAGTCGAGAGCATTGAGGAGCGTTCCATCAAGGTGAAAACAGGGGAGGAGGTCATTACACTTGCCAATGACCATGTGTTCTCTTTGATTGGATATCGTCCGGATCGTACCTTCCTTCATTCGTTAGGGGTCATGATTGAAGAGGAAACGGGAATCCCTGCGCATCATCCTGAGACGATGGAGACGAACATTCCAGGTCTCTATATAGCGGGAGTTATTGCGGCGGGCCATCACGCAAACGCCATTTTTATCGAAAATGGAAGGTTTCACGGTGAAGGTATCGCCCGCCACATTGCCTCTCAAAGGGAGTAGTAGCTGCTATTGATTAGAACTGCCACTCCAATTGTCTGCCTCCGATGAGGTGGTAGTGCAGATGGAAGACGGTTTGTTGTCCGTGTTTGCCAATGTTGGTCACGATACGGAAGCCATCCTCGTTCACGCCCATTGTCTCTGCTACTTTTTGCAGCGACAGATGAAGGTGACCGATCAGCTCCTTGTCCTCAGGCTCGATAGCCAGAACGGATTGAATATGCTTTTTCGGAATCATCAGGACGTGCACAGGGGCAACTGGATTAATGTCGTGAAAAGCCAAGACATGCTCGTCCTCATACACTTTTTTAGAGGGAATGTCTCCGTTTACAATTTTGCAAAATAGGCAGTCCATAGGGCGATACATCCTTTCTAAAATGATAGATAAAGCCTACTTCGTCATGCGAGTAGGCTTTCCCTGTTTTTTACGCTGGAAAAGTCCGTTCCAAAAACTGAACAACCTCACGCCAAGAGTGCTCGGATGCGTAGGCGTTGTTTTTGGGCGTACCACCATTGAGCTGTGTGCGGGTAGTAGGGATGTAAGGAAAGCGGATTCCATGTCCTGTATCCGCGTAACGCAAATGCACCACTGAATGCGCAAACTGATACTCCTTGAGCCGTTGCACTATTTGCTCGCAATGCTCTGCTGCTGGCCACCAATGATCGTCATCCGAGGAGAGGAGGAGGATCGGGCCATTGATTTTTTCTACCGGGATTTCGGCATCTTCTAACCACTCACAAGCAGCCCAGGCTTCGGCATGAATGTGATCAATCCGTTGACCTGCGTCGAGCCGCTCCTGTGAGACTTTTGTCTGCTCCTCTGTCCACGGCACGAAAGGAAGAGGCTCACCCTGAAACGACCAAGAGGATTGCGGGGAGAACGTGTCTGATCCAGCGAATGCCCTATCCGTCCCGATAGAAACAGTAGAGCTGGGACTCGAAGCAATAACAGCATGTACGTGTTGATCGATCGATGCTGTGACTAATGCCAATTCTGCTCCTTTGGAACGTCCGAATAACGTAATTTTATCAGGATGTACGGAGGGCTGCTGCTGTAGCCAATGAATGGCGCGTTGAACATATTCAATCGGGATCTGGCGAATATCGTCAGGAAGATCATTGCATTGGAAATAAGCGAGTGCTAGTGCCGGATAGCCGTGAGAGGCGAACAAAGCAGCGAATTGTGAGCAGGAACCAATTCCACCTTCGCTTCCACCAAGTACGACAATGGCGGGTCTTTGCTCTGTGTGGGGTTTTGAAAAAAACAGACCGACCAAGCCATAGTCTGTCACTTTCTGTATCGAGACGTCGCGGGAGACAAAAATACGTTTCACGACTGCTTTCGCTACGGGTTTATCGTAGACTTCTGCCGTTAATTCTATCTCGGTGGAGCGTGGGGTGAACTGAAAGTCGTCCAGGGAATAAGCATGATAAAAACGCATGGTCTGTACATTCATCGACCAAAACAACCCCATCGGATCAATTCCCTCATAAGTACCAAACAAAGGGGCTTGAGAAACCAAATCGACTGAGCCATTTTCGTCCGCTTGAAAGATGGCATGGGAGGATGCAGTCAAATCTCCTCCAGGCAACCCATTTTTCAGAGTGGCATGAAAGGTGATTAATTGATTCGGGACAAACCCGCTGAGTGTAATATGGACGGGAACATCGATCAAGGCTGTAGCAGGCGTAACTTCAATTTGTGGAAGCATCATTTGTCAACACTCCTTCCAGATTACGGGAACACTTGACACAGTCATTATAGTAGAATGAATAAAAGTTCGACGAGACGAAATGTGACGGTATGGTTAACTTGACTTCTCGCATGTGCTGTAACTATAATCATTACAACGAAAGGGTGACAACGTATGAAAATTAGCAGCCGTTTCTCCATTGCGGTCCACATCTTATCACTGCTTTCCATTGATTCTAATTCGCATTGCACTTCCGAATGGATCGCAGGTAGTGTGAATACGAATCCGGTCGTGATCCGACGTGTGCTGGGGCTGTTGAAGAAGGCAGGGCTCGTGAACGTACGTGCCGGAGCTGGCGGCGCTTCTCTCGCCAAGGAACTGGATCAAATCACGCTTCTGGAGATTTACCGTGCAGTCGATGTCGTGGAAGAAGGGCAACTCTTTCACATCCATGAGCAACCGAATCCCGATTGTCCAGTGGGAGCGAATATACAGTTTGTGCTGGAGTTGATTCTGACCCGTGCACAGCATGCCATGGAGGAGATTTTGGGCGAAGTGAAAATGTCCGAGCTCGTAGATAACCTACGTCAAAAAATAACGGAAAAAGCGCAGTAAGAACAAAAATACCCTTGCGTAAGCGAGGGCATTTTTGCGTGCAAGGCGTGTAGGCATCCATTTGGACGAGAAGCACTGCTCATCCGGACTGATGGGCTATTTTCTTCTCCTTCCAGCTATCTTTCTTTAATTGCGGCAGAGTGTTTCTTTTTCATGATGAAGCAGCCAGCGCTTGCGTGAAAGTCCTCCTCCGTATCCACCCAAATCACCATTGGAGTTGATGACACGGTGACAAGGAATGACAATCGCTAACTGATTCGCACCATTTGCTTGCGCGACAGCACGAAAGGCGCTTGGTTTCCCAATAGCGGCTGCAACATCGGAATAGGATGAAGTTTGACCGGGGAGGATCGTTTGTAAATGCTCCCAAACCATTCTTTGAAAAGGCGATCCGCACAAAAACAAAGGCGTGGTAAATTGAGTTAGCTTTCCGTCAAAATACTCCTCTAATTCACGCTCAATTGAACGGATTGGCGCTGTAGAACCAGGGATGATCGCAGACTTCGTTCTTAGTCTAAGTCGTTCAACTTCTCGTTCCAAGCCGCGGCGGTCAACGAATTCAAGTAGATAGAGCGCTTCTTCATCCGCGATGGCTATCATCGGACCGAGTCTTGTATCCAGCCACGATGCCTTTAAGACATGATGATCTCCAAGAAGAGTAGGTGCTGCCCCCATGATTCGTGCAAATGCGTCTCGAAAACCACTGCTGGACTCGTACCCGGAGGATAGTTGGGCATCGATGATTGCTTTTCCTTCTCTGATTTCTTTCAGCGCAATTCCCATGCGTCGCGCCCTTGCATATTCGACGAACGTCATGCCAAAACGCTTTTTGAATTGGCGGCGCGCAGTTGCAGCGTCCACGGATAATCGTTGAAAGTCTTTTTCCGTCCAGCGTTGCTCGGGGTTCTCTTCTACAGCGTTTACTAGCAGACGCACGAGCTCTGAAACATGATTGGGATGTGAAAGCGGACGGCAGCGCTGGCAGGGCCGGAATGAGGCCAGTAGTGCTTGTTTGGCATGATCAAAGAACTCGCAATTAACAAACTTAGGTTTTCTTGCTGGACATGTCGGTCGACAGAATACGCCGGTAGTCTTGACTCCAACAAAAAAGACACCTTCATATTCTGAATTTTTATCCAGTAACGCCTGATAATACTCGGACTTCATCTCGGCCGATATCATTCTTTTCCTCCTCCATTTTTCTATTTTCATTGTATCGCTCACCCAAAATGACTGCAGCCGAAAATCGTACATTGATTTTTAAAAAGCGGAGACAGGCACAGTCGAGAAGCGTACCGTAAGAGGGGCGGTTTTAGGAGAAACGAATGGCTCTTGGACTGGATTTAAGCTGGAATTAGCCAGAAAATATAGATATAATAGACGTATTCAGAAATATGCGATAAACCGACAACGGCGTCGGTTGCGTATGAAAATGATGAGCAGTTGGCACATCCGTTCAATGGTGATCGGGAGGTGGAGTATTGCGTCAGCATTATCGAGTCATCATCATAGACGACGACCCCATAACGCGTATGGACCTGGTCGAGATGTTGCAAGAGCAGGGATATAACGTCGTAGCTGAAGGAAAAAACGGCAAAGAGGCCGTTCGATTGACGCAAATGTGGAACCCGCATCTCATTATTATGGATGTCAAAATGCCAATTATGGACGGTTTGACAGCGACTGGGATTATTCGAGAGCATTCGGACGCGGCTATCCTTCTTTTGACTGCTTACAGTCAAAAGGACATGGTCATGCAAGCCAAAGCGAAAGGGATATGTGCCTATCTGGTCAAACCCGTCATGGAAGAAGAACTGCTACCGGCAGTGGAGTTCGTGCTTACGGGCAAACAATGAACGCAAAAAAGTGAATCGTAGGAAGAGCAACGGCGCTTGGACCAAGGCGAGCATTTCGTCTTATGTTTCGAAGCGCTTTTTTACGTTCCATGAGATAGAGTTTACGGAAAGTTGAAAAGAAAGTGAGTGAAGCTAGAGATGAAATTGGCTTGCATTGTACGTAAACAGCATTACCAGTTTACTTCGGTTCGTGATGTATTGGCAAAAGCAAGTGAAGAAAAGTCTGGCGATCACATGAGTAAACTAGCAGCCAATTCCGCACTGGAGCGGATGGCGGCCAAAGTCGTATTAAGCGAAATGCAACTTCGTGATATCTATGAAAATCCTGTCATTCCGTACGAAAAAGACGAAGTGACACGGATCATTTATGATGATATCAATCTCTCTATTTATGATGAGATTAAAAATTGGACAGTAGGGGAGCTACGGGAGTACATCTTGTCGTTTTCTACAGGAATGCCTGAGCTCACAAGAATTAGCCGTGGACTCACTAGTGAGATGATTTCCGCTACGGCCAAGCTGATGTCCAGCATTGACCTAGTCATGGCCTCACAAAAAATGAAGCATCAAGCCTACTGCAATACACTAATTGGCGAGCCGGGAAGATTGGCGTTCCGTTGCCAGCCGAATCACCCCATCGATGATCCCGATGGTATTTTGGCTTCGATGAAGGAAGGCTTGTCTTATGGATCAGGCGACGCTGTCATTGGAATTAACCCCAATAATGATTCCGTTGAAAGCGTTACCAAACTCTTGAAAATGACACATGATTTCATGCAAAAGTGGGAAATTCCTACGCAAAACTGCGTACTGGCGCACATCACGACACAGATGCAGGCTCTTCGCGGCGGTGCACCTATCTCCTTAATGTTCCAAAGTTTGGCAGGTTCACAACGGGCGAATGATGCGTTTGGCGTGAACAAGGAGATTTTGGATGAAGCAATGGATTTGATGCTTCGAAAAGGCACAGCATCGGGACCAAACGTCATGTATTTTGAGACAGGGCAAGGCTCCGAAGTGTCGCTGGACTCCCATGAAGGCGTCGATATGCAGACGCTGGAAGCACGTACGTACGGTTTTTGCCGTCATTGGAAGCCGTTCATGGTCAATAACGTTTCTGGCTTTATCGGACCAGAAACCCTTTATGATGGCAGACAGATGATTCGTGCCGATCTGGAGGACTTGTTCATGGGCAAGCTGCATGGTTTGCCGATGGGAATCGCTCCGACTTATACGAATCACATGTATGCAGATCAGAATGACCAGGAAATTGCAGGGATGCTGACGACTTTGGCTGGGGCGAATTTTTATATGGGCGTACCCGGTGGGGACGATGTCATGCTCAGTTACCAGGACACGAGCTACCACGATGACGCCAGCTACCGCGAGCTATTGGGACTGCGACCTCTCCGGGAATTCGAGAAATGGTTGGAAAAAATGGGCATTATGGAAAATGGTCGTTTGACAGAGCGTGCAGGCGATTTAACCATTTTTGACTAACGAGTGGGGAGGGAAGCAAGATGAAACAGATCAATATGGACGACTTGGTTCAGCGCGTAATCGATGAGCTGTCTAAAAAAGGTCAAGGAGTTATTCATTTTCCTGAGCAAAAGCAATGCGGAGTCATGAACCCAAACAATCCAGAAGCATTGGAGCTAGCGATGAAACGAACACCAGCTCGCATCGGAATCGGGCGGGCGGGGACCCGGATGAAGACGGGAAGCTACCTCCAATTTCGGATTGATCAGGCAGCAGCACGCGATGCGGTCATGAAAACCATCAGTCCGGAGCTGATCGAGAGCCTTCAACTACCTGTCCTTCATTCAAGAGCGACGAGCATGGAGGAGTATTTAATGAACCTCGACTCCGGACGGATGCTATCAGATGAATCCGCTCGCTGGCTGGAGCAGAATGGGGATAAAAACAAAGACGTGCAAATCGTCATCTCGGACGGACTGAGCACCTCTGCATGCGAGGCGACCATTCCAGACCTCTTGCCTGCATTGATGCAGGGATTGTCCATGCGAAACATCAGTGTTGGGAAACCAGTGTTTATTCACAAAGGCCGCGTCTGGATTCAGGATCAGGTCGCGTCCATCGTCAATTGCAAGGTCGTCATTTCCTTGATCGGGGAAAGACCGGGGCTTGCGACAGCAGAAAGTCTCAGTGCTTACATGATTTACAAACCGGATGCCAATACGGTAGAATCGGATCGTACGGTTATTTCTAATATTCATAAGGGCGGCACACTACCGATTGAAGCGGGTGCTTACCTTGCAGAGCTTTTGGAGGAAATTTTGAAGTACCAGGCGAGTGGAGTGAAATTATCCCAGCTTCGGGCAATTAACGGGTAGATTCCCACTGGCGCTTCCTCCTGTCTTGCACTAGAATACATAGAAGATAACCAATTTCTATGAGGAGTTGCTACGCATGACGGAGCCAAACCAAAACGAAAAAGAAACAACTGAGCAAAAGCCTGGGAAAATCAGCCTGCAAGAGGCAATGAAGCGCAAATTGGCGGAAAAGAAACAAGCGCAAGCACAGGCTAATAACCCAATGAATCAAAAGGCGAAAAATCAATCGATGAAAAGCCAGCTCACCAAAAAACCAAACAATCAACGCAGACGTATGGGCGTATAGCTTCGAATGAAGCAAGGCAAAAAGGGAATGTGCAGCAAGATTAGGCTGCAGATTCCTTTTTTTGTATGATCATTTATACGGATGATCTCTTAGGTTTTAAAATGTATCGATAAACCAACAAAGCTGGAGAGAAGAAAAAGCACAGGGCTCGCAGACCTTGACAACGCCTACCCAGTCGGAACTTCAAAAAGGGGACCACGCTTGTCGAACACTTCTCCTTTGAGAGTCTTCCGCCCGTAGGGTGGCTTTGGCTCGACGGTCCCCTTTTTGAAATGGAGACGAATAGTCAATCCCCCCTGCTGGCGTGTCAGAGTCGAAGAGATCTGTGCTTTTTCTTCTCCACCACTATGTTGACACAAAAGAAAAGTGAGGGCGATCATGAAGGTAGAACGGCTACTCGCTATTGTCATCATGCTGTTGAATAAGCGTCGCGTGAGTGCTCGTGAACTATCCGACCACTTTGAAGTATCCTTGCGTACGGTCTATCGGGATTTGGAAACCATTAACGCAGCAGGGATTCCGATCGTAGCTTACCCCGGGGCAAGCGGCGGATACGAAATCATGGAGAATTTCACGATCGATCGGCAATACTTATCCTTGGACGAGCTGGTCGCGGTTATTGCTGCGCTAAAAGGGGTTCATTCCTCCACAGACGATAAGCAAATCGGACAGCTTCTGGAAAAAATAAAAGCGTTGCTCACCACTGCACCATCCTCTCTGCAAGGAAGTGCACATCCCGTTGTTTACGACTTTAATCCGTGGGGCAGTACACCTGCGATCGCCGAAAAAGTAAACAAGCTGCGGGAAGCCATCGAGAAGCGACTTCGTGTGCGGATCACCTATACGAAAATACAAGGCGATGCGACAGAACGCACCATTGAGCCTGTCACACTAATTATCAAGGGGTATGTGTGGTACGTGTATAGCTATTGTTTACAGCGCCAGGAGGATCGGCTGTTTCGCTTGTCACGGATTGCAGACATGTCCGTGCTGACAGAGGAGTTTTCGCCTCGCCCGTATCATGTAGATAAACTGGAATGGCTCGAAGAATGGGATACAGCAGAGCGCATTTCTCTTGTCCTCGAATTTGCGTCGCGTGTACATGTAAGAGTACGGGATATGTTTGCGCCAGAAACAATAGAGACCATGCAGGATGGCTCGATGCTGGTACGAACGAAGATGCCAGACGATGAGTGGTTAACGGGAATGCTGCTTAGCTTTGGCGATGCCCTGTGTGTACATGAGCCTGCGCATGTGAGGCAGAGAATTGGTGATACCGTAAAAAGAATGGCGAAACTTTATGAATAATCGTTGGAACGTTGACAGATAGTTGTCAGGGTATGGTCGTTATACTAAGTCATGTAAACAAACTCTTACAGGAGCGTGGTTAATGATGAACCCAACGATTGTCAAACTGGATGAAATGCGTATAGCAGGCTTGCAAATTCGGACAACTAATGAGGCGGAATGCGGACCGAATGCGAAAATTGGGGCACTGTGGCAACGTTATTATCAAGAGGAGCATCCCTTCAAAACTCCCCATCAAAAAGAGCCGGGTGTTGTGCTGGGCGTGTATTGCGATTACGAAAGTGACGAGAAAGGCGAGTACTCCTTGTTAATAGGAACCGTTGTAGAAAAGAACGGTGAGCTTCCTGCTGAGCTCACTGTCAAGACTCTGCCGGCTTCTACCTACGCTGTATTTACGACTCGCGTGGGCCCGATAGTAGAAGTGGTGATGGAAGCGTGGGCGAAGGTGTGGGAGTGGTCTCATCAACCGGGGAACAAGCGGACTTTTACCGGAGATTTCGAACGATATGACGGAGTGCGCTGCGCTGATCCCAACAACGCGCAAGTGGATTTGTACATCGCGATCTCAGAAGAATAATCATGCAGCAAATCATACGAGCAGTCGTAGTCGATCAGGCTACGACTGTTTTGCTTTTTTCCATGATTTCTTCACAAGTTTCGTTTACTCTAGAGAGAGAGTGGCAGAGGGGAGTCATACAGACGGATGGATTGGATAATGAATATAGAAGCCCTAGCAGAGTGGATTCGTTCTTTGGGGATGCTGGGGATTATCGGTAGTATTTTATTGAACATCGTGATCAGCGTGGCAGGTGTATTGCCGTCCATTTTTTTATCGGGTGCGAATGCGGTCGTTTTTGGCTTGTACGGAGGGTTCTTGATTTCTTTGACGGGAGAGGTGGCTGGTGCTTGCATTGCCTTCTTCCTTTACCGCTACACGATCAAAAAAGCAGATCGGCGCGAAAAGATGAAATCGTTCAAATGGGTACATGCCATCAATGGAACGACGAGTTTTCGCAAATGTCTTGCCATCGTTTTGCTCCGGTTGAATCCGATGATGCCTTCCGGTCTAATCAATTTAGGTGCGGCTTTGACGAATATCACCTTCGCACAATTTTTAGTAGCGACCTTGCTTGGAAAAGTTCCGTCGATGGTTTTTGAAACATTTGTCGGTCATGATCTGATTACTTTTAGTGAAAACAAGTTTCGCTTGCTTTTTGCCTTGCTGGCAGGTGCTCTCGTCTTTTTGCTTTTCTGGAAAAAAGGAAAGGGTCAAACACAAGAGGAGTAGGGAGGATTCACATGTCTACCATTTTGCTAGTCGATGATGAGCCGCAAATCTTAGAAATATTGTCCTCCTATCTACAAAAGGAAGGCTATCATGTTCTGACCGCCCAAACAGGGAAGGAAGCAGTGGAAATGGCCACGACGATTTCATTGACCTGTATCATTTTGGACCTGATGCTTCCTGATCTGAGCGGGGAAGAAGTCTGCGTCCAAATTCGCAAAGAGTCGCGTGTCCCGATCTTGATGCTAACGGCGAAAAGTGGAGAGGCGGATCGGATTCGCGGGCTTACAATTGGTGCTGATGATTATTTAATCAAGCCCTTTAGCCCGAGAGAACTCGTAGCACGTGTTCGAGCTGTCATGCGTCGTGCAGGCGATTATTCAACACTCTCCGATTTCATCGAGGTGGGCGACTTGACCATATCGATGAATGAGAAGAGAGTCACGAAAAATGGAGTCGCTTTGGAGGTTACGCCAAATGAATACCGCTTGCTCACAACGCTTGTCCGTTATCCGGGAAGAACGTGGGGCAGGGAGGAGCTTGTGCGTGAGGTCATGGGCTTTGATTTCGAAGGATACGACCGAACCATTGATACGCATATCAAAAATCTTCGCCAAAAGATCGAGGCAGACCCGAAGCAACCGGAGTATATCAAGACGGTGTATGGATTGGGCTATCGCTTTGACGATCCCATGAAGAAGTGAGGCCACGATGAAGCATATTTGGGTAAAGCTCGCCTTTGTGATCATGGCAGTCGGCGCATGCGCTGTTCTTTTTTCCTCCTTGTTATCCGTAAAGGAAATGGATGTTCATTTTTCCATGTATGCCAATGAAGTGAGAAATCAGCACAACCAAGAAATATCCCGTGTCGCACTCCAGGCGTATCAGGACAATCAAGGCTGGGGGGCGGAAGCCTATCATAAGCTTGAAGCGGTTTCTGAGGTCTTGGGATTGCACATCATACTCCTCGATCAACATCAACAAGTGAAGAACGAGTGGGGCAAACGTCCAGTTCATACGAGCAATTACAGTGTAGACAAGATTCCCCTTGTCAGTAAGGGGGTCATGATCGGGCAACTGGTGATTAGTCACGATGACCGGAGTGCGTATATGACCTTGGAAAGTCATTTCCAATGGGCGCATAAAAACACAACGTTGTGGACGATGGCTGTGCTGCTCATCCTGGTCATTATCATCAGCATACCGCTCGCTCGAACCATGGTGCGTCCCGTCGTACAAGTGAGTACCGCAGCCCAACGAGTCGCACGAGGCAATCTGTCGATACGCGTACCGGAGCCGCGTGGCATGGATGAGGTTACGTCATTGGTCGCTGCTTTTAACAACCTGGTCCAAAGTCTTGAGCACCAGGAGGAGCTGCGCAAGCGACTGACCTCCGATATTGCCCATGAATTGCGAACACCATTGAATACCTTGCTGGCGCAAGTAGAGGGAATGATCGACGGCATATGGGAAGCAACTCCCAAAAATCTCGAAAGCACAAGGTCTGAGGTACTGCGTTTGAGCCGTCTCGTCCGCGATTTAGATCAGGTGATCCAGGTGGAGTCGGGCTCCTTGCAAATGCGCAGTGAAGAAGTGGAACTGCGTGAGGTTGTCAAAGAAGTCACGGAGTCCATGAGTGCTACGTTTGCCCGTGCGCAAGTGAATTTTCGCTTCAAAGGCGAGCACGCTGTTTGGATCAAAGGGGACAGGCAGAGACTGGCACAAATCGTGGCCAATTTGTTGACGAATGCCTGCAAGCATACGCCAGCGGGAGGAGAAGTCGTAGTCACGGTAGACAAACCGAGTACGATGGTCCGCTTGCAAGTGAAGGATAGCGGCACGGGCATCGATCAAAAGGACCTCCCGTACGTCTTTGAGCGCTTTTATCGGGGAGATCGTTCGCGAGCAAGGGAACGCGGTGGAGCAGGATTGGGGTTGACGATTGTGAAAGGGATTGTGGAGGCGCACAAGGGAATCATTTCGTTGGATAGCAGAGTGGGGGAGGGAACGACCATCACCATTTTGTTTCCGCCACGAGCGCATGAAGCCGAAAAGTAAGCCTAAACCGTATCGTTCTTGCTGCACATCGTTTATGATAGGATGAGAATTTGAATATTCGATACAAAGAGGGAGAGCACATGTTTGATTGGACTACCATGGGAGCATTTTTGGCCGTTGTGATCGGCCTCTTTTTAATTCCGGGATCCGCTGTCCTGTTAACTGCCACGCGTACTGTACAGGGAGGGCGTAAAGCGGGGATCATGGCAGGGCTGGGCATTGCCACCGCTGCAATCGTATGGGCAAGCCATCCTCGCAGAAGTTCTATAGGCGATTTGTTGAAAGTATAAATTTTCTTTTCTATCTCCCATTTGAACGAGTCCCTGGCCTTCTTCAATTCGTATGAACTGATCTGTGGTCGGATGAACTTCTAACCCAATATCATCCCCAACATTGATGCTCATTAGAGTTACTTGAAAGTACTTTCCTATCCATAAAGCCGTTCTATACGTATTGGCAGCAAGTTTCGCTAGTCCAGGTTTTGATTGCTTCAACTGTTGGCGAATGAAGCAACTTTTGATAGCAAATAGGAGGGGAGTACCACCTCCTATTTGCTATTAATCAGCAAGACTACCGATTCTTGCTGATGTGATTGGAGACTAGTAAACCGCATTCCAACTGAATACGTACCAATTTCTGAATGGGAATAACTGTATAGTTTAGTTCGCGTTCCAGCTCATCCGTATACTGTTGCAATTGGCGAAGCCCTTCTTGCAGCACTGCTTTCAGTTTTGTCATTGCCTCTTGGTCGTTTGAGCCTTCCTTTGCTAGCCGCTCTAGCTCAAATTCACAAGTGCGGACCGCTAGTCCTAAGCTTAATCCTCGATAAAACTTCGATACCACGAAACTGCTGAAAACTTGGGAACCCTTTGCCGGCTTTTCAAATTCAGGATCGCTCATTGCCCATTTTCTCTGTGCTTCGTTCCTTTCTTTGCGTGCCGGGGAAGAGGGGTCCATCAACTTGAAAAACGGGTTATCCTTCGAAATATAGGACCGTATGCCACCCACAAGTCCCTCCAGCATTTCAAAAAAAGCCTCACTTTGATTAGCTTCGATTAGAAGTGCCTCTCTGCGGGAGATATCTGAGTCACTCTGATCCTCTATTCGTGGATCGAAAAAATATGGCAGCTCGGTGATTAATGTTACACAATCCGCTTTCGAAGAGGCGTATGTGTGGCTGTCTGCCCCCACATCAAGTGTCGGGGGTTTTCCTGTATGTTTCTCCATATAATCATAGTATTCGTCTTGCCCGTTTAAACTGAAGATGGCCGGGGCAAACTCTGTCGCAAATGGCGTCTCTGGTTCTCCTAGATCTAAAGGCACGTCTTCCTTCTTTGCTGAATTGTGAAATCCCTCGTATAATTCTGGCAAATCGTGCGAAATATACCAATAAGCACCGCATAACCCCCCATTGTGTAGAGAATACATAAACTCAGGTTTAGTCTCGTCTATGATTTTCATGAGCACTTGCGTTTCAGGCAATGGTTTGTCAAAGCGATATTCTTTATATTCAAACGGAAAAGTCCATTCCACCTGCTCGTAGCCGACAGGTCTAAAGTAATTTCTAATGTAGTTAAAAATATTGTATGGTCCTTTAAACCAATTTTCATTTAGTCGCGTACCATCAGGGTCAGCACATTTGATGATGTACCACGTGAAGCCCAGCTCGTCGCGCAGAGCCTTGTCTTCTGCCAATGCGCGGGAGAGATATTCCATGGTCATCGCGCCAATTGGCTCGTTAGGATGCGGGCAGGCAAAGCATAACGCATTTTTGGGCCCGTCTCCGATTTTGATACATTGAATGGGGTGTCCATCGCGGGACTTTCCCGCCTCAAATACGGTTACAGCATCAGGAAACTCTTCGGCCAGCTTTCTGGTGCTTTCATCCATTTCATCTACTGTTAGAAAAACCTTGTAGTCTGGTACCTTATCAATCACATGTTGAAAATTCATCGATCATTCCCCCTCGTCTGATGCAATATTTTAATCTTGTCTCGGTTGCAATCTTCCAAGTCATTCGAGAAAAGATGCTATTCCTGTAACGTATCGATTAGGTTCTTGACGTAGACGTAAAGACTCCATTTATTTTTCTACCCAGCTATCTTGGAAATTGGGAGAATAAGACGTCCATTTCACGCCTTTTACTCGCGAGCTTACTACCACAAAGACCTTGTCACTATAGATAGGAACAACATATGCTTGCTCAAGGAGATGTTGTTGGGCATCTACATATACCTGTCTTCTGGCCTCCGTTTCAGCGGTTGCACGTCCTTTTGTTAATAAGGCATCCAGTTTGCCGTCTTTTAGACCACTTATGTTAAAGCCAGCACCAATTTGGCTAGAGTGGAAACTTTGGTATAAAGCATCAGGGTCATCGTAACTATAAGTAACCATCGTCACATCAAAATTTCCTTTCATTTGTCCATCACTAAACGCTGACTCCTCTAAATTTTGAATGGTAGCTTTGATACCTACCTCGCCCAGCATAGCTTGCAACAACTGAGCTTGCATCTCAAATCTAGCCGAGCTCAAAAAGGAAAGGGTAAATACTTTTCCATCCTTTTCTCTCAGGCCTTCTCCGTTTACCTTCCATCCAGCAGCGTCAAGGAGCTTCTTTGCTTCTTCCACATTGTATTGGTACCCGTATTTTTCCAATGACTTATCATAGCCCAATGTTGAAGGGGATAACAACGATTGGGCAACTTCTCCTTCACCCATCAAAACCGCCTGGACCATCGCTTGTTTATTAACCAGCATATGGAATGCTTTTCGGACTTGGATATCCTGGAACTCCGGTTTTGTCAAGTTCATATATAAACTAAGAGGTATCCCAGCCCGTAAGAGTTCCAGAACCTGATATTTTGGGTTATTTCGATACTTCTTGATATCTTTTGCGGGTACATCGAATGCAACATCGATGGTACCGTTTTCCAAAGCGGCCAACATAACACTTTTATCTGGAATTGTTTTGATCACCAGTTTATCAGGTCTTGGCGGTCCTTGATTTTCATTGAGCGGCATGGCCCACGTAAAGGCTTCATTGCGAACCAATGTAACCCCCTCGCCAGCCTTCCAGCTCTCAAACTTCCATGGACCCATTCCCACAGGATTTCGTCCATATTCCTCACCATATTTTTCAATGGCCTTCATGGATAGCGGTTGAGTTACACCAGTGCCTAAATCTTCAAGAATCGACACATTGGGTTCATGTAATTCAAGGATGAGGGTTTTATCATCAGGGGCACTGACGCTCTTCACCGGCATCATAACTATTCCCGCCAGTTTTGCTTTTGTTTTCGGATTCTTAATGCGTTCAAAGGTATCCTTAAAACTCTTGGCAGTCAGAGGTGTTCCATCGTGAAACGTAACATCAGAACGAATGGTAAAGGTGTACGTTTTTCCATCCTCTGAAATCTTGAATTCACTTGCGAGATTAGGTTTGAATTCTTTTGTAACAGGATCCTTGTAGACCAGCGATCCACCCATATTCCAAGTAACACTCATATCGTTGCCAACTGACTTGTGAACATCTAGGGTATCTGCTTCACTTGTGTAAGCCACAGTGATGGTTCCGCCTGTCTTTGGTTTGTCAGCCTCTGGCTGTTGATTTGGTTCAGGTGTGGTTGATTGTGTGCTGCATGCAATCACCAACGAAGTACATATCATAATTAGTAATCCTAAAATAATGCCATGAAATCTCTGTTTCTTCTTCTTTACCATGTTACAGCTCCCTTGTTCTGTATTGTTTAAAAAACCTACATGACGACATAGTTTTGAAAGATATCTGACCTCCTTTACGTTTCAAGCGCTGATTTGACAAATACTTTAAAAAATATTTTGCAAGTGAATCCAACGTATCAGCCCCCTTAGGTCCCGATTATAAAACCTCCAGCAAGAGGAGATTCAATCGTTAGTTTTCGACAATATGTTTCTTCAAAAGAATAGGGAGCTTGTTTAAGAAGCTCCCTGCGCATGCTGAAATTCCAGCTCAGTCTCATTTCATTATCGTATTGTTCGAGTGATCGGAGCGTTGCAGATGGCTTGTAGATCTGTTCCATAGGCTCCTGCCGCGTTTGCATCGTTTCTCGGTTCCTTATCAGAAGCCCCACAAGGGAATCATCTCGTTGGATAGCAGAGTGGGGGAGGGAACGATCATCACGATTTTGTTTCCGCCACGAGCTCATGAAGCCGAAAAGTAAGCCTAAACCGTATCGTTCTTGCTGCACATCGTTTATGATAGGATGAGAATTTGAATATTCGATACAAAGAGGGAGAGCACATGTTTGATTGGACTACCATGGGAGCATTTTTGGCTGTTGTGATCGGCCTCTTTTTAATTCCGGGACCCGCTGTCCTGTTAACTGCCACGCGTACTGTACAGGGAGGGCGTAAAGCAGGGATCATGGCAGGGCTGGGCATTGCCACTGGTGATTTCATTCATACGATTTTTGCAGCGGTCGGTTTATCCGCGATTTTGATGACATCTGCATGGGCATTCAATCTCGTAAAATTTGTGGGAGCCGCTTACTTGGTCTATTTAGGGGTTCGGGCCATGCTTGAAAAACCGGTTGACCCGGAACTGCCAAAAGTAACACCGTTGCCACCGCTGCAATCGTATGGGCAAGCCATCCTCGCAGAAGTACTGAACCCAAAGACGGCGTTGTTCTTTCTGGCGTTTCTGCCGCAATTCGTACATCCGGAGCGTGGGGGAGCCATTTTCCAATTCCTTGTCCTGGGACTGATTTTCGCCATCTTGGGATTCTTTTACACCGCGTTGATTGCGATCAGTATCAGACCATTGGGGCATCTGGTGAAACGAATTTCCTGGCTGGGCCGCTGGAGTGGCAAAATCGTAGGTTCTGTGTACATCTTATTGGGATTAAAAGTAGCGTTGCAAGAGAGATAGGGTAAGAGTCGGGGAGTAGTCTTCCCGGCTTTTTTTATTGCCTAATGACAGGTGTAAGGTACTTTTTAGTGCCTATGATACTTGAAAGTACGTACTTCCTATCAAGTGAGGCATGAGACATAATAGCATTCAGATGCAACATATTCGCCAATCATGTTAAGTAAGGGCCCTGCTTTGTGAATGGCAAGAAAAAATAAGGGAGGACACACCTCAGATGAGCACAATTACATCCAATGTGAAGCAGCAAGCAACTGGTGCGAAAAACTCCACTCTTGCTTTACTTGCTCTCGCAATCAGCGCATTTGGTATCGGAACTACTGAATTTGTTATCGTCGGTTTGTTGTCTACAGTCGCACAGGATTTGAAAGTAACCATCACCTTAGCAGGACTTCTTATTTCTGGATATGCATTAGGAGTAGCAATTGGAGCGCCGATTATTACAGCACTTACAAGTCGAATTCCACGCAAAATGCTGCTCATGCTTTTGATGATTGTCTTTGTTGTCGGCAACAGTGCGGCAGCCTTGTCGAGTAGTTTTACGCTTTTAATCATTGCCCGTTTCTTTACCGCGTTTTCTCATGGAGTATTTTTCTCCATCGGTTCGACGATTGCAGCCGATCTGGTGCCAGAAAACAAGCGTGCCAGTGCGATTGCGACAATGTTTACTGGTCTGACTGTCGCAACCGTTACAGGCGTACCTTTGGGAACGTTTATTGGACAAATGTTTGGATGGAGAGCGACTTTTTGGGGAGTGGCCATTCTTGGTGTGATTGCACTTATCTCGACAGCGATTCTGGTACCAAGCAATTTGAAAAAAGCCAAGCCTGCTTCCATTAAAGACCAAGTGAAAATAATCACAAACGTGCCACTGTTGCTTGTCTTTGCGATTACGGCACTTGGCTACGGCGGTACCTTCGTAACCTTTACGTTCTTAGGTCCGATTCTGGAAGAAATCACGGGTTATCAGGCAAGTGCCGTCAGTCTGATTCTTCTCGTCTATGGGATTGCAGTAGCGATCGGAAATACGGTCGGAGGAAAAGCGGCTGACAAGAGTCCGATAAAAGCGCTGCGCTGGATGTTCATCATTCAGGCGATCATTCTGATCCTGTTAACATTTACTGCTCCCCTCAAATGGGTGGGAACCCTGACGATTATGCTGATGGGCCTTTTGGCTTTTATGAACGTACCGGGTTTACAGGTATATGTCGTGCAGTTGGCTGAAAAATACGTACCAAGTGCTGTTGATGTAGCTTCTGCCATTAACATTGCGGCATTCAATCTCGGCATTGCGATTGGAGCCTTTGTGGGAGGAATCATCGTCGATACCATTGGGCTGATTCATACACCATGGGTCGGTGGAGTGATGGTGTTAGGTGCAGCATTACTCACGGTGATCAGCAGCAAGCTGGAAAAAGCTCGTCATTAACTGTACAAAGACGGCGGATGGATGAGTGCATGAGTCCGCCGTTGATTTCCATATACATCACGTAAGGAGAGAGCATCGATGAGCAAATTCGACGGTCATTATGGATTTCAGCGAATGTTCCGAGAAGGCAAGATGACCTTGGGATTTCACATTCCGTTAGAGGCATACGAATGGGAAGCACCGACAATGGAGCGCCAGGTTGAACTCGTCCAAGCGGCAGAAGACTATGGTTTTACCGGAATCTGGCTGCGGGATGTGATTTTACAGGACCCCTCCTTCGGTGACCCTGCAACCGGGCAAATTTATGACATGATGATCTATTTAACCTATTTGGCTGCGCAAACCAAAAAAATCACTTTCGGTACCTCAAGTATCGTTCTTCCCCTGCGGCATCCGCTGCGAGTGGCAAAAGAGACAGCGACCATCGAAAATTTGTTTCCCCAACGCTTGATGATGGGTATTTCTTCCGGGGACAGACGGGCTGATTTCCATGGATTGAATGTACCGCATGAACAGCGTGCAGAGCTGTTTCGCGATGGCTACGAATACTTGCAGAAGGTCATGGCAGAGGATTTCCCAAAAATCAACTCCCCATACGGCATGATTGACGGAGCGAATCTGGTGCCAAAATCGACCGCGCCCATTCCTACTTTTATCACGGGGTACAGTCAACAAACAATGGACTGGTTTGCGCAAAACGGAGATGGCTGGATTTATTACCCGCGTGATCCATTCAATCAAGCACATGCCATCCAAGAATGGAGAGAGCTTGTCCAGAAATATCATCCAGGTGTATTCAAGCCGTTTATTCAGCCTCTTCACTTGGATCTTGCGGAAAATCCGGATGAGTCGGTCACGCCGATTCGATTAGGCTACCGAGTCGGTAGAAAAATGCTTTTGGAACTGCTGGCCGTGTATCAAGAAGTCGGTGTCAATCACTTGTTTTTCGCCCTGTTTCCTAGCAAGCGTCCCATTGTCGAGGTGATCGATGAGCTAGGACAAGAAGTATTGCCTTATTTTCCGGCCCATATCGATTCACCGGAGTGAGTTTGATTACAGCTTCATATGAGGAGGGGAGGACATGGAAAAATATAATATCCCTGTAGAGGCAACACTGGAGGTCATTGGAGGGAAATGGAAAGTGGTGATCCTTTGCTTGTTGGCAAAAGGAACAAAGCGGACAAGCGAATTGAAACGCGCAATGCCTGCCATCACGCAAAAAATGTTAACGCAGCAATTGCGAGAATTGGAAGCGGACAACATTATCACCCGAAATGTTTTTCAGCAGGTTCCCCCACGCGTCGAGTATGACTTGACTGAGTACGGCAAGACACTGTCGAAGGTACTGGATGTCATGTGTGAATGGGGAGAGAGTCACATCGAAAACCAATTGCAAAAAATAGTCGAATAAAAAGGGGAAGTTCGATGAGAGGAATTGGTATTAAGCAATACGGCGGCATCCAACAGTTAACAGAAATTGAACTGCCAACAAAACCGATCGGGCCGGACGATTTGCTCATCTCGATAAAAGCGAGCGGGGTAAATCCCGTTGATTGGAAGGTGCGGGAAGGACTGCTGCAAGCAGATTTTCCTTTTGAACTGCCACTGATTTTAGGGTGGGATGCCGCGGGCACGGTAATGGCTGTCGGTACGAATGTGCAGGATTTTCAAATCGGGGATGAAGTCTTCTTCCGTCCAGAGCTGGATAGAGAAGGGACATACGCAGATGAAATTGTCGTTCCGGCGAATATCGTAGCCCCGATACCACGTGGTTTGTCTTATGCGGAAGCAGCTTCACTTCCGTTGGTCGGGCTAACGGTTTGGCAGGCATTGGTGGAGGTAGGGAAGGTACAAGCGGGAGAAAAAGTCCTGGTGCTGGGGGGAAACGGCGGGATTGGTTCCATGGCGATCCAGCTAGCAAAAGCGCTAGGTGCCTATGTGGCGACGACAACCAGCTCCAAAAACAGTGATTATGTCCGTGAGTTGGGAGCAGATGAAGTCATTTTTTATGATCAAGGACCACTTCATACTTCTACAAAATTTTCATTCATGTTGGACACGCTGGGTGGAGAAGCGTATGGTGATGCTATAAAATTGATGAAGCGGCAAGGAAGAGTGGCAACCATTATTAGCGAGCGTGATGCCAAGAAACCTTCGTTCGCTGATGCGGTTGAGAATGAACGAGAGCTGGATGTTACTTTTGTGTTTACGCGTCCAGATGGGGTAAATCTGAATCATATCCGTGCGCTAGTGGAAGCCAAGAACGTAAAGCCTATCTTGACGAAGGTATATCCATTGACGCTTGATGGGGTTCGAGATGCGCATCTCTTTAGTCAAACGGGTAGAGTGCGTGGCAAGATTGTGCTCGTCCATTCATGATGGGGAAATGTGATTTATAATTGATGTTTTCACTGCTTATATTTAAGTATGTCACCTGATTATAAGGAAAAGTGACAAATAACATCTGAAACCTGTTATGACAAACCGTTGTCATAACAGGTTTTTTTGAATTTTTTATAATGTCAGGTTTGATTAGCTGTTTAGGGGAAGTGTCATAATATTATATCAAGGATTTTTTCCATATATGCTGTTTTGACACAATGCACGCCTTCTAAACAGAGGGAATTACGTGGATTCGGAATATGCATTGACACGTTTGTGGTCCCCCCAAAAATAAGAATCTGTTTATAAGAGTAAATAATGTTAAACAGGTCTAATCCTTCAAACCAATCAACTCTTTATTCTCCGTCTTCATTTTTCTCTTCTCAGTCAATTTTAGTGTCTCTCCTTCACAGATGAATATAAATCTTAATCTCAGATAGAAGTTTCATAACTGTAAACATGCTGTTTTTCATCATTGTCATCTAGAATAAACCTGCATATTTAAGAGTCGTTTCCACAGAATAGTACCAAGTTATTCTATACAGGTGACCCGTAGTTAGGGGACGGTTTTCGAAATTATATGGGGATAATGGGTGTCGAGTGACACAAATATGAGTATTAGATTGTAGAAAAATGTGATTCTAAAAACTGGCTTGTTGAACCCATTTGTGTCGCAGAATGGTAGTACGTTCGTGTCGCCAGACACTTTTCAAGTCATATACGTGTGACCCTTGTAGTTATAATATATAACCTTCAGTAGATTCCTGCTTTAGAATATTAAGGTCTTGACATTCTTCGGTAATTGAGCCTGAGTGGTTGTGGGCAATTCTGTATAAGCTAAAGAGATTATTACGAGTGATCAAGTGGGGGAATGTCTCATGGATTGGTATGACCGATTAAATGAATACTTTCCAGAATATGAAATGAAAAAGGAAGGACAAATTCAGGCGCTTATCAGGGAAACAGACATTTACCACAAAGTCGATACAGACAAATTTCTTTTGCTGTACGCGGAGTTTCCGACGTTTATCTTCATCGATTACCTCCTAATCAATCCTGCCACGCGTGGACAAGGTATCGGTACCAAGGTCATCCAGACACTCAAAAAGAGAGGGAAAGACATCATTCTGGAGGTAGAACCTATCGATCGAAATGATGAAGATTCCATCAAGAGAGTCCATTTTTATCAAAAGAACGGGTTTGTGAAAGCGGACCGCATTCAATACAGCTGGGAAGAAGAAAATGGCGAGACATATGAAATGAAAATCTATTACTGGAGTCCGCACGGTGATTTACCACAGGAAGTCGTACTCGGGAATATGTCCAAGGCCTGTCAGGAGATCCACAACTTCCGCGCCCACCAATACTACGGGCGAAATGTTGCCAATCCGAATGAAGTGCTGCATTGGAAACACTAATGACGCCTTCAAGTTGGTCCAACACCCCTGTAAAAGAAAGGGTGTTGGTATTCGATCAATCAGAGCAATACTTATTTTTTGAAAACCTATTCTGGGTGCGCCAGTAAAACAGGAGTCGCCACGCATAAAAAATGTTAAGGCCTTAGTGGGAGAAGAAATTCGCAAACATGGATGTAGTTTTATTGAATGTCGCATCCATTTGCTAATCAATAGATCACAGCTCCAGGATTCCCTTATTCCAGATGAAAATTATAATTAGTCTTGCCCCTTCGCCGGAAGGGGTTATCGGTATTGTACGTGATGCACAGAGCGGGCTCTCGGATAGAAGTTTCATATCTATTACATGCTGTTTCATTGTCATATAGATAAACCCGCAATTTTTAAGAATAGTTTCCATAGAATAGTACCGAGTTATTGCCGCTAAGGTATCCCGCACAATTTTTTTAGAGAAAGGTATCTTATTAAAAGTATCAGCTAAGGAGCTTAAGTGGAAAAATACGAACATATAGAAGCTAAGGGAATTCCCTTCGATTTTAATAGACAGTAGTAACCGTATGTAATTGAGGCGGGGACTAAATGGGAAAAAAGGTTCAAGTAAAATTCCATCCATTAAAATAATGTACTTTGGCAACGTAAAAATATCCTATTCTGCGAGATCGCAAGCATTTGTCTGAAGATGGCATACTCGTCGTTGTCGTTACTAGGAATAAGGTTGATGGCAAAATCCTTTCATGTCCAGAGCTCATTTCACGTGGTTGTGTATTTGCCCCAGATGCAGAAGATAATGGACGTGTAAGCATTTTAATGTATATCTACTAGGGTGTGTACGCAAACTGTAAATTAAAGAAATAATCCGGTAAAATAAGAATTATGAGACGAAGATATGAATTAACAGACAACGAGTGGGAAGTCGTTATTAATCAAATATCCCATCTTAAGCTGCGCATATTCATACGAGGTTCAAGATGGTTTTTTATACTCTCAATTATCACTCCCTCCCTCTATCTAACCTGAGAAAACTCTTCATTAATCTGCAGGCCTTCATTAATACAAAAGAAGCCGCCAAATTAGCGGCTTCTAATGGAATGATGTTCGTGTCCTTCGACACCTCGGTTCAGTAAATTCCAAAATTGTTCAACCATGACCGATGGGGGATATGGCATCGAACGGATAATCCACCATTCCAATATACCCACTGTTGCTGAAGTTAAAAATTGTACCGTAATGTCCCTGTTCATTTCCTTATCGAGATTGATTGAATCCAGATATTCACTCAGACTTTCCCCGAACATGGTCTCCATTTGATTTCGAAATACAGTGCTTCCCTTACTCTTCAGCATTATGGAGTAGAAAGAAGCATGTTGCTCCAAATATTCAAAAGTGTGAAGTAATGCGGTTTTGGAAGGGAGATGAACTAGGTGATCTCCAGACATACAATGCGAAGCAACTGGTTAATTTGAGCTGCTATACATTGCTCGCGCAGATCGTACTTGTCATCGAAATGCAAATAGCTGGTAACCGTCCCCTCTTCACCTCTTTCGAACCACGGCCCCCTGCAGAACAAAAGTAATCCCTAAGATTCCTGCGATAGCAAGCAGGCGAATGAAACCGTTGGAGACAAACAGATTGACACAGATCAGCCCAATAATGATCAGAACAAGCAAGATCACCGTTTTTCCCGACATGTACGTGTTCCCCTTTCCTCAGACAAAATGAGTGGTCTCGTCAAATCGGTTTATGCGGGTACTTTCCAGGCGTATATAATTTGACTTTTTGGTTGTCAGAATCTTCTGTTCATCCTTTGGATACGTACTATTGTAGCGAATACGATCGTGGAAGAAAAGGCGGGATAACGTGAAAAAACTCCCTTCTGTCATCGCCAGGTGCTCACCTGTATGCTGGAGAGGGAGTTTTTGCTTGTAATCGTGCTACACTCATTACTTCGTCGCTAGCTGACGCTCCGTGCTCTTCTGCTTCATCGGCTGTCCGGCCAATTGTGATCGCTTGGATCGAATCATGATGGCAGTAATCAACAGTGCAATGCCATTTATGATAAATACGAAGCGAATGGGGATGAGTCCCCCGAGAAAGCCGCCAATGATTGGCCCCATCATCGTCGCGAGCTGCGTCGAAGATTGGTTCAGGCTAAACGCTCTGCCGCGAAACTCTGGTTCCGTGACTTTTACAATCATGGCGTTGATCGACGGATAAACAGCGGCAAAAAACAGTCCGTACGCGAATCGCAAAATGCCAAATCCATACAGATTAGTGAAGAAGAATTGCAGTAAATTTCCGATCGCTCCACCCATTAAGCCGATGAACAAGATTTTGGAATAGCCGACCTTTGTCCCAAGCTTTCCCCATTGTGGAGCAGCGATGACCGTCGCGATTCCGACTGCCGCAAAAATGATGCCGGAGCTGAGAGAAGCGTCTTGCTGCGAAGCGCCCAATTGCATGACATACACGGTTAATAAAGGTTCAAGAAGCATAACGGAAATCGTGACCATCAGGCTCATACCCAGTATGGACATCAATGGGCGATTTGCTAGTGCAGCACGTAAATCTTCTCGTACACTCGAGCGGCTGCCGGATCGGTTCAAGTTCGTTTCCTTCACGAAGAAAGTAGCGATCAGTGCTGCTACAAGCACAACAAATCCTGAAAAAATGAAAGCTTCGGCGTTTCCCCATACATGACTGACGACGCCGCCAACCAACGGACCGATAATTCCGCCGGTTGCACCCGAAGTCGCCATAATCCCCAGTGCGTACCCGACGTTTTTTTCTGGTGTATTCGTCGCTACCAACGCAATAGCAGCAGGTACATAGCCGGCTAGCAGGCCCTGGAAGATCCGTAACACAAGAAACAAATAAGGGTCGGTAATGAAATACGTCAAATAGTACAGCAAAGCGAGGCTAAATCCAGAGCGAATCAACATAGGCTTTCGTCCATATTTGTCGGCAAGAGAGCCCCAAAATGGCGAGATGAGTGCACTTGCTAAAAACGTGATGCCAAACGAAATGCCGGACCAAGCTTCCAGATGCTCATTGACCCCCAGTGAAGTATGGAGGAAGATGGGCAGGAAAGGGATGGAGATGGAGTAGGCGGTACTACAGAAAAATACCCCAATCCATAACACAATCAAATTACGTTTCCATGAAAATTCCATCTTTCTGTCACAACCTTTGCAGTTAAAAAGCAGGAATATTGTTATTGATCATTCTAGCACTGCAATTTACTGCTGACCAATTCGGAAATATGATCGGACTATTGCAAAAATGAAATAAGAGGAGACCTTGACTTCATTCGGACATAAGAAAATCCCCTAACGACAATAGATGTCAGCTCTTGTATCCGTTAGGGGATTTCCATGTAAACGGCAGGTAAATGTCCGGCAGGCGTGCTTATACCCACTCGATCAATCAATCGCTGGCTTTCCTCATTAAGTCCAGTGATGACAACGAATTTGTCCATCTGTCACCTGCAAGTACGTCCGCACGTACGTTAGAAAACCATTCTATTTTTAGTTGTTGAAGGTTCAAAAATGTTCCTCTTTTCTGTATCGTATCGTGACTTTCCCCTTTCAGAAAAGTCGGGGCCGTTTTTCACAGTTTTTCATTATAGTAAAAAGGAGTCATCTTCGCCATCTTTTTTAGGAAATGGTATTGGCATTGATTCAATTTTTACTGGTAACTAGTTGAAATAAAGTTCCCCATGAGAGAAGGTTTTCTTATGGGGAATCAGAAAGGAAATGAGCACATTGAAAAAGGCTTTGACATTAATCATTGCAGCATTACTCATAACTGGATGTGCAACTAATCACCAGAAGGTTGAAAAGCAAGCATTAACAGGATACGTAACTGAAAAAGATTTTGAAAAAAAAGGTCTCTTAGTTATAGAAAATGATGAAACCAAGACGAGCGATGAGAATTTCTATGCAGCAGAGTGGTATTTCCCAAATGAAGAAGCCGTATTCCTCGATAGCAAGGGGAATAGCATCTCGTATAATGAAATCGAAGTTGGTCACACAGTATCTACATGGTCAACAACACCATCAGCACAGTCTTATCCCAGTGGCGCTGAACTCAGTAAACTTGTAATTAATGAAGAAAGCAAAAATCCTATTAATCAAATGGATGAAAAAAGTGCGATTCAACACGCAATCAATTATTTAAAGAGCAAACATGATGACGGAATCATTATTAAAAGTGCAAGTGGACAGAAGGATTATTGGCAAATTAAAGCAACAGACTATGATCATAAAAAAGAAACTAATCTACAAATTCATGCACAAACGGGGGAAGTAAAAGAGTTTTAAAATTTGTACCCTGCTGCAACTAAAGAAAGGAGTGATGCATGCGTGATGGAGAGTACATTTATAGTTCGGTTGAATGAGGAACGTTTGTTTGGTGTCTGATTCAAAGGTGGCGTGAAAACGATATCTGGGACTATGTAGAACAAGAAGAGATTCCTTATAACGATTTGTACAAGTTGAATATTATCCAAACGTATCCGAACGAGTTATATTCAAGACAATGGAATTGGATACACGGATGGGACTTGGGATTGGTCGAAAGAATTGTACATTGACTACACAACAAACAAGCCAATTATTACTATGGTATCTTTAGAAGTTTCATGAGTCATTTAAATAACGAGCAGGTGTTTCTGCTCCTTATCATTCCATATAGATGGAGGGCATTCACCATTAAAAAAAAAGATAATTTGGAGTGTAGTTAGTGTACTTAGTATTATAGTAGTTTGGAACCTTTACACTATATTTTATGGAACATCTGGAGACAGGGCATTGGCTATTAACTATGCAACAGAGTATGTAAGTGAGAAGTATAATTTACCATTTGAGAGCTTAAGGACAGATGAGCCTACTTACAATTTCTCACATGGGACATATATGACAAAAGTCAGAAATACAAAAGCCCAAGAATCATATCTAATCAATGTTAAAATAACTTCCAATGGTGATATGCAGAGAATTGAAGAATATTCTAAGAATCCGGTAAGGGAATAATGTAAAAAATACCCAAAAATATGATAATACCAAAAAGCAAGTTTAATAATTAAAAATCAAGATTTACGCTGAGTGAATTTCCGGTTCGAGCCGCTCATTCCTTGATGGATAAGGAGGTTCGAACCGTTTTTTTCTGCCAATGTGCTCCGCGAAGAAAAAAATTCCAATAAAACATCGATATAAAAGACAAATCCATATATAATGAAAATGATTTTCAAAATCAAATACTTGATTGATGTTGTTCTGAGAGAGAGGAGTTGCTGCTTCAATGCTTCGCAGATTTTTTTCTTACTATCGGCCTTATCGTGGATTATTTATCCTCGACTTCACGTGTGCAGTATTCGTTGCCTTGTTGGAGCTGGGATTTCCGCTTGCAGTGAACATGGTTGTCGATCAATTACTTCCGAGCAAGGATTGGAATATGATCGTGTGGGCGTGCATTGGACTTTTGGCTTTGTATGGTCTTAACGCCGGGATGAACTATGTCGTCACCTACTGGGGACATATGCTTGGAATTAATATCGAGACGGATATGCGGAAGAAGCTGTACGACCATATTCAAAAGCTCTCTTTCCGCTTTTTCGATAATACCAAGACGGGGCATTTGCTATCTCGTCTAACGAATGACTTGATGGAGATCGGGGAGGTCGCTCACCACGGTCCAGAAGATTTGTTTATCGCCGTGATGACGCTGATCGGTGCTTTTCTCCTGATGTTCAATATTAATGAAGAAATGGCGCTGCTTACGTTTTTGGTGATTCCGCTCTTGATATTCTTCGTTGTTCACTTCAACCGTAAAATGACGGGAGCGTTCCATCGTCTGTACGGCGACATGGCGGATTTTAACGCACGTGTTGAGGACAACGTAGGTGGAATGCGTGTCGTACAAGCTTTTGCCAACGAGAAATTTGAAAACAAAAGATTCGCAGAGAACAACCAGCGTTTCCGGATCACGAAGCTGTTGTCCTACAAAATCATGGCCCAAAATATTTCTGTCAGTTACGTCCTGATGCGTTTAGTCAATTTGTTTGTCCTGATTTGCGGTAGCTGGTTTGTTATTCAAGGTGAATTGACCTACGGTGAATTTGTCGCTTTCTTACTGTTAACGAATGTATTTTTCCGTCCCTTGGAGAAAATTAATGCGATTATCGAGAGCTATCCAAAAGGGATTGCCGGCTTCAAGCGCTACATCGAAATCATGGACACAGCACCGGATATTGCGGATGCTCCAGATGCGATCCAGGTAGAGTCGCTGAAGGGCGATATCTCGTATAAGAATGTTTCGTTTAGCTACGACCAAGAGTCTTCTGTTTTGCAAAATATTGATTTGAACATCCAGGCGGGCGAGACCATTGCGTTTGTAGGCCCTTCTGGAGCAGGAAAAACCACGTTGTGCAGTCTCTTGCCGAGATTTTATGAGATCGGTGGAGGCAGCATCTCCATTGATGGAATGGATATCCGCCAAATCACGTTAACTTCATTGCGTAGCCAAATCGGAATCGTTCAGCAAGATGTGTTCCTCTTTTCAGGGACGATTCGCGAAAATATCATGTATGGAAAACTAAACGCTTCAGAGGAAGAGATCTGGGAGGCAGCGCGTCTGGCTAAACTAGAGGAGTTTATCCGTTCTCAGCCTGCTGGTCTGGAGACGATTATTGGTGAACGCGGAGTCAAATTGTCCGGTGGTCAAAAACAAAGACTGGCGATTGCACGCATGTTCTTGAAAAACCCGCCGATCCTGATTTTGGATGAAGCTACTTCTGCACTCGATACCGAAACGGAGGCGGCGATCCAGCAGTCCTTGCAGGAACTGTCCAAAGGCCGTACGACATTGGTGATCGCCCACAGATTGGCTACCATTAAAAATGCAGATCGAATCATCGTTGTAACGGAGCAAGGCATTACGGAGCAAGGAAGTCATGATCAGCTCTTGGCTCGTGAAGGCATCTACAGCAGACTGTATCAAGCACAGTTCGGCACGTACCTCGACCAGTCAAACAGCGTTTTTTCTTGATAATGAATAGAGAGGGAGATCGTGATGCTAGAATGGGATGACGATTTTATCGCCCAACGGTTTGATATTTCTTCAAAACCGAGGCCCAATGCCTTATTTTCGATGAAGGCAAGAGATTTGGTAGACCCGACGCATATGAATGAGCTCGTACAAATCTATGCTCCGCTAATCAAGGCACATGAGCTGACTGCTGCTGGTACTTACATCAGCAGTTGGCTCACGAGCCCTTCTCTCGGTCTATCGTACATGATCTCTGTCTGGAATCGTGCACTTACCATGACACTGGATAATATGACGATTGAATTGTTTTACGAGGATGATTATCCGCAATTCGTCTTTGTGATCCCGGCGTATGAGATCGTAGAAGCGCCTACGAGCGAAGCGGAGCGCGCAATCTGGCTGAAGGAATGCTATCGCGCGTATTTTCAAGACTTCCTTCACCCGTTGCTCACGACTCTTGCAAAGGTAACGGGAAACCCAGAAGCGATGCTCTGGGGACAGTTCCCAACCAAGTTCAATTACCATACGGATGCTTTTGTGGCGTTGGTAGAACAGGATAGCATCAAGCAACAAGTGAAGGCTGATTACGATGTCCTCTGTAATCAGTTGGAAGGCCAGAGCTTTGGATTGCAAAAAAATCCATTTCGCGTGGGTGTGCGCTGGATCGAGGATATGCGTGACCCTCAAGCGAAAGTTCGGATTAAGAATCAATGCTGCTTGTATTATAAGACGGGTGAGCAAAAGTATTGCTATACCTGTCCGCGGATAAAAGAAGAAGAGCGCGCTCTGATGAGAATTCGCGCGTAGCTGACCCTCCCTTTGTGGAGGGTTTTTTCTAAACACCGTAGACGTATGGACATGGGCTAGCCTCTTCCTATAAAGTAGAGTCAGGGGTAAAGTTGGAAAAATCAGAATGATTTCCAGGAAGGCGTGGTTCGTATACAGACAATGAACCAAAAGGAACTGGATCGCTACGTTCGAGATTTTCATCAAGCGGTTGTCAATCAGCAGCTTAGCCTTTATTATCAACCACTCTACGACCTGAGGACAGGCAAAATAATCGGAGCAGAAGCTCTGGTAAGATGGAACCATCATCAAAGAGGGCTACTGTCCCCGGATTGGGTATTTTGGTTAGCAGAAATGAGCGGGTTGATTCTTTTGGTAGAGGAATGGGTGATCAGAACGGCTTGCAAGCAGAACAAAGCTTGGCAGGACGCTGGACTACCACCTCTTGTGACATGCGTGAATCTGTCATCGTATACCCTGGAATCGGATCAGTTGGGTAGCCGGATTCAAGCGATCTTAGAAGAAACGAACCTGCGGCCTCACTATTTGGAGCTGGAATTTACCGAGGATTCTGCCAGAGATGGGGAGCGTACCATCGAAATTTTAGCAGAACTAAAAAGAATCGGGGTAAAAATCAGCTTGGATGATTTTGGGAAGGGCCATAGCAGCATTCAACATCTATCTCGCTTTGCCATGAACAAACTAAAAATCGATCAATCCTGTGTAAGGGAATGTATGAGCGATGTCACACAGGCGACCGTTATCAAAACCGTCATGGCGATGGCACGAAGTCTGGGCGTGCAAGTAACGGCAGAAGGTGTAGAGACGCAAGAGCAACTGGATTTTCTTTGGCAGCTTGGCTGTGATTCTGCTCAAGGATTTTGGTTTAGTGAGCCCATGCCTGCCGAAGACTTGGCTCGTGTGTTGAAACGTGAGGAAAGGTTTAGGAACAGTGCATTTCTACTACTTAATGGTGGACAACACCAGGCTTTAGATACATACGAAATGGATCAGGGTGAGCGAGGAGACGTTCTTCGCAAGCAGCAACATGAGAATGAATCGACATATCGAATGATTGCAGAAAACTTGTCTGATATTATCGTGATCATCAATAGTCAGGGGATCATTACGTATATTTCGCCATCCGTTCAATCTGTTCTGGAGATCGCTCCTGATGAAGTTGTGAATCGACACCTGCTAGCTGTACTGCCATTGGAAACGGGCAGGCTTGTTATGCAAACGATTCGCCAGATCACGGTAGAGAAGCAGCCTCGTCTCATTACATTTACTTGCCCGGACCGGAATGGCAAAAAGATCACGCTGGAGGCAAAAGGCACTCCGGTGATTCATGAAGAACATGAGGCGAACCAAGTCATCTTTATCATTCGAAATAACACGAAGCACGTGCAAACAGAAGAGTTTTTACAAAAGATAGACAAGCTCTCCGTCATTGGGCAAATGGCTGCCGGGGTTGCACACGAGATACGAAACCCGGTAACTTCCATCAAGGGCTTCGTACAATTGCTCCGTCGAGATCAATGGAAGAGAGAATATTTTGATATTATGCAGGCTGAATTTCACCAATTAGAGAGTGTCCTGCGAGAATACGTCTTTTTATCAAGAGAGTGCACAGAACCGTATGAAGCAAAAAATCTAGCGAGTTTGCTGCGACAGGTTACTCGATTGATGCAAGTGAAGCTAGAGTGTCATCATCTGGTGCTAGATGTCAAGGAAGTGGAAGGGACCGTGATTTGGTGCGATCAGAATCAAATTCAGCAGCTTTTCATGAACCTTCTGTCAAACGCCGTTGACTCGATGCAAGATGGTGGGACGATTCACATCGTGGCTGGGCGTAAAGAAAACGAGCAAGTAATGATTCGAATCATTGATCAAGGCTGCGGTATGGCGGAGGAACGGCTGAAACGACTTGGGGAGCCTTTTTATAGCACAAAGGAAAAAGGGACGGGGCTAGGACTCATGATTTGTTATAAAATCATTCAAGCACACGACGGGTATATTTATTTTTCGAGTATTCTGAATAAAGGGACGACAGTGGAGGTTTCCTTTCCACTAGGAAAATCAAACCCAAGGCTCGATCCATAACGAGATCAGGCCTTGGGTTTTTCATTCTTACTCTTTCTTTGTTTGGTTATCGGAAAATTGTTGTTGAACAGCTTCCAAAAAACGCAGCCATGCCTCGGGCAGTTTGTGCTCTTCTGTAGGACGGCGCATAGTGGAATTGCTGTCGTTTTGCTGCACTCGCTCCATGCTCCACCTATCCTTTCGTATCTAGCCAATCATGACGCAGGGTGAACAAGTCCCGCAGCTCTTCTGTTGATAGCTCCGTGATCCAGCTTTCGCCCGTCCCGACAATTTGCTGGCTCAACGATAGTTTTCTCTCCATCATTTCATCAATGCGTTCCTCAATCGTCCCGAGCGAGATGAATTTGTAGACGTGAACATTGCGCTGCTGTCCTATGCGATGGGCCCGGTCAGTGGCCTGATTTTCTACCGCAGGATTCCACCAGCGATCTACGTGAATGACATGGTTGGCTTCCGTCAAGTTCAAGCCAGTTCCACCCGCGCGCAAGGACAGAATGAAGATGGCTCCGCGTTCATCGTCTGATAGTGTCTGGTCTTGAAAACGAGCGATCATCTCATCGCGTTTTTCTTTTTTCGTAGCCCCATTTAGGAAGTAGACAGGTCCATAGCCTTCTCGTGTCAGTACTCGTTGGAGCAAGTTGCCCATTTCGATGTACTGGGTAAAAATCAGGCAACGCTCTTTCTTTTGGCGAATATCCTCCACCAGTTCCAGCAGTCTTTCCAATTTGTGCGAGCGACTGGCTTCATCCGTTGTTGAGATTTCATTCAAAATGAGGGCAGGATGGTCACACAATTGCTTCAGACGTGTCAGTGTCGTTAGAATCAGACCGCGCCGCTCCATAGGGGAGGCTTTTTCCATTCGATCAAACATATCCTGAATCGCTGTCTCATAAAGTGCGCCTTGCTCGGTAGTCAGCGGTACATATTCCTTGCTCTCATTCTTATCCGGCAAATCGAGCTGAATGTTCGGATCAGTTTTCACGCGACGGAGCAAGAAAGGCTGAATGAGTCGTTGCACTTGATTGATGAGTTGCTGGTCTTGATCGCGTTCGATGGGATGGACAAAGCGCTGGGTAAACTCCCCGAGACTTCCCAAGTAGCCAGGATTCAAGAAATCAAAAATGGACCAGAGCTCACTCAGACGATTTTCGATCGGAGTGCCTGTGAGCGCAATCCGATGCCATGCTTTCAAATCCCGCACAGCGGACGCTTGCTTAGTATAGGCGTTTTTAATATTTTGCGCCTCGTCGAGACAAATCGTATCCCATGTAACCATTCCTAGCTCTTGTTCATCCAAATGGGATAGAGCGTAGGAGGTAATCACCAGATCTGCTCCCTTGATCGCTGGCAAAAATGCCTCCTTCTTTTGACGATCATTGCCATAATGAATCATTACTTGAAGAGAGGGGGCAAAGCGCTTCAGCTCTTTTTGCCAGTTGCCTATGACGGAGGTCGGGCAGATTAAGAGAGAAGGAGTATTGGCTGGGCCATGCTGTTTGACATGAAGCAAATACGTAATAAATTGAACCGTTTTTCCCAATCCCATGTCATCGGCCAGACAAGCTCCCAACCCAAAGCGGCGTAAAAAGAACAGCCACGAACTTCCCTCTAGCTGATAATGGCGCAATGTCCCGTGAAAAGTAGATGGCTGCTCCATGATCGGAATACGCTTCGTCTCTTGTAATTGATTCAACAGCTCTCGCAAATGCTGGTTTAGCTGAACTTCAACCGTTAGAGAAGTATCGAAATCGAACTCATCATCGGGTAGCTCCTCAACCTCTACGGTAGGAGCGAGGTGCATTCTCATGACATCACGTAGGGACATGCCGCTTTGCGCTTTGTTTTTCTTGAGTGCTTCCTGCAACTGCAAGAATAGATCGGGAGTCAATTGCACCCAATGCCCGCGAATTTTCAGCAGGCGCTGCTTTTGTTTAATCAGTTCCTCAAATTCCTCTTCGCTGAGCTCCACAGGTCCCAAGGCGAGCTTCCATTCAAAATCCATGAGCTGGGAGACACCCAGGAAGGATTGTCGGCTAGCCCCGACAGAGGTTGTAATCTTGGCTTTTAGCTTTGGTTTTACCCGGCGTACTTGTTCCCACCATGCTGGTAGAAAGACATGAATACCGGCTTGCACCAACTGCAAACTGCTCGACGTCAAAAAGATCCACGCTTGCTCGTTCGTCAGTCGCGTGAGAAAACGGCTTTGATTCTCCTGGGAGTCTTTTTGCCACGGGAGAATCTCCTTGCATTTGGCGAGGTCCGTGAGAAAACGATTCCAGTGTTCACGCCAGTCAGCAGGGATGCGGGCGGTAGCTACCCCCTCAGCCATCAACTGGTGTGGCTCAATGAGAAATAACTGATCTGGCTCTTCACGATTCTGCAAATACACTTGGAGTTGCCAGTCATTGGGATGCTCCTCGGCTTCGACGATTTGCAAACATGTGCGAAACGGAGTCGTATCTGGCAGCCAGCCAATCGATTGCAACCATTCCTGTTCCTGAAGGTGTGGAGAAAGCTCGGCGCCCATGACGTACAGAGCCGGGTATTGCGTCAATAGCTGCTCCCACTTTCGTCCAATCTCACCAGTGCCCTGCAAGGATTCCTCTACGACGAGCGAAAGCCACCTGTGTCCGTACTCCGGAAAATCGCCAGGAGTATGCATGGCTCTCCAGCCTATTTGTCCTTTTTTCCAGGAAGAAAAATCAGGGGCAATAGAGCCTTGTGCGAGTATATCCCGGATCATTTTCGCTACATGCGTATATTGTTCAAATGGCGTGCTGGATGAATAGGTCCGATGCAAAAGCCACTGGGGGGAGACGAAAAAGGAGAGGGCCTTGGCAGGGCTGAGCAATACGCCATGCTCGTTTTTGTCCAGGAAGGTTCCGTAATAGGAGGACTCATCCCACGCAAAAAGTGTTCCTGCCAATTCTTCTGGATCGATCACTGCTCCTTGCGTGTCTTTGCCAGTAATCAAGAATTGTCCGTCTGCCAAAAGCTCTCCGTCTAGAACCAATGTAGTGACGGTATTCATAAGTTGAAATTTCCTCTCCTTAGCTCTTCTTGAAAAGCACGTAACCGATTATGTTTGGCAGATAATTGTTCCACGTATCGTTCCCAGCGCGGATCTTGGTTTGCTCTGTTGTAAATCGTCCTTACCTTTTTCATGAGCTTGATCGCTTCTTTGTAGGCCGTTCGATTACGTTCCGCAATTAGTCTGTTCACCTCACGCAAATAAAAAGGGAAGAGCAGAGTCGGCTCGGCTTCCTCGATTTCTTTCACCTGCGCGATCGAGATATCTGTCATGGGGACTTGAAACGACATTTGCAAATCAATCCATTGCTGAAACTGTCGTTCGTCATATAGATAGGCTGCATATTCGTGATAACTGCTTGGTAAGAACTGCTTTAGCTTGGCTCCGCACTCGGCTGATCGTCCCACTTGCTCCATCGCTTCCTGCCAAATGGCGATAACGAGACGGTATTGTTGTGTCTCGGCTTGACCGATTAAGGACGTCAATGAAGCAGTCCAATCGAGAAATCGTTGCCATTCGCCATTGCGTGCGAATGATTTCATATAGGACAAGTAGAAGGAGAGGTTCAAACGGCTCATTCTTTTCCAGATTTGTAGAGCAGCTTCGTCCTCCTTTTCCATCACATGAAAGTGGGCGCGGAGCAGCAGCCCTTTTTCCTTTTCGGCGGCAGAACTGTTTTCATTATTGATAAGATGATCCAGCACATGGATCTCCTCATGTATCCACGCTGGTTTTTTCAATAGCATCCACCATAACATTTGATAGGCGTATATCCAGTAGAGGGAGGTGGCTTCGTTTTCTTTCAATTCCTTTGTCAGTTGAAGAGTATCTACGATGGCATCCTGGTGGTCAGTCAAGAGAGCAGGGATATCTGCGAAGTACAATGTCCCTTCTAATTGATCCAATATCCGCTCGGCTGTCTGAACCAAATCCAGGAACCAGTATGATTGGCGGTACGTTTTCACGTATTGTGTAAGCTTCATGAGATGAAATAGATTGGCATGAATGACAAAAAGTTGTGCGCGATCTTTCGGCCACGAGGAAGCAACACTCAGCACATTTTGATAGCTCGATAATAACTCAGAGGAAGCTCGATACGATTCCATGGCCGCAAACAGGTTACGTGTCCAGCTCTCAAAAAATGCCCACCATTCTTTGACGGAACTGTTCGCGGTAAGCGGGGAGGAAACAGAAGCTGCATCCTGCTGAGCAGGAGCGGTATGGCTATATTTATAAGCAGGAATCAGCAGATGAGGAGAAAAAGTAGCTCGTCTTGGCTGTTGCGAGCGGTTCAAAAATGTGCGAGGATTCTCGAACACACTGTACATCTGAAAAAAAGTAGCAGCAATATGCTTGCAAATGCGCGAATAAGGGCAGGTACAAGAACTGTTTTGAACCGTTTCCATATCGAGGCGAACATGATACACCTGGGAACCTTGAACATCACTCATCAAATATTGGCCTTGTTCTACGCGTGTATTGAAGACGACGCCATCAGAAAAGTACGTATAGCCCCGTTCAATGATGTGTCCTTCGACGGCAATTAGGATTTGCTCGCCTACCTGTATCGCTTGTTCCCGAGTCAACTCTCTTTGCAACATGTAGTCAGATCCTCCGAACGAAGTGTCATCCCTCCATTATAACCCAAAATGCGGAGAATGGAAAAAGATGCGTGTGTTCGCAGCATCAATAAAATGGTTTAGGCCATAACAGAAACAATGCTTAATTTTTGCGGGGACTGGGTGTATACTGTACACGTCGAACGAAAGGCAACGAAACGCATTGTGTTTTATTGGCTTTCGTTGTATTTGTACAACAAGAGAGAGAAGGGGCACACATGTTATCGATTTCGATTTTGCTCGTACTATCGTCTGGCCTTGCGCACGCAGTCTGGAACCTGTTCACGAAAAAAAGTGAGAACAAAATGGCGTTTCTTTGGTTGATTACATTGCCAACAACCGTGATCCTCTTGCCGGTTCTCATTTGGGAATTGATGCACGTACAACTGACATGGTCTTTGGCTCTTTTTCTGTTTCTGTCCTTTTTCTTTCAAGGATGCTATACCTTATTGGTTTCAAAGGCGTATACATACGGGGATATCTCTCAGGTTTACCCTATCATGAGGGGGACGGGGACGCTTCTCATTCCGTTTTTTAGCGCCATTTTCTTTCAAGAGTATCTATCTGTACCGGGATGGCTGGGGGTCATTTGCATCGTGATCGGAGTCTTCGCCATTAGTGGAATGATTGGCACAGATCGTCAAAGTCAGCCAGTAAATCCGCTCGCCCTGCGATACGCTTTTGCTGTTGGACTCTGCATTACAGGGTACACGTTGACCGACAAGCAAATCGTACAACAATTATCTCCATTCGCTTTATTGGAAATCACCAACTTTGCCTGTCTGATTGTCGCCGGGGGCTTTGTTTGGAAAAAGGGACTCATCCGCCGTGAGTGGCAAAAAAACTGGAGAACGATTGTACTCGGTGCCGTCCTTTCACCAGGCTCGTATTTGTTGTTTTTGTTTGCCATGACATTGGCACCGCTGGCAGCCATTGCACCCATTCGTGAGGTAAGTACGGTTTTTGGTACGCTGCTCGGGGTCTTTTTGCTAAAGGAACGACAACGCGTATGGCGTCTGTCCATGTCTTTGATGATCACGATTGGCATTATTTCCATTGCGGTTTGGGGCTAAGGGATAATGAAGAGTCGGCTGGGAGAAATCCTGGCTGGCTATTTTTTTTGCTACCAGGGAAAGATGAAGGGGTAAGAAAAAAACGGCTAAGGATGATCAAAATGGATGCAAAAGCAGTTGCTCCGATCACTCATAAGCGGACGAAAAAAAGAAGGGTCGTACTGAGAGCTCTCGGAATCATCATTGGAGCTTTGTTGGTGGCAGTTGGACTCGAAATTTTTCTGGTTCCAAACAACATCATTGACGGTGGTGTAACCGGTGTTTCCATTATGGCCTCAAAGCTGACGGGAGGACCACTCGGATTATTTTTATTCCTGCTGAACCTGCCCTTTTTACTTATTGGCTACAAGCAAATTGGCAAGACTTTCGCCATCTCTACGCTGTTCGGTGTCGTCGTGATGTCGTTGGGGACGAGCTACCTCCATCATGTTCCTAGCTTGACGGACGATTTGCTTCTCTCTGCCGTTTTTGGTGGGATCATCATCGGCATCGGTGTCGGACTTGTCATTCGCGCGGGCGGTTCTTTGGATGGGACGGAAATTGTTGCGATCCTGATGACGAGGAAAAGTCCGTTTTCGGTCGGCGAAATGGTCATGTTTTTTAACATCTTTATTTTAGGCAGCGCTGGCTTCATTTTTGGGTGGGATCGGGCTATGTACTCGTTAATTGCTTACTACATCGCTTATAAAATGATCGATATTACCATGGTCGGGCTCGAGCAATCAAGATCAGTCTGGATCATCAGTGATTATCCAGACAAAATTGGCGATGCGTTAACCGCGAGACTGGGGCGGGGAATTACCTATTTGAATGGAGAAGGTGGCTACTCGGGAGACGTCAAAAAAGTCATCTTCTGTGTCATTACCCGATTGGAGGAAGCGAAGCTGAAATCCATCGTGGAGGAAATCGATTCCTCTGCATTTTTAGCGATTGGTCATATTCACGATGTTTCTGGTGGACGGTTTAAGAAAAAGAATATTCACTAAAAGCTTACGTACAAATTACCCCCGAGCCAGTAGGTAGAACAACCTATTAGCTAAGGGGGAAAAATGTATTGACGGAAATAACTGAATTCATTTAATATTGTGTCATGCCAAAATACAAAATAACGTTCCGTATTTTGGGACAATTGAATGGTGATGAAAATGGACAAAACAGAAAAAACGGCAAACCGAAGTGTGTTAAAAACGCTAGAGTTTTTAGAATATTTTATCCAAAACAGTGAATTAAGCCTGGCTGAGCTTGTCGAGATGTCAGATATGCCGAAGAGTACGGTGTTTCGAATTCTTCAGACGCTCGAAATGCGCGGCTTTGTCTCCAAAACGACCACTCATAATCCGCCTAAATACCAATTGGGATTGAAGCTGCTGGAGTTTGGGAACATTGTTGCCCAACGGCTGGAGATCAGGAAAATCGCGCTCCCGTATATGCTACAGCTACGAGATACGGTGGATGAGGCAGTCAACTTGATTATTCGTGATCAAGACGAAGGGGTTTACATTGAAAAAGTCGATACCCGCCAGTATGTTCGTGTATATACGCAGGTAGGTAGAAAATCACCGTTGTACGCAGGGGCATGCCCGCGCATTTTACTCTCATTTCTGCCGGATCATGAGATCGAAGAATTGTTGAACCGGGTAGACATGAAGAAAATCTCACCAGACACCAATACAGACAAAGATCTACTATGGCAATGGATTCACGATGCACGTGAAAATGGCTATACAGTCAGCTACGGTGAATTGGAGCCGGATTCCGCAGCCATTGCTGTACCTATTCGAGATTTTACGGGACAAGTCATAGCTGGATTGAGCTTGGCTGGAGCTACATCACGCTTCCAGCAGGATCGATTGGAGTATTTGGTACAGGAGACAAAAGCAGTAGCGAATCAAATCATGAGCAAGCTGGGATATTCAGATGCAAAGGCGGGACTTTGATGCTGGAAATCAAAAATCTTCAGACGAGATTCCGAACCGATAATGGAGAAATTACCGTTTTGGATGGCGTTAGTTTTCAAATCAACAAAGGGGAGACGATTGGCATAGTAGGGGAGTCGGGTTGTGGAAAAAGTGTCACCTCTCTATCCATCATGGGGCTTCTGCCGAGAACCGCGCGAATCACCGGAGGAGAGATCCTGTACAACGGTGAAAATCTGGTTGCCTTTTCCAAGGATCAGATGAGGAAGGTCCGAGGAAAAGAGATCGCGATGATTTTTCAAGAACCGATGACCTCACTCAATCCGGTTTATACAATCGGGGCGCAGATCATGGAGCTCGTCTTGAATCATACAAGTATGAACAAAAAACAAGCCAAAGAGCATGCGATCCAAATGCTGAAGCTGGTCGGGATTCCGAGAGCGGAAGAAATCGTTGATGAGTATCCGCATCAGCTATCTGGCGGGATGAGGCAGCGTGTGATGATCGCGATGGCGATGTCCTGTAGTCCATCTCTATTGGTTGCAGATGAGCCTACGACTGCACTAGACGTGACCATTCAGGCGCAAATTCTTGACCTGATGAGAGAACTACAGCAGAAGAGCGAGATGACCATCATGCTGATCACGCACGATCTTGGTGTGGTAGCAGAGATGTGTGATCGGGTGGTTGTCATGTATGCAGGGCAAGTCGTCGAGGAAGCCGAGGTAGAAAAGCTATTTGCTTCTCCAAAGCATCCGTACACGGTTGGTTTGTTGGGCTCGATCCCGGATATGGACACAGAGCAGGAGTACTTGTTTACGATTGGCGGGACCGTTCCGAGTCCAGGTCAGATGCCCCCAGGCTGCCGATTTGCCGAACGATGCCAGAAGGCTATTGATAAATGCTACGAGCAAGCACCACCGTTATTCGATTTGAATGATGGTACCAAAAGCAGATGCTGGCTGAATGAGTAAGCGGAAAGGACGTGAATCTTTTGGAAAAATCAGAATGTAATCCCTTGCTTGAGGTGAGAGGGTTAAAAAAATACTTTCCGATTCGCAGTGGATTATTGAAGAAGGTAACGAATCACGTCAAAGCTGTTGACGATCTCTCTTTTACTGTTGCAACAGGGGAGACGCTCGGAATTGTAGGTGAATCCGGTTGCGGGAAGTCAACCACAGGCAGAGCCATTCTGCGATTGCTCGAGCCTACGGGTGGCGAAGTGATTTTTCAAGGAGAGAATCTAGCGGCACTTTCCCCAAATGAGATGAGGATGAAGCGAAAGGATTTGCAAATCATTTTCCAAGACCCGTTCGCATCCCTCAATCCGCGAATGACAGTAGGGGAGATCATTGAGGAGCCAATGATCATATTCGAACTGTATGAAACTGCAAAACAACGCAAGGAAAAAGTAGCGGAATTGATGCAGGTAGTCGGTTTGAAATCGGAAAATTCAGAGCGTTTTCCTCATGAGTTTAGTGGTGGTCAGCGACAGCGGATCGGGATTGCACGTGCGCTAGCGCTTAATCCCAAACTGATTGTGGCAGATGAGCCAGTATCTGCGCTCGATGTATCGATTCAATCCCAGGTATTGAACCTGATGAGAGATTTGCAAAAGCAATACGGACTCACTTACATATTCATCTCTCACAACTTGAGCGTCGTGAAGCATTTTTGCGACAGGATCGGTGTGATGTATTTGGGACGGATGGTTGAGCTGGCACCCAAAAATGCGCTATATGAAGAGCCGCTGCATCCTTATACGCGCTCATTACTGTCAGCAGTTCCGATTGCCAAGCCAAAAACGAAGCGTGAGCGCATCATCTTGACTGGTGATGTACCGAGTCCTGCAAATCCTCCAAGTGGCTGCACGTTTCATACGCGTTGTCCGGATTGTATGGACATTTGCAAAACGGACAAGCCCGAATTTCAATCGATGGGCGATGGTCGATATGTTGCCTGTCATTTGTATAACCAATAGGAACAAATGACGGCTATCATATTTTTTCAACATGAATTTAAGAACGAAAAGAAAAGGGGGACTTGTTTTGAAAAAGAAGGTAAGTATCACCGCTTGCTCCGCATTACTTGTGCTAGCTGCTGCTATGGGCGGATGTTCGAGTAAGCCGGCTGACACTAGCACACAGGCAAATCCGCAATCTAAGACAGAAGCGCAAGCTCCGGCAAAAAATGAACTTACACTTGGTGTGAATGGAGATCCGCACTCTTGGGATCCGATTGATACGTTTTTGCTTGATTGGAGTACGGTAGCAACATCTGTATTTGAAGGCTTAGTCGAGCGTACCACTGACTTGAAAATCCAGCCAGGACTCGCTGAATCGTGGGAGTTCAAGGATGACAAGACCCTTCAATTTAAACTTCGTCAAGGAGTTACCTTCCACAACGGCGAGCCATTCAACGCGGAAGCAGTGAAATTTACATTTGATCGCCTACTTGGTGAAGAAGGGAAAAAAGGACCACAGCAAGCGAACTATGCTTCGATTGACCGTGTAGAAGTGGTAGACGAGTTTACAGTCAACATGATTCTCAAGGAAAAAGATCCTGTACTCCTTACAAAGCTGGCAGGTTATGGCGGTGTGATCGTTCCGCCTAAGTATTACAAGGAAAAAGGGGACGAGTACTTTAACACGCATCCAGTAGGTACGGGTCCTTTCAAAATGGATAGCTATGAAAAAGATAACAAGGTTGTACTGGTGAAAAATGAAAACTATTGGAAGCAAGGTCAACCGAAGCTGGAAAAAGTAACGTTCCGTTTTATTCCAGAAGCGACTACACGTCTAGCTGAAATGCAAACAGGTGCCATCGACATTATGAAAAAAGTCGAGATTAGCCAAACAGAATCCATCAAGGGCATGTCTGATCTTGAACTGATGCAAGTCGGGTCGCCCACGGTTTATTCGATTCGTTTCAATACATCGATGAAGCCGGTCGACAATGTAAAAGTCCGTGAAGCGATTGCTTACGCGATTGATGCAGACTTGATTATCGAAACGCTGCTCGGCGGATATGGTAAGCGTGTCAATTCATTCCAAAGCGATATGTCTTTCGGCTATGATCCTAACCTGCCATTACGTAATTATGATCCAGAAAAAGCAAAACAACTGCTCGCAGAAGCGGGCGTAAAGGAAGGGACTGAGCTTGATCTCTTCCTCCCTGGTACAGATGCTACGTTTAAAGAGGTAGCGCAAGCGATCGAAATGCAATTAGGCCAAGTCGGTCTCAAGGTGAAGCTGAATCTGGTGGACGCCTCCACATTTACTTCTGACCTCATTCCGAAGGGAAAAGCAGGACATATGTACCGGAATGGCTGGGGTGGATGGACGCTCGACTTTGATAATACTGCCTATCTGATGTATCACAAAGGCGAGTTCTGGAACCCTGATTTCTATGACGAAAAAGTAGAGGAGCTCTTGAAGGCAGAACGCTCCACATTTGACCAAGAAAAGCGTCTGGCAGCATTTAAAGAACTGAATCAACGCCTGTATGAGCTAGTCCCAGATGTACCGCTCTATCAAACGATCAACCTGTGGGCTGTAAACAAACGAGTTAAAGGCTTCCAACCTCCGGCAGATGAACGTATCGATTTGCGCGAAGCATCGGTTGAATAAGGAATGTTTTGAACAGGGGAGTAGAAGATGTCTCTTCTATTCCCTTCACTTTTGATAAAGGAGGAGCGGGATGGCAGCCTTTTTAATTAGACGTCTACTACATAGTGTTTTTGTCGTTCTTGCTATTACTCTTGTCATTTTTGTCCTGGTGCGAATGACTGGTGACCCAGTATCGATCATGTTTCAAGCAGGTGAGCCTACCAAAGAGGCAATTACTGAGCTTCGGAAAAATCTCGGTCTGGACGAGCCCGTTCATGTACAGTTCGGGCTTTATTTAAAAGATATGTTCACTGGTAACTTTGGCACCTCGTTCCGAACGGGTGAGAGCGTGATCGACATGATGAAGGAGAAGATGGGAGCAACTTTGCTGCTTGCCTTCGGGGGAATGTTTGTCGCTCTGTTGATTGCGATTCCAGTAGGGATCATTTCCGCTGTTTACAGAGGCAGCGTAGCTGACTTTTTCGGACGCATTTTTTCATTGCTAGGAATCTCTTTTCCTAACTTTTGGTTAGGGATCATGTTAATCATCATATTTGCCGTTAAGCTGGGCTGGTTTCCTGCTTCTGGTTATGAAGGTCTGGAGTATTTAGTTCTGCCTTCCGTTGCACTCGGACTCATCTTGTCAGGAATTTTGGCTCGATTAGTTCGCTCTTCCATGCTGGAGGTAATGAATCAGCAATATATCAATACGGCCCGTTCCAAAGGGATCAAGGAATGGCTTGTCATCATCAAGCATGGCTTACGAAACGCATTAATCCCAACGGTAACCTTTATTGGATTGCAATTTGGAACGTTGTTGGGCGGTACCGTGATTATTGAGCAAGTTTTTTCATGGCCAGGTATCGGGCGTATGCTGATTGATGCGATATCGCAACGTGACTTTCCAGTGATTCAAGGCTCTGTAATTATCTTGTCTTTTTTGATGATCTTTGTGAACCTGTTGGTTGATATCAGTTATGGCTTTATTGATCCACGTATTAGGCAGGGAGGAGGAAAAAGCGAATGACGACAGCGACAGTTACAAACAATCAGACCAATCCACCAATCAAAAAGCGTGGGAAATGGAGCAAAATGGGCAGAAGATTCGTTCGAAATCCGTGGGCAATGACGGGGATGTTCTTGCTTATGCTTGCCGTCGTATCCGCACTTTTTGCACCAGTAATTGCGCCATCCACTCCTGATAAAGCTGATTTGCGTGCACGGTTGGTTGCTCCCTCGTGGATGGACGATACGGGGAAATCCGAGTATTTGTTAGGTACGGATCAGGTAGGACGTGACTTACTGAGCCGGATCATTTACGGAGCGCGAATATCGTTACTGGTTGGTGTCGTATCCGTACTGATTTCCTTAGTTATCGGGGTGATTCTGGGCCTCATCGCAGGCTTTTACGGGCGCTGGGTAGATGATTTGTTAATGCGACTGGCAGATGTACAGTTGGCATTCCCTTTCATTTTGTTTGCGATTATCGTCATGACGGTCTTTGGGGCAGGTCTATGGAAGCTCATACTTGTTCTGGGGATCAGTAACTGGGTAGGCTTTGCGCGACTGGTTCGAGGACAGGTCATGAGTGTAAAAGAAATGGAATACGTCCAGGCTGCCAAAGCAATCGGGGCTACAAATTTTCGGATCATCAGAAAACATGTCCTGCCAAACGTTTCTTCTTCGATCATCGTATTGGCAACGTTAAATGTAGCCACCAACATTTTGTTGGAAGCATCGTTGACGTTTATTGGATTGGGTGTAGACCCTTCGATTCCTACATGGGGAGGCATGCTGGCAGACGGTCGCAACTATCTGGAGACGGCATGGTGGGTTGCTACTTTCCCTGGCATCGCCATTATGATTACGGTGTTTGGAATTAACCTGCTGGGCGATTGGCTACGTGATGAGCTAGATCCAAATCTGCGCGTGTAAGGGGGCTAACCAATGAGAGGGCTAGGTGATATTTTTACAACGAAAGGGTTAGTTGCGGACCGAAACAATGACGGTGTAGCTGATTCGTTGTCTGTTTCCTTCTGTTTTCAAACGGGAATCGTCGTAGAAGGATTCATTGATTTTTGTGCCCGATTAGGCCTTGAAACAAGTGAGCTGGATCTGCCCTCCATTCGTATGGAAGATTCACCGATGGTTGCTAGCAGCACGAAAAGCGGTGAGTGGCTGTGCACAGTATGTATCGAGCCATCATGCGACATAGAGGAGGCGTCATGCACTCTCGATCGAGGGAACAATCGGATTGCTTTCGTTGGTGGAAGCGAGGAGAGTCTTAGCCGATTACTGCGCTGGATGGCGGCATATTGGACAGATGGAGCACCTGCAACGACTTCACTCGGCGACATTGAAAGGATTCGTTGTTCTTTACAGGAAGTTCAACTATATGTTCGTGCGGATGCTGCGCCTGTCTGTCAGATCGCGATACCCCAGTATGCGCTGATGAGCTCGCATGAGGGAAGTCCTATCGTAGAGAGACCAACTCCACTTGATAGTCTGACAGAGCTATGGACAACGGCAGGGTTCTATCAAGCGGGGCGCACGGATTTAACGAGTCGGACAGACGTATTTTTTACAGGAATCAATACTGTAGAGGCGGTTATGTCTGCCGCCCGCTTTGCAGCTCGGATTGGTCTAGCCTCGACCGGGATACATTTCCCGCTCACAGGAGAAGCAAATCGGATTGCGGAGCTCACTTTTTCCTTACACATGAATGGTGAAGCACCTCTAGCAAGTGGAGTGGTCGAAGTAATCCCAGACCCTAGAGAAAAGACAACAAGAGTCATCCAGCTTTCAGGGGGAGGACAAGCGATAGTTGCGGCGCTTGATTATTTCGGGACTGCCACTTCGCACCGACTCGGGGGGACTTTTGGTGCATGGGAAGAATCAGACGAGCCAAAAGAGAAGGAATTCCCCCTATTTATAGAGAAAACATGGAAAGACCAGGGCGAACGAAATGAGATAGAACAGTTGTTTCATGAGCAGTTGATCGCGATTGCTAGTCAAAAGGAGACGACCGGGTGCTTATCTTCTCCGCTTGCGGTCACCGCTTTTTTGTCAGAACCAAAAGAAATTCGACGTGCGTTGGAGCGATGCTGGAAGAGCGCAATCACGGAGCTGCTTCCGGATAACGATAATACGGTACATATTCACTCTGCTTTTAAACCAGGTTTGTGCTGGATAAAAGAAACGATTTTGCCGTCTCTTGTACGAGGGGAACGAGTAGAACGAATTTTGATCTCTTTCCAACGAGAAGAAAGAGAAGGCGGGATGGAGCTTTCTCATCGATGGCTTCAAGAATTATACCCCGTTGATCAGTTGTTGGAAAAAGAATTGGGCTTGTCTTTGGCGCAAATATCATTCGTGATGGATGAGAACCTACCGACTACTTACCAAGTCGAGGCTTGGGGAGTCGGACTTGCGCACTTAGGTACATGGAATTTGGATGTACCTGTATCCACAGTGCTGTATGCCGACGAGCAAAGTCGAGCCTATCCAACTACGTCAGGACTCTTCTTTTCCTATGAAACAACAAAAGAACAATTCTTGGTTCCTACGGATCGAGAGAGGTTTTGGCAATTCTATACGCAGCAATTTTTACCTGAGTTGACAGAAGAATTGTTATGTAAACAAAATGAACCGTATCAAGGAAACATTCCGCTCTTTCATTCGATAGAGGTAGCCGTCACTATGAGTGAACAGGAAGAACGGCTAGACATAGACGAAGAAACAATATCGTCGTTAGAAGCGTTGCATGAAGATATTTATTTTTATACGCTGGACTACTATGCGTATTTGGGTGAAAGAAAAACGGGAGTGGCGTGGAATTCTCCTGGGGCGGTGCGACCATTTGTAAAGGTCAAGCCAGCAAGCTCTCCAGAGGCAACCATTCGCGTAAAAGAATATAAAGAAGAACAAGCTTTCTCTATCAAAACGACTCATTTATATTTCGAGGCAGAGCAATCTGCTCCTGTAAAAGCTCGCATCCTGAGAACGAACGAAAAGAATAGCAGCATCGAAGAACGGAAGCTTCCTTATCTACACCGAAACCATCATCCAGATATGGGCGAATGGGCAGAGCTGACTACACATCCGTCTGTACATATGTGGGAAGTAGAGAAATCGTTTGAAGGACGGCCGATTTTTGCTGTGGAGGTAACAGCACCCCAGATTTCCAAATACGTATCAACGCACAAGCTATCTCTGTATAAACCAACCATTTTGCTCGAAACCGGACATCATCCAAACGAGGTTTCCAGTATGCCTGCTGCACGTGAGCTGGTGGCAGAGCTCATAACCGAAAAAATGGAGTGGCTTACTCGTTTCAATCTGGTCGTGATTCCATTTGCCAATCCGGATGGGGTCGCACTTCATCAAGAGCTCGTCAAGGATAATCCATTTTGGAAGCATCATGCTGCCCGTTATAATGCCGTTGGATTAGAGTATACCAATCACCGTTTTCAGCCGAGTGTTTTTGGTGAATCGCGGGTAGTTCCCCAACTGTTTTATCGCTGGTTGCCGGATGTGATCATCGATGATCACGGAATCCCTTCTCATGAATGGACACAACCATTCGCAGGGTACAATAGCCCGCCGAGATTCCCTGTATCTTATTGGATGCCGATTTCACTCTTTTATGGAATTGGCCGCGAGATGGAGCGATCTGAGTACCCTCATCATGCTGTCGCTCTTGATACGATTCAAAAGGCAGCCGAGGAAGGGCTGAGACATCACCCACGTCTGTGGAACAAAAATAAACGCTTTATCGAGCGCTACATTCGGTATGGACATAACTGGGAGCCCGCCATTTTCCCGTTGCCTACAGATCAAGATTTCTTGTTTTATCGTTGGCCTACAAAGCCGAACAGAACCTCTCCTTCCTTACTCTCTCGTTTTCCTGAATGGGTGACGCTTGATTTAATAACGGAAGCGGCTGATGAGACGGTCGCGGGAGGAGCATTGCGAGATTGCATAGAAACCCATAAGGTTTTCAATCGTGCTGTCATGGAGTGTGTGGCATCCAGTCCACGGCGTGTTTCTCGACAGCATGGACAAGACCATATTCGACTTTCACGAATAAGACCGATGCGGATCGGAGGAGACAATCATGAAGACCATTTTAGTAACAGGGTTTGATCCTTTTGGTGGAGAAACGGTTAACCCTGCTTGGGAATCGGTAAAAGAGCTGGGAAAAATCGAGTCTGATTTGTATAAAGTAGAGTTGCGCCAAATTCCTACGGTTTTTGAAAAATCTATTGAACATCTGTACACAGCAATAGAAGAAACGAATCCGGACATCGTGCTATGTATCGGTCAGGCAGGTGGACGAGGAGATATTGCGGTTGAGCGTGTAGCAATTAACGTCAATGATGCTCGAATCCCGGATAATGAAGGAAATCAGCCAATTGATACACCGATCAGGGAAAACGGTCCTACTGGCTACTGGTCTACATTGCCAATCAAAGCGATTGTACATGAATTAAAACAACAAGGAATTCCGGCTTCCATATCGCAGACGGCCGGTACCTATGTGTGCAACCATCTTTTTTATGGATTGATGCATTACCTTGCTGAGAATGAGAAAAAAGCTTCCGTACGCGGAGGGTTCATCCATATCCCTTATTTGCCTGAACAGGCTGCAAGGCAAGCAGGGCAGCCAAGCATGGCATTGGAAACCATTGTAAAAGGCTTGCGATTGGCAATCGAGACGACCATATCTAATGATCGGGATATTGTCATGGAAGGCGGACAAATTAGCTGAGCAGGAGGAGAAACCCTCCTCCCTTCCATTCATGTGGAAGTGCCGATATTCGAAAATGGAGGGAAAAACGTTGCCTAGATATGAATTCTCTCCTCTTGGGGACTCGGGTGTCATGGTCAAACTAGGAGAGGTTATCGATCAACAGACCCATGAGAAGGTCATCCTATTCTGTGAATACCTACAGGAGCATCCTTTCCCCGGTATGATCGAATCTGTACCTGGCTTTACGACTGTTACAGTCTATTACGATCCGATTACTCTTTTCGATCCACTTGATGATATTTTGCCATACGATCGTGCCGTTGCTATTCTTGAGCAAATGTCGCAGCAAATCTCCAGCACTCACTCTAAAGAGTACAGACTGGTAGAAATCCCGGTTTGTTATGGTGGGAGCTTTGGTCCAGATCTGGAGGTAGTCGCCAAACAAAATGGTCTTAGTATAGAGGAAGTGATATCGATCCATTCGACAACAGAGTACCTGGTGTACATGATCGGATTTGCTCCCGGCTTTCCGTATCTCGGTGGAATGGATGAGCGACTGGCCACGCCGAGACGTTCCTCGCCACGACTATCTATTCCGATGGGGAGTGTAGGGATCGGAGGATTGCAAACAGGTATTTATTCGATAGAGAGCCCAGGTGGGTGGCAAATTATCGGAAGAACACCATTGCGCTTATTTCGGGCAGATGAAAGTTCTCCAAGTCTCTTGTGCGCTGGTGATAAAGTTCGCTTCCGTCCTATCTCCGAGCGGGAATACGATAACGGGGAGAAGGTGTACTAAGTGAGTGTCGAGGTGATTACGCCAGGACTTTGCACGACTGTTCAAGATACAGGTAGATTTGGCTTTCAGCAGTATGGGGTTAGTGTCAGCGGGGTGATGGACAAGCAAGCTGTACAGATTGCGAACATGTTAGTTGGCAATCAAGAAACGGATGCGGTTCTGGAGCTGACGATGAGAGGTCCAAGCTTATTGTTTCATAGGGACATGCTAATAGCCATTTGTGGTGGTGACTTCAAAGTCACGATCAATGATAGATCCGTCTTACCCAATCGAGCAGTCTGGATCAGGAGTGGAAGCATCTTGAAGTTTGGCCTGGCCAAGGAAGGCTGTCGCGCCTATCTCGCAGTCGCAGGCGGATGGGATGTGCCACTTGTGATGGGAAGTCGCAGTACGAATCTCCGTGCAAGCTTCGGAGGCTTTGCGGGTAGAATGCTTGCGGCAGGAGATAAGCTAGTTCAAAGTCCTCCAGGTTCATTCAGTCAATTTCTCGCTAACCAATTGGAAAAAAAGGCAGGAGCGGCTCCCTTCTACCAAGCGAATTGGTTTATCCCTTCTAGTACGTTTGTCAAAAATGGAGAAGCAGTTGTACGGGTAATACAAGGCGAGCAATTCGCAGATTTTACGGAAGAGAGTCGTCAAAGCTTTTTCGAACAAACCTTTCAAGTGTCTACTCAATCAGACAGGATGGGGTATCGTTTAACAGGACCGGCGCTCGAACTTACGCAGTCAATGGAACTGATCTCGGCTGCGGTCACCATTGGTACGATTCAGGTTCCGCCAAACGGTCAACCTATTATCCTGATGGCAGACAGACAAACCATTGGCGGTTATCCGAAGATAGGCTATGTGCCGACTATAGATTTGCCGATCGTCGCTCAGTTGCGGCCAGGCGAAAAGATTCACTTTCAAGAAATTTCTCTGCGTGATGCTCAGAAGGCGCTTATCGAGAGGGATTCATTGATGAAGGCGATCAAGCTTGGCATAGAAGTAACCGTGGGATGGAGGTAAAAAGATGAAAACAGTAGATCTAAACTGTGATATGGGAGAGAGTTTTGGCGCCTATCAGTTGGGCAACGATCAAGAAATTTTGTCCTATATCACCTCTGCAAATGTGGCATGTGGTTTCCATGCTGGCGATCCTGCAACGATGAGAAAAACAGTAAGAATGGCAGTAGAGGCAGGTGTGGCAATCGGTGCCCACCCCGGATTCGCTGATTTGATCGGTTTCGGTCGCCGCAACATGGAGATTTCCCCTGAAGAAGTCTACGATCTAGTCGTGTATCAAATCGGCGCCTTGCAAGCGTTTGTACGGGCAGAAGGGGGCGTCATGCATCATGTGAAGCCACATGGGGCCTTGTACAATATGGCAGCCACAAGACCCGCTCTGGCTGAGTCTATCGCCTTGGCCATCTACAAAGTAAATCCGGAACTGGTACTGTATGGCTTGGCGGGAAGCGAGTTGACGCGTGCTGGGGAGAAAATCGGTCTTGCTACGGCGCACGAAGTGTTTGCCGACCGTACATATCAGCAGGATGGCACACTGACACCGCGCAATCAGCCGAATGCGATGATTACAGACCAACAGCAATCTCTTCAGCAAGTCATTCGTATGGTAAGTGAAGGACTTGTCTTGACCCAGCAAGGCGTGGATATCCCGATTCAGGCCGATTCCATTTGTATTCACGGCGACGGTGCCCATGCGTTGGAGTTCGCACAGAGCATCCGAGAAGCTTTGTCAGGAGCTGGGATTACAATCGCAGCACGAAAAGCTCGATAGACATCTATCGGGCTTTTTCTGTTTCCGCCCCAGGAGTTTGGTATCGTGCGGTACTTCGCTTTTTCCCCCAGAGGAGGAAGAGCAAGAACAACAGTGGTATATAGCCATAAATGAAAACGAGGCTCACTTTCCCATAATAATCGAGTGCCATGAGCAAAGGAGTCGTACCTTCGAGCAGATAGGAGCCCATTGCCAAAGACGCTAAGAGAAGCAAGAGGGCACGGAATTGACTGATACAAAATATCTGTTTCATTCCGCGAGTAACCCCCCATAGGTTGAGACAGATGTTTGGCAAAATCACGAACAGCCATAGAGAGATCACAATGAACTCCAGTCGCTGCAAAATCGGAATTTCGACGATTTTGAGCATGGTCAAGGTCGGCCAAATAATCTTATCCAGTTCACCATGGCTAAACATGAGGAATGTTACGATAGCGACGGCTACATACAGGAACGTGCTGAAAAGGACGCCAGCGTGAGCCCATTTTTGCGAGTGAGCTGCTCGTTTGATAAATGGGTAGTAAAAGAACAGTAATTCAAAACCCATATAATTGATAACAGCGTCTTTGGCAGACGCCAATAGGGAGGGGAGGTTATGCGAAAACATCGGGAACAAGTTATTCGGGTGGGCGTACTCGAAAGGGAAAAGAAACAAAGGAAGCATCAAAATCGCCGGAATCACCACACCGATAAAGCAGACGCCCGTAACCGTGCGAAAACCACCAGCGACAATGTACAGAATGAGGAGCAAGATAATGAACGTCGTACTCCAGGTATGCATGAGAGGGAAAATAAACTGCTTCACAATACTGACGTAAGAACGCAAGATGAGAAAAGCAGCCATCCAGATGTAGATTAATACCACAAAGCTCATTACTTTTCCTACCCATTTTCCAAAGCAGAGCTCGTGAAGGGAGAACAAATCATGACTGCCCGCATTCAACATAAAATAGAGCATCCAAACAATGAGATGGATGCTTGCCCCAGCAAGTAGAACCGAGATCCAGGCATCGTATCCGGCATGAGTTACGATTGTCCGTTGAAACCCTAGTATCCCGACCCCCACGATATTGGCATGCACGAGAAAGAATACAAAAAAAGGTGAAACCATCGCGTTTTCCCGAATGGAAGTACTCACCTGATCCCTCCTGGTTATTCATTACTCACCCGTTTGCTCCAGCTTAATTGAAGCAGTCACTGCGATTTTCATCTGTGGATAAATCCTTTTAAAGTGCGAGTAGTCCCATGAAGTGCTTCGACTGCGAACCAAATCACCAAATCCAACCGGATCAACGCCAAGCTTTTGTAGATGCTTCACAAAGCTCGTCGCCTCCTTTTGCAGGTACGAGGAAAGTTCTTTTTCCATTTGACGCAATACTTGTGGATCGGACAATTGCAGCCACTTCGAATAATCTTTGACTTGCCCATTTACCGTGAGCTTTACCTTAATGCTGGGGACAGGCTCTGCCGTATTGATATCGAATGCGGCATGGGAATGAAGAGTTTTCAACAGTCCGGATTCTTTTTGATTGTTTATGGTCACTTCAAATGGAATTTGACCACTCTTGGCTTTTTCGACCATGATTTTTAGCAAAAAGCTTTCTTTCGAATTAATGCGATGCACGAATTTGTCATCGCGGAAAAGCGCGAGACCATCCAGCTTCACTCTGTCATTATGCATGACGAAATAGGGAAGGTAAGGATCACGGCCCTCGCCGTATAAATTGAATAAGAAAATATGCAGGTTGGTCTTGGGCAAATTCAGGGTCTTGATATTTTGAGCGACACTATCGGAGATGAAAAAAGGGACTTGCGTATGACGGATGCCCTCCAAAATTGTCAATGCCTTTGGTTCCGCCACACCGAGTTGGAGGCGAAAACCAATAGACGGATCGCGGCAAAGTGTATGTACGAGCGTTTCCACTCCGTTTTCAGCATATTTCCTCCCGACAATGACGGAGCGTAATTGCCCTAGCTCCACTTGAGAAGGTGTAATGGCATTAAAATCAGGGAGGATCGTAAATAAATTCGAGCTTTTTGTTTCCAGCAACTCTACCTGTGTCTTTTCCTTTCCGTACACGTGAGTGATGGCTGCCCCTTTAATCTTTTGATCGTCGATATCGAGCCCCAGTGAATGAATCAGTTGTACTTCGCTGACGATTCGAGTCGAAGAGCAGCCAGCTATGATCCATATAAAAAACACCAGTATCCATTTGCTTTTTGCAACCATGGTTTCCTCGATGGCTCCTTCATCTATTCATCAATGTCTCTTTTCTGAGTGGCCTTGTCAGGATCGTATCTCCACTGTGAGATGACGCGCATAACAGAAGACCTTCTGGCCGTTCTGCTATAGGAAGAGCGAATGAAGCTGTCCGCGAAGCTACGTCTGCGAAAAGGGTAAAGCGGAGCCAGGTAAGGTGTTCCTAACGATTTAAGCTGAAGAAGATGAGTTAGCATGAACATGAGACCGATGGCAATTCCAAGCCCGCCCCATATTCCAGACAAAATAATGAGCGGGAAGCGCAGGAAACGAATCGTATTTGACATTTTGTAAATGGGGGTAGTGAAAGAGGCAAGCGCCGACAGAGCAACGATGATCAGCAATATATTGCTGGTCAAGGCAGCTTCTACAGATGCTTGACCAATGACGATTCCACCTACGATTCCAAGAGTCTGTCCGACTTTTGTCGGGAGCCTTGCACCTGCTTCTCGCAAGAACTCGATCGTCAGCTCCAGGAAGAGCACCTCTAAAACGGGGGGAAACGGGACGTATTTCCTCGATAAAATAATGGGTGCCAGCATGTCTTGCGGAATCATTTCCAAATGGAAAGTGAGAACCGCCGTATAGGCAGGTGTCATTAAAATAGAAAAAAGCACACCAAAAATGCGAATCAACCGAAATAAAGACGATAAGATCCACGGTAAATAATAATCCTCGGGAGAAATGAAGAAATCAAAAATCGTGGTTGGACCGGTAATGACATACGGAGATGCATCGGAAATAATCACGATTTGCCCGAGGGTTAACGCATAGATGACCCGGTCAATCCTTTCTGTAGACAAAAACAATGGGAAAGGGGTATTCGAATTATCACTCATGATTTGATCGAGCTGTGATGAATCAAAAATAATATCGAAGTCGATCTCCTGTAGTCTTTGCTCAACAGTTTCAATGTGCTGAGGATTCGTAATACCAGACAAATAAACAACGGCGATGCGCGTATGAGAGAGCGTACCTAAGGTTAACTCTCGAATGATTAATTTGGGTGTGCTGATTTGCTGGCGAATAAGATGCAGGTTGATATCGATATTTTCAACGAAGCCTACCTTTGGTCCAACGACACTAAACTCGTTTTCCGTGTCATTGTCCGTTCGCAGTCCTTCAGTCGGATTGGCTAGATTGATGAGGGCGAAGAACTGTAGATTGTCTTTCGATTGGATGGCAGCATAGCCTGTCATGATTTTGGAGACGACTGTCTGTATGTTGTCTGTATAAATAATATCCTCCACATAGATAAAGCGGGAAAAGTGGCGCAGATCCGTGATTGATTCATTTGCTTCCATACGCTCTTGGAGGGGGCGCAAGAGATTTTTTTGCAGCAGCTCTGTTTTTATCAAGGTTTGATAGTACGAAATAACAAAAGGACTTTCCTCGTTCAGCAGGGGATAATACTTAAAATCATTCGAGATTTGTGCGATGGAAAGAAACTCATTCCATTTCGTTATCATTCGGTTTCGCTCCATAAGCTGTTCATCATTTGTGTGTTACTATGTCCGGTTTGTAGTGGAATTATCATCAAGGAAATAGAATGATTTCCTACAGGGAGGGGAACAATCAAACAAAGGACGAAACGTGAAGAGAAATGGAAATTGAGGGGTTCATATGCTAGAAGTTAACTGTGATACATCATCGCTGAAGGCTGAATTGCTGCAAGAGCTGAGGGGAATATCCGTTACGTTAGATGAGAGCATCCATGCGTTAAAAAATGAAAACGAATGTGTGCTCGGGACGTTTGATCAAATACGGACGAAGTTTAGCCGACTCGAAACAGTAGCAGCCTCCTTTTATTTACAATGCTATCTCTCACCCTATACGGAAAAATATCTGGATTTATCCAAGGCCGTGCAGCACTTGGCCAAAAGGCGCCAAGGAGCATTAATTGTCGTTGAGCGTGAGGACCCGCTTGATCTACTGCTGCAAGCAGGCATCCCGATTGGGGCCACGGTGAGCCATTCCTTGCTGGAGTCGATCTTTTATCCCGGCAGCCCTTTGCATGATGGGGCCGTCCTGATTCGGGAAAATCATATCGTTTCCGCGGCCAATGTACTGCCATTATCTCAGGTTGTGGTAGGGGAAAAAAAACTGGGAACCAGACATCGTGCTGCTTTGGGGTTAAGTGAAAAAAGCGATGCACTGATCGTTGTTGTTTCCGAGGAAACGGGGAAAGCGTCCTTTGCCATGCAGGGACACCTGTATCCGATTATTTCACCTTCATGAAAAGAAAGAGGCTGGATTTGTCATGGATGACAGAAATCCAGCCTCTCGCTATGCCATTCTCAGGTTAAATTCAAGCCCAATTTCCGTTGCGGAATAATGGTTCACGCTTGCCGTCAGCCGTTTCTCCATCAATGTTCATCTCGGCAGAGCCGATCATGAAATCGACGTGAGTGAGGCTGATATTGATACCGCGGCTAGCCAATTCCTCATTGCTCATGTCAGCGCCACCTTCGATATTCACACTGTAGGCGTTCCCGATCGCCAAGTGGTTGGACGCATTTTCATCAAAGAGCGTGTTATAGAAAATGATATCGGATTGCGAAATAGGGGACAAATGAGGAACCAGCGCCACTTCTCCCAAATAATGCGAGCCTTCATCTGTTTCAATTAATTGCTTCAGGGACTCTTCTCCCTTTTCAGCAGTTGCCGAGACAATTCTTCCTTTTTCAAACGTCAGGGTAAAGTTCTCGATCAAATTCCCATGATAGCTCAAGGGCTTGGTGCTGCGAACGGTTCCATTGACGCCTTCTTTTAATGGCGCGGTGAATACTTCTTCTGTCGGCATATTGGCCATGAAGGAGACACCGTCTTTATTTACGCTCCCGCCGCCAATCCAAATGTGGTTTTTAGGCAACTCAATTGTCAGGTTGGTACCAGGAGCTTCGTAATGAAGGTAGCGGTACTGTTTGGCATTGAGCTGGTCCACCTTGCTGTTCAATGTCGCATGATGGTCATGCCAAGCTTGGACAGGGTCATCCATATCAGCGCGAGTGGCGCGGAAGATTGCATCCCACAGGGCAGGCTCCTGTTCCTCTTGTGGCAAATGCGGGAAGACCATGGCGGCCCATGCAGGTGATGGAACTGCAAGCACGCACCAGCTCACTTTATCAGACATGGTATAGCTGCGGAATTTATGGAGAGCTTGACCAGTTGTTTTGTTGGCAGTAGAAATGCGGTCAAGACTGACACCCTTCAGCAAATCAGGATTCGCTGCAGAAATGTAGAGAAAAGCCGCGCCATTTTCCGCCATTTCCTCTAATCCCTGTACCTTCCATTGCGGGTATTCACGAAACGCTTCTTCAGGAGCCAAATCATATTTCATCCGTGTAAGTTCATCGTCGGTCCACTCAATATGTACGTGCTTGGCACCCGCTTCGTACGCTTTTTTGGCTACCTTTCTTACAAAAGGAGCGGTAGATAGCGGAGCAGTTACTACTAACGTTTGCATAGGCTGTACGTTCACGCCGACTTTTACTGCGAGATCAGCATACCGGTCAAACAAGGTTTCAAAAGACATGGTTCATTTCCTCCTTTTAAGAACAAAAGGCTTACTTGCACTCTATCTATTTTACCTTCCCCTCCGAAATCACCTGCTTATGATTTGAAAGAATTTCCTAGGAAAGCGCAGAAAAAGACAGATTACGGCCTAATTCGAGCAAGTTATCCACTTGTTTATTTTGGTTAATTGTAGGAAAATTCAAATGAAAAGGCAAATTTATTACATAAAAAATATTTTATTGGCAGAATTAAAGGAGGCAGTCAGAGTGAAGACAAGACAAACACGTGATCAAGTCGCTGTCGAGTATACGTGGAACCTGAACGATCTATTTGAGAGCCAGGAAGCGTGGGAGCAAGAATTAGCAGAAATCATACAGCATCTGCCTGTCGTCACTGCATTCAAAGGTAAGCTGCATACGAGTGGAGAGACGTTGTTGGCATGCATGGAGGCAAACGAGGCGATCCATGTTCGGGCGAATATCGCAGCGACGTATGCCAGACTGCGCTCGTCTGAAGACGGGACGAATCCACAAAACCAAGCGAACTCTGCACGGGTAGGGGATGTCGTGTCCCAGCTAAACGCTGCGCTTTCTTTTATCCATTCCGAGATTTTGGCTTTGCCTGAAGGAAAAATCGAGAGCTTCTTGGAGGAAGAACCAGGACTCGAAATATTCCGCAAAAGCTTGAATGATTTGCTGGAAACAAAGCCGTACCGACTGTCTGCCGAGACGGAAGAAGCGTTTGCGGCGATGGGCGAGGTTTTCTCTGCACCATACAACATATATGCACGCGGAAAGCTTTCGGACATGTCATTTGCACCCGTCCATGATGGAGAGGGAAATGAACGCCCAGTATCCTTCGCGCTGTTTGAGACCGATTATGAAATGTCTTCCGATACGACGCTGCGCCGTGCTTCGTATGAATCTTTCTCGAAGACACTCGCTTCCTACCAGAACTCCTTCGCTGCGGTATACGCGACAGAGGTGAAAAAACAGACCGTCATGTCTCGCCTTCGTGGCTATGAGACCGTAACGGACATGCTGCTTAAGCCACAGCAAGTTACATTGGATATGTACCACAACATTCTGGATATCATCGGGAATGAACTTGCTCCGCACATGAGACGCTATGCGAAGCTGAAAGCAAAAGAGCTCGGCCTTGAGAAGTTGGCCTTTTGTGATTTGAAGGCACCGCTTGATCCAGAATTCAGCCCGCCGGTTACGATTGAAGAAGCTGGGCAAAAGATATTGGCATCCTTGCAAGTGATGGGACCAGAGTACACGGCGATCATGGAAAAAGCACTGAATGAACGCTGGATCGACTATGTAGACAACGTGGGCAAATCGACAGGTGCTTTCTGCTCAACGACATACAGCAAACACTCTTACATTCTCATTACGTGGTCAGGAAATATGCGTAGTGCTTTCACGCTGGCTCATGAGCTGGGGCATTGCGGACATTTTATGCTGGCAACAAGAGAGCAAAGCTTTACGAACTCTCGTCCATCCCTGTACTTTATCGAAGCGCCTTCCACACTCAATGAGCTCTTGCTCGCGCAGCACATCGTGGAGCAATCCGACGATCCTCGTCTGAAGCGTTGGGTCATTTTGCAATTGATGAATACGTACTACCACAACTTTGTCACGCATCTGCTAGAAGCGAGAATGCAACGAAAAGTGTACGAAGCAGCGCAAAAAGACGTACCATTGACTGCCAAACAGCTCTCCGAATGGAAAGGGCAAGTGCTCGCAGACTTCTGGGGTGATGCCGTTGATCTGGACGCGGCCGCGAGTCTTACATGGATGCGCCAACCGCACTATTACATGGGGCTGTATCCGTACACATACGCAGCTGGTTTGACCGCTTCTACAGCAATGGCAGCGAGCATCAAGCAAGAGGGACAGCCTGCTGTTGATCGTTGGATCGAGGTGCTCAAAGCTGGGGGAACATTAACGCCGCTGGAGCTAATGAAAAAAGCTGGCGTGGATATGTCAGATCCGCAGCCAATCCGCGAGGCAGTCGCATACGTCGGCAGTCTGGTTGACGAGCTGGAAAGACTGTTTTAACCTGATAAAAGAAGAAAAGGCTTGTGATCGCGAGGAATCACAAGCCTTTTTCTTTGATCAAGCAAGAAGGAGTAGTCATCATGACCGAATTTACGCAGCGCGCACTAAACATCATTGCCGGGATTCCAGCGGGCCATGTCATGACGTACGGGCAAATTGCTGCGTTGGCCGGGAGTCCAAGGGCTGCCAGACAAATCGTTCGCATCCTGCATTCCATGTCCAAAAAGCACAAGCTTCCTTGGCATCGGGTCATCAACGCCCAAGGAAAGATCGGATTGCAAGATTTGGATTCGTTCACGTTGCAAAAAATGGCCTTGGAAAGCGAAGGGATAGTCGTGTCAGCAGCAGGAGAAATAGAGTTGGAGCGTTATCGGTTTCACCCACATGTAGTGGATGAGCCGCTATTCTAGTAGCCTACCTCTACGGAAGCAATGACAATATAGGCAAGGTCGTTCTTGTCCTCTTTTTCAGCGATCACGACACCACTGCTCGTCAGCATGCCACCATCGACGATTTCGAAGGAGACTTCCCCGTATGGCAGTGCTTTACGAACCGTTTCCAAGTCGAGCTTGTCCTTGTCAGTAGGAACGGCCAGTCTCACATTTACTTTCATGTTATGGATATCGTTTCCTGGCAGGACAGAACGCAGTCCAGGCATCGAATTGTGATGGATGGCATTTTGAACAGCGCGAACTGCGGCTTTGGTGACGTTTTGTCCATGCATGTCGATGCCCATTCCTATTTCAATAAACATTACTTTTTCCATTGGTTTGTTCACTCCTGTTTCATTCTACTTTTCTACCATCCTTATCTTACCACGAAAAGGAATGGTTTTTTCTCTCATCTGTATTGTGTTTATCTTCAAGACATGTCATCATAACATGTTGGCATCTATTCTTGACGATTCTTTACATTATTGGAGGCAGGTCACAATTGGAACGTTATCCTTTTGCCTACGATCCGTCCCAGCCGTTCATCTCTCAGGTGAGTGATTGGGTAGCGGACGTTTTTTATGAAGTATTGCCTGAGGCTGGATTCGAGGTGCGTGATGAGCAAATCTACATGGCCTTTCAGCTTGAACGGGCTTTTATAGAAAAGCAAACGATTTTTGCAGAGGCGGGAGTAGGTACGGGAAAAACATTGGCTTACTTACTGTACGCCATCTGCTATGCACGATATACCAGAAAGCCCGCCATCATTGCCTGTGCGAATGAGTCGCTGATTGAGCAACTCGTAAAACCGGAAGGCGATATTGCCAAACTGGCTCGCCATCTCAACCTGACGATTGACGCGAGACTCGGAAAATCTCCGGACCAATATGTCTGTTTGCGCAAGCTGGATGAGGCGAGATTCCAGCCCGAGACAGGTGAAGCTTTCCAGCATATTTATCAAGAGCTGCCTTCGTTTGTTCATACACATGAGGCCTTGCAGTCGTTTTATCCGTACGGGGATCGCAGCATCTATCCTGACCTGGATGACCAAGAATGGGCGCAGATGAACTGGGATACTTTTCAGGATTGCTTTGTGTGCGACAGACAGCACCGCTGCGGGCAGACCCTTTCCAGAAACCATTACCGTCAGTCGGCCGAGTTGATCATTTGCTCCCATGACTTTTATATGGAGCATGTGTGGACCTATGAGATCCGCAAGCGCGGAGGTCAGTTGCCGTTGCTGCCACCGCATAGCTCGGTCATTTTTGACGAGGGTCATCTGCTGGAGCCCGCTGCCCAAAAAGCATTGACGTACAAGCTGAATCACTCCGTGTTCGAAGAAACGATTACGCGTGTCTTGAAGGGTGAGATCAGGGAAGAGCTCGCCATTGCTATTGAAGAAGCCATTGCTCAGAGCGAGGAGATGTTCTCCCGATTGAACGAAGAGAGCAAGGCCGTGATGGGCTCCAACCGCAAAGAAATCCACTTTCATCCGGAACTCGTTGCAACGATCCACCGTTTTACAAATCTCGTCAGTTGGATCGAAGAAGAGCTGGCGCTAGAGGGTGGTTTGTATACGTTGGACGAGTTCCAACTGCGAATTGTCGAGGAGCATCTGGAAATGATGCAACTGGCACTGGGACTTTTCCAAGACCCGGATCACGTTATTTCCTGGATGAGTGAAGAAATTACAGGGCCAACCTTGGTCGTCATGCCAAAAAAGGTGCAGGAAGTACTGGAAGAGCGCGTATTCTCCCAAAAAATGCCGATTGTCTTTTCCTCGGCGACTTTATCTGTTGACGGATCGTTTACGTATGTAGCGGACAGCTTGGGTATCGAACAATACCTGTCATTCTCGGTGGCTTCTCCGTACGAGTACGACAAGCAAATGGAGGTATACGTACCGACACTATCTGAGACCGACTCCTTTGCGGAAAAAATGAGACAGGCTACCCAATTGCTGCAAAAATCAGCAGGTAGTGCGCTCCTGTTGTTTTCCTCCATGGAGGAATTACAGCAATTCAAGGCCGCTATTAAAAACGAGCCTACCTGTACGGATCTGCGATTCTTGTTTGAAGGAGATGCGGAAATCAGCCATTTGATCTCTCAGTTCCAAAACGACGAGAAAAGCAGCCTCTGTGCAGTGAGCCTGTGGGAAGGGCTGGATGTTCCGGGGCCTTCGCTGTCCAATGTGATCATTTGGTCACTGCCATTCCCACCGAATGATCCGGTGTTTACAGCAAAACGAAAAAGTGCAGCGAATCCTTTCGACGAGGTAGATATGCCTTACATGCTGCTGAGACTGCGTCAAGGCATCGGGCGTTTGATCCGTTCGAGAGAGGATAGTGGTCTGGTATCGATCTTAAGTCCACAATTGAGCCAAAATGACAAGCTGAGACAGCAAGTGCAGGATGTTTTTCCGACTGGCGTAGAGTGGAAAACGTCTTTGGACGGGGTATTGGCGTAATGAAAAAGCAGGAGCCTGCGTGGCTTCCTGCTTTTTTCTATGGTTACTCTGGCATGTTGCCGACGGTAGGGTCGACGACGAAATCTGGCTTGAAGCCCTCATATTTTACTTCGGATACCATTCCTTGCGCAGCATGGCCCAAATCGTGGCAGTGGAACATCCAGTCTCCTGGATTGTCAGCTTCAAAGGCGACTACGTAAGATTCCCCCGGCAAGATGTTCAGCGTATCCTTGACCAAAGGGGAGCCTGTGATAGGCTGTCCGTTTTTGCTTAATACTTGGAAGAAATGTCCGTGCAAATGCATCGGGTGGATATCTTTTGGTGATTTGTTCACCATCGTGACTTTGACCAGATTTCCTTTTTTGACGTTGAGCGGAGGGACATCCGGAAACGTTTTTCCATTGATGGTGAAGGCCATTTTTCCATCTGCCGTTTCCGTGTTCAGATCCATTTGATACGTGATGTCATACTTCTGCTCCAGTGTAAAGCTGCTTTTTGCCGCCTCGCCGTATTTGGTGATGTCTATCGTTGGCATATCGCCAGCTTCGGATTTGGCTGTTTTTGCTTCCGAGCCTTCGTAGACGATGGGCACTACAAGGGATTTGGCGCCTGGATTCGTGCTGCGCTCCTCTAATAACCACTTGCCAGGATTGTTGGCAACAAATTCAAGATCATATCGTTCTCCTGGTCCGATATTGAGGAGCTGGCCTCCTACGAGAGGCGGATTATTGATAGGTTGCCCGTCTGTTGCTACGATTTTAAATTCATGGCCTTGCAGGTTCAGCTTGTGGTTCAAGTATCCGGCATTGATCAGGCGGATTCTGACCTTCTCGCCTTCTTTAACAGATAGCGGCTGGATTGCCGGGCCTGTTTTTCCGTTCACGGAAAAGATCGTATACATCAACGGCATCATCTCAGCGTCACTCATGGGCATTTCCATACTGCCCATGTTGTGACCACCAGAGGACGAGCTGTCGGAAGAAGGGGCACTCATGCCGTGGCTCATGCCACTTCCGTGCATTTCCGCCATGCTATCGTCCTGCATCCATTCATCCAGAACGAGGGTAAAGTCCTTATCGGCTGGCTCTGGGGTAGTCGGTTCTACGACAAGGGAACCGTACAATCCTTTGTCTACCTGTTTGGCGCTGTTTTGATGCGAGTGGTACCAGTATGTCCCGGCAACGTCCACCTTGAATTTGTAGGTGAAGCTTTCGTTTGGTTTTACGGCATTTTGGGTCACGCCAGGGATTCCGTCCATGTTATTCGGGACGGGTAAGCCATGCCAGTGAATGGTGACCGGCTCGGGCAATTCATTTTTCAACGTCACGCTGATAGTTTCTCCTTGTTTGACACGAAGCTGTGGACCAGGAACGGTTCCATTGTACGTCCATGCGTTTTTCATGGTCTTGTCATCGAGGTGGAGCATGTTTTCTTTTGCCGTAAGGGTAAACGTATTGCCTGTAAGCACCTCCATCGACGAGTCGCTGGAAGCAGACATCTGCTGCGGTTGCGTTTCTGCTGTTGTTTGGGGTGAAGAATTCATGTTGTGTCCATTATGATCCATCGTAGTATTATCAGTGGCAGTGGAGCAGGCGGATAACAGCAAAACGCCACCTAGAACCAAGGGATAAGCCCATGGGCGTATTTTCCGTTTGTTCATGTGTCTTTTCCTCCTTTGAGCTGTTGGAGAAAGCGTACCAAACGATTGTGTAGAAAACATGAAGACGGGATGTATGACACTTCTGTTACGCATTGTACAAAAATGGGAAAGTAAGCGTGAACAAATGCTATAATGGAGTATCGTACATACAGGTAATCAGTAGAATCAGACAGGGATGGTGTTCACGTTTGGGTAACGTAGATTTTGCGAGCTTGCCTTGGAATGTTTTTTGGGTTGGAGTCGCTTACTTTTTGGTCACAGGAGTCTTTTTCTGTCTTGGATTTATGCGATTGCTTTCCGAACGGGTGAAAAGCGGCATCGTATGCATGGTGATTGCGGTTGTCAGCGGTGGTTTTTTCTTGAATTATTTGTTTACTCATCACATTTAAATGTAGATAATCAAACGAAAATCCTCATCGGTGCTGGTAATCGATGGGGATTTTAATTTTGTCTTGTGTTTCCCGTTTCGATTGGCGAAAATGGAAGTGATAGGGGAATAACCGAGTTGATGTCGCTTTACTTCGGGGGATACCGATTCCAAAGCAACCATTCCTTACAAATTGCAAGAGATGATACATACAAGCTTTTGGATTTGGCATTACATCAAGCAGAAACTTATTAGCTCAAAGGTTTATCAACAAATGACAATCAGAAATGTCAATACAACTCGCAAAAAATTACGAACGGATGAGGCTGTTGATCCGTAAAACTTTTGTGACAAGTAAACACGTTGCATTTTGCATCTGACAGTGGTGGTCTGCGATGATCTACAATCGTGAAGCTGATGGGGGAAAGTATACCAGCAGCTTCTTTTTTTGTTCCGCATTTTTACCGGGAAAAAACATAGTCAGAATGTAAACAGTTTGTAACGAGTTATCCCCCGAAACCGTCATATAATCAGGTTACAAACAACTATTCAGCAAGAGTCTACCGTAAGACAAGGACCGGGTAATTTCCGTGTGAAGTCATCCAATATAAGGAGGTGTGATGCATATATAAGGGAGTAAGAGACCAGAAAACAACGAGATAGTGAGTAGTTCATCACATCCTGAATACGGGCAACGATGATGGGAAGAATTCATTTTCCATAAAGATAATGAACGAGACCAACCCCCGTTTTCGCACGATTCCAGAAACAGGGGTTTTTGTATTCATAGAGCACGCAATTCCCGATGTGTAATGACTGCCCCCAACAACAAATGATGAAAACAGAACGGAAGTAAAAGGGGAGAATGCAGATGTTTTGCATGGCGAGCACGAAGAACCACCATAAAAAAATGAAAAGGACGATGGGTACGAAAAGAATCAATAATCAGAACGAATTAATCACTCGCCAATATGCAACGATAGGAGGCCACCAGCATGCCTGAACCGATCAAAGGCTCCAGCAGTCGATACATGGCTGGGATCGACGGGCTTCGTGCGCTGGCGGTACTCGCAGTCATTATTTATCACTTGAATTACGACTGGGCACCCGGGGGATTGCTGGGTGTCGGTATTTTCTTCGTTTTATCGGGATATTTAATTACAGACTTATTAATTGCAGAATGGAATCGGAATGGCAGACTCGACATGAAAGACTTTTGGTTGCGCCGTGCCAGAAGACTGCTCCCAGCGCTTTTCCTTATGCTGTTTGTGGTGGTGGCAGGTTTGGCTATCTTTTCGCCAGACCAGTTGGACACTATTCGCGGAGATGTTGGAGCAGCCGTTCTGTACGTGAGTAACTGGTGGCTTGTTTTTCATGACGTATCTTATTTTGAAAAATTCGGTCCACCTTCACCATTAGGCCATCTGTGGTCACTGGCAGTAGAAGAACAGTTTTATGTCATTTGGCCGCTGGTTCTCGCTCTGGGACTCCGCTTCCTGAAGCGCAGGGGACCAATCATGATTATTACTTTGGTGCTGGCTGCACTATCCGCCATCTCCATGGCCGTTTTGTATGAGCCAGGTCTTGATCCGAGTCGTGTTTATTACGGAACGGACACACGGGTATTCGGATTGTTGATCGGTGCAGCACTCGCGATGATGTGGCCGAGTCGCTTGCTTACGACGAACATTTCACCAAAAGCGCGAATTACGCTTGATCTAAGCGGTCTCTTGAGCTTAGGGATTCTGTTGTACAGCATTTGGAACACGAATCAATATGATGATTATTTGTACGAGGGCGGGTTAGTTCTCTTGTCGGTTGTCAGTGCCGTGCTGGTTGCAGTACTCGCACATCCGGCGAGCAGCTTGGCGAAATGGATGGGCAGCAAGCCATTGCGTTGGATCGGCGTTCGATCTTACGGTATTTATTTGTGGCATTACCCTGTTATCGTTTGGACGAATCCGTTTTTAGCGGAAAGGGAGTGGATGGCGGTACCTGGAGCGGTTTTACAGCTCCTCGCAAGTATTCTGCTGGCATCGTTGTCATGGAAATATCTCGAAGAGCCTATTCGCTACGGAGCATTGGGAAAAATATGGAATCGCTCCAATAAAGCCGGACAGAAAACAAAACGGTTAAACCGTGTATTGGCCACTGGTTGTGCAATTGCTCTTTGTGTCACGTACTATGGGATCGCTTCGCTCACGTCAGATGCGACTGCTGGAAATGTGACGCAGCCAACACAGACGATCACCGAGACAAAGGTCCCCGACAAGCCACATGGTCCTGCGGTGCCAATTGTAGAGAAGAAGCCGGAAACGGTTCAAAAACCAGCTACTCCATCAACAAAGCCGAAAAATGAGCAGAAGCCAACTAACAACGCACAAAAGCAGAAGCGGGTGGAGAAGCAGAAAGATTCGAATGCTTCCAAACAGCCAGACCAAAAACAGGAACCGGTCAAAGCGATAGGCTCTGGTATAGGAATCACGGTGATTGGTGACTCTGTCATGCTCGATGTGGCTCCTCACCTGGAGAAGCTATTGCCAGGAATCGTCGTGGATGCCAAAATCGGAAGACAAATGTCGCAAGCTCCTGACGTGATCGCGCAGCTCAAGGCAAAAGGGCAATTGGGGAATCGCGTTGTGATTGAATTAGGCTCAAACGGCGCATTTAGTAAAGGGCAGCTCGACAAGCTGCTGCAATCACTGGATGGCGTCGAGCAAATCATTCTCGTCAATTCTCGCGTACCTAAACCGTGGGAAAGCGTCGTGAATAAGATGCTGGCGGAAACGGCTGCCGCCCATCCGCATGTCGTTCTTGTAGATTGGTATGCGGCAAGTGAAGGGCAAAGCTCTTACTTTTACAAAGACGGTGTTCACCCGAATAAGGAAGGCTCGCAAAAATACGCGGCACTCGTGGCGGGTGCAATCGCGCCGTTGGAGCCAGAGAAGAAGCCGGAAGTGAAAGAGGAAGAGAAAGCGGCAGAGTCGGCAGTAGAAGAGTCAGGGCAGATTGATACACACAATTCCGTATTGGAAGCTGAAGGGCCTGAAGTTAGTTCAACGGAAATTGTAAATTGAACCAAGATTTGAGGACAAAAGACATGAGATCGAAAAGATGATCTCTGTCTTTTGTCCTTTTTACATTTGAGCTATGAAATAAGAACCAGGACTTATTGCCCTGTATAAAATCGCGGAAATACCGATTAAAAGATTATGTGTAAATAACTGGTTTAAATGGTTGCTTTTATTTTTGTGTTACAAAAGGAGTAGTTTAATCATGGATAAACTTGAATGGCTTCAACAGCTTTCCGCAAAACAACCAGAGGATGCTACAACCTTCTATTGGCTAGGGAAGGAATTAGCGAGTAACAACCGCTGGCTAGAAGCGATAAGTGCATTCTCTAAAGGTCTGACATACTGCGGCGATGATCATGAACTCAGAAATAATCTTCTGCAAGAATTAACTACATCGACTCAGCAATTACAACAAAGCACCAGTGAAAACAGTTTGGATCCATTCATTCGTAATACAGAAGAACCGTTAAACAATACCCCAGACGAAGAAGTAGTCCCAGATGAAGCGTGTGATGGAAGTGAAACCTATACCTATTCGATAAAAAACAATCCAGGCTTTCAAGTTATTGATGGGGGTCAGATACCAGAACCGACTGAAATTACAAGCTTGAACAAGGTAACTTTTGCAGATGTAGCGGGTTTGGTGGAGTTGAAAAAAACGATCCAAATCAAGATCATTAGTCCGTTTTTCAATCAAGGACTGTTCTCGAAATTTCGAAAGAAGATCGGTGGAGGAGTACTACTTTATGGGCCTCCTGGTTGCGGAAAAACTTTTATTACCCGCGCGACTGCTGGAGAATGCAAAGCGAACTTCTTTCCGGTACATATTACAGATGTGTTGGACTCGTATATCGGCGTTAGCGAGCAAAATTTGAAGGCGATGTTTGAAAAAGCTCGTGCTCAAAAACCGAGTATCATGTTTTTTGATGAGATAGATACGATCGGCTACAGTCGGTCCAAATCTTCCAGTAACTATATGAGAGGTGTTATCGATACATTTCTTACCGAAATGGAGGGCATTGATACGAGTACAGATCAAGTGCTTATTATCGGGGCCACGAATATGCCATGGGACGTAGATCATGCATTGAAACGCCCAGGCCGTTTTGACCGATTAGTATTCGTAGCGCCACCTGATCTGGAAGCGCGTAAGCAAATCTTTGATTTAAAACTAAAGGGTCGTTTTTCGAAGGACATCGATACGTATACACTGGCCAAAGCGACCGAATTTTTCTCAGGAGCAGATATTGAAAATGTGATCGAACGAGCTACGGAAGCGGTCCTCGAAGAAATTCTCGACTCAGGTGTAGAGCGGCCCATCATGATGAAGGATATGGAGAATGCTCTACAGGTGGTAAAGCCTACCACAATAGAGTGGTTGCAAACGGCCAAAAATTACGTGAAATACGCCAATCAAAGCGGGCTGTATAACGATGTGGAGCATTATATCAGGCAGTTCGGTAGGTTGATATAGTCTGCATCATCAATTCAGGAGGATGGATAAATGTCGACCGAGAATTTGGCAGAGGACAATCAAGTAGAACAGATCATAAAAAGAATGGATTTTTTTTATGAAAATAGAAAGTACGAACATGTGCTGGAAGAATACGGTCAATTAATGCGTCATGTGCCAGATCATTATGATGGGACATTAACAGCCGGTTGGGCGCATTATTATTTAGGCCAAGATGAAGATGGAGCACAACTCGTCAAACGTCTGGTTGGCTTGTATCCCGAAGACGATAAAGTACATTGTTTATTGGGACTGTTATATCGAGGACTGCATCAATTTGAGGAAGCGATCTTTCATGGAAAAAAAGCAATTGAAATCAATTCAAATAAGGGGTTTCATTATTTGGATCTTGCTACTACTTTGAATGCCAAAGTTCAGGATCAATACGGTGATTCCTTTATTTTTACGGGGTTAAAACGCCCGACGATTTTAGAAGAATATAAGATTGAACTTGAAACAATTGTTGAACTATTACAGACCGGAATGAAACTCATACCAGATAGTGCGTCAATGCATGGCCTGTTAGGTTTCACGTACCTTCGTTTGTGTATGTTTGAGGAAGCCGAAGATGCCTTTAAAACCACTCTGGCTTTGAACCCTCAAACTGAGAAGTATTATGTGGCGTACGGTCGGTTGCAATATTTTTTAGGAAGAAAAGATGAAGCAAAAAAGCTGGTACATTTGGCACTAACTATTAATCCCGAAGATAGTACAGCATTAGAAATTATACAATATTTGGAAAGGGAGGATGAAATAGATAAAGAAGGTGCTACTTATGCTGTTCAAATCAAAAACCTTCACAGGCGTATTGTTCAGTTGTATCCGAAAAGTAAGGTTCATCACCTTCGGCTGATCAAAATATTATTTTATTTTGGAGAAAACGAACCTAGAAAAGAATTAAAGGCCTATTTGAAATTAAATCCGAATGATCTTGAAATGAATCTTACCTATGGGAAGATTCTTTATGGTAATAAGGAATATAAAGAGGCCCTTAGCCATTTTCAGAGATGTAATACCATTTTTCCAGATAATGAGCATATTCAAAATTGGATAGATAGAATATCTGAGAAGGGGAGTTTTATTATAAATTTGTTTTACTGGGGAATGAATCCGCTTGCTAAGCTGATTCTTTGGCTAAGCTTTGTCATTATCTATCCCATTGTTGTCGTTAGGAGTATTCCAGCGATATTTCAATTTATCCACGTAAAGGCGCGTAATCTCCTAAAAGGAGGTAATGATGAAATATCATTACATATTACAAGACGAAAATAGTCAGCTTCAAGGATCAGAAGCGAACGTAAATCTCGATGTTGCGTACATGGAAGCATTGTGTAATCGATATGACAATGATTATATTTTTATTTCGAGTACAAGATTATCTTCAAAACATCTAAAGTTGATCGATAAATATTATGGCACGGCAGACGGGGAATCTATTCTTGCTTTCTGTTCCAATAGGTTTATTTTTAATAGGGTAAAGGAGGGGGTTGTGCTTAGCTCGAAAGGGATCTATTGGCGATCAGGTCAAATGAATCTCGATCCATCCTATTTGACATGGTCACAATACACACAAGTTACATCGGCAGTTGATGAGGTTTGCTACATTCAGTTCAGACCTGACCATATATTTCAATCCAGAAGGTCAAATATCCTCACAGAGGTTCTGGAAGATTTTTATGTTTATATCGCATCGTTGTCGGTGTCAAATCACCCAATTATGTATCAGTACGATCAATCTTATAATCACATTGGGCGAATTCCTACCGTCCGGACGTATCATGACAAATGGATGTTGGTCGAGAATGGGATGCCGCTGTATCCTTTGCGGAATAACGATATTCATTGGGTGATTGAGATGGGGCAGGTTGACACGGCGAAGTTACAAGTTTGGAAACCAGGGATGTCAGAATGGGCTTATGTCGAGGAAGTTGCTGAATTGATGAATAAAGGATAATTTCCATCAAACAATAGCAGATCAGCTCATGGACTTTTTTCGCACTCTCCTGTACGATAACTAACGGAAGAATAATGCATCGGGTGAAAGAAGGAACAATCATGATTCGGTCGTACTTGCTGTTGCTTTTTTGTGTAACGCTGTGGGGCAGTAATTTTGTGTTTGGAAGCATGCTGGTCAAAGAGTTTCCTCCGCTGTTTTTGGCAGATGTACGCTTGCTTTTCACGTCTATGTTTCTGATCATTTACGCATGGCTGACCAAAAAATTCGTAAAAATCACTGCTCGTGAGCTAGGACTCCTTGTATTGCTCGGATTGATCGGGACGCTGGCGAATCAAACGGCGTATTTCAACGGGCTGTTGACGACAGACGCGACAACGGCATCGTTAATTCTTTCCTTGTCGCCGATCGTCACCGCAGTGCTGGCCTCTTTGTTTTTGAAGGAACAGTTTACTTTGCGGATGAAGATTGGATCTGGCTTAGCACTCCTGGGAACATTCTTTGTTGTCGGTATTGGGGCAGGACTCTCCATTTCTAAGGGAGTCTTTCTCATTGTGATTGCTATGGTCACATTCTCGTCGTCCATGATCATCATCCGCAAACTGACGCAAACCGTGCAACCGTTTATTGCAACGGTGTACTCGACAACGGTCGGTACCCTGTTCTTGACTCCTGCGGCGCTGTTGACGATCGAGCCAGGGGCGCAGATCAGCCACGAAGTGTGGGCATGGGCGATGCTCATTTTGACCGCGATCCTTATGCAAGGAATATGTGGAATCGTCTGGAATCAACAATTAAAAGTGGTAGGGACGGGCAAAGCAGCTATTTTTCTAAACTTGCAGCCCTTTGTAGCGATGCTGGTCGGGTTTTTACTGCTTGGTTCTCAGGTGACGTCGATTCAAGTGGGGGGCTCCTTGTTGATCGTCGTGGGTGTGATTGTTGCCAGTGTTCAAAAGAAACAAGCTGTTCAGCCATCTAAATCGGTATAGAGCTTACTTGCTCATAAGAAAAAGGACCTGATGCGAAGGTCCTTTTTTGCATGGAAGGAATACGAATGGACGCTATACGAATTTGTACATCAGGGCAAGCTAGGTTCCAAAAAAGAAGTTTTCTGGAAATTACATGCATACGCCTTTCTCATGGAGAAACAATTAAGTGTTTTGTGGAGAGGGGAGTATACGATAAATCTTCCGTGGGCGCCCTCGGTTCGTCGGCGTTTCTTCCCCAATGAGTTCAATGATGTTGTGCTCTGCTAAATCACTTAGTATTCTTCGCGCATTGCGAGGAGTCATGCCCATCCATTCCGCGATCATCGAAGCGCTGATATATTTTTGCCCCAGCGCTTTTTGGACGGAAATGATTTTGTTAAACGTCGTAATACTGACACCAGCTTTTTTAAGATTATCGCTGATTTCCTTGTCCTGTGTCCAATACTCGTAGCTGATGCTGTTCGTTTGAAGCAGTGGGCCTTCAATCGAACCATCATAGTCGACGAGAATGGCGGCATCTCTATGGTTTTTGGCATGGCCGAGAGCAAGCTGTGCATTGCGCTCAGCAGACAATGCTGTGACACCAAAGCCGATTCCCATATTGGCATGTGAATTGGTGAGGAGCTTGATTTTTTCCAAAAGGATCGTGGGGTGAAAATCTGGATTGTCTTCATACGATCCGCGGGTGGAAAAAATAATGAACTTGGAATTGCCGACCGCGACGAAGCTACCGGATATCGACTCTGTGTAATCGAGCACGAGCTCTTGCAGCTTCAGATCGAGACGGCGCAGCTCGTACGCGTTTGCAGGTTCATTTACGAGCTTTTCCATGTCGGATACCTCAATTAATTGGACAGCAATTTGGGAGCGCTTGAAGTGGAGCGTTTCGCCCTCTTGGAGAATTTGTTTGAAAATCTCTCGAAATATAAAGCGTGTGAAGCCCATTCGGTATACTCTGATTCCTTGTCGCTTCAATTCTTCGGAGACGAAAAGCGTTCCCGTGACACAAGCGTCTACCTTGCCTTCCTGGACAAGGTGGGTGTGATAAGCTACCAATTCAGACCTCTTTCTGAATTCTTTATACGGCTTTAGGTATGGATGCTCACAGTGCAGGCCCAATTCCTCTAAAGTCTCACGAAAGTGCGCTTCCGAAATGGTATCGAAGCTCACGCGATCCAAAGACAAGCCATCTCGGTATACCAATTCGAGCAATACTTTGGTCAGGACACTTGAATTGACTTGCGGATAAAAGGCTTTTTTCTTGCCAATATGCGCTTTTGCCATCGAGTAGGGGGCGACTCCAGAGAAGAACCAGATGTCTGTTTCCATATCATTTTCGGCTACATAGGCAGGTACTTGTTCCACTCCTTGATAAATAAAGGAGGTGAGCAGGATGTGATCGGAAAACTCACGTCCTACAGCTATCATTGCATCTACTGAATCTTTTGGACCGACTATGCCAACTTTTATCATCAAAATGTCCTCCAAAAAAGGTAAACTACGGGATAAACAATTCGTCAGGAAGGAGACCCATCCTTTTTTTCGGCATTCTAGTATGCCAGTCTTTCTTATATAGAAAGAATATAACCCATTGGCTGGGCAAGCGAGCTGTAGAGACTTCGAAGCTTTATATAGGGATGTTTTAGGGAAATTTTCCGTATTAATTGTTTTATATTTGACAACTTTCAGCAAATTCCTTTATGAATCGATGTAAAAAATAAAAAAATCTGAATTGACATTAAATAATTACGGTACTATATTGTTGAATTAAGGAATGTTTTAGGTCAATTTCCGTTAAAGGGGGACGAGGTGAATTTTTGTAATCTTTTTGCAAGTCTGGACTAGGGGGCTCGTATAGATGTCGCGTTATTTACTTAAAAGAATTCTGATGATGGTACTCACCTTGTGGATTATTGTAACGTTGACCTTTAGTCTGATGCACATGATCCCTGGTGATCCATTCGCGTCAGAGTCAGATCAGTTGCCCGAGCAAATTTTGTTGAATCTGCGTGCCAAATACAATTTGGATGAACCGCTGCCGATGCAGTATTTACTTTATCTAAAAAGTTTGGTCATGCTCGATTTAGGACCTTCTATTAAGTCGGAGACACGCGGTGTCAATGATATGATCAAAGATGGCTTTGGAGCATCTGCACTGATCGGTTTGCAAGCGATAGCGGTTGCCCTTTTTTTCGGACTTTTATTCGGAACAATTGCGGCATTAAACCGAAATACCTGGATCGATTATGCGGCAATGGTCATGGCCGTATTAGGAATTGCTGTACCCAGCTTCATCATGGCGCCACTGCTCATTAATTACTTGGCAATCAAATGGCCGTTATTCCCAGTAGCGACGCTTACCAGTTGGAAACACTCGGTTCTGCCTTCACTCGCACTTGCTTTTGGACCATTAGCCATCATTACACGCTATATGCGCACGAGCATGATCGACGTGATGAACCAGAATTACATACGGACCGCTGAGGCGAAAGGAATTCCGACTTTTCTGATAGTCGTCAAACATGGAATCCGCAACGCGATTTTGCCGATCGTCACGTTTATGGGGCCGCTCATCGCGGGGTTGTTAACCGGAACGTTCGTCGTCGAAAAGATTTTTGCGGTACCAGGGATCGGCAAGTACTTCGTCGATGGTATTTTCAATCGAGATTATCCCGTTATTTTGGGAACGACAGTATTCTACAGTGCCATCTTGGTGCTCATTATCTTCTTGATTGATTTGGCCTATATGTTCATCGATCCACGAATCAAACTATCGAGCAGGGGGAGGTAGCCAATGGCGGTAGATCAATCAGTAAATGAGTTGTTTCGACCTAGAGCTCAAAAAGCAGATGGACAGATCGCCCAGATGCGACCGAGCCTGACTCATTTTCAACAAGTAACGAGAAAGCTCGTCAAAAACAAGCTGGCAATGGTGGGTTTGACCCTGATTGTTTTGCTGATCGCCATGGCGATAATTGGACCCCATCTCGTTCCGTACAGCTATTCGGATCAGAGCCTCTTGAATGCGAATCAGGAAATTTCAAGCGAGCATTGGTTCGGAACAGATGAGCTGGGGCGCGACATGTTTTCACGGACATGGTACGGAGCGCGGATTTCACTGATTATCGGAATATCGGCAGCGTTAATTGACTTGATCATCGGTGTGACAGTCGGTGGTATTGCCGGATACATGGCCGGTCGAGGCAAAAAGGGAGACCGAATCGATACTATCATTATGCGATTGATCGAGGTCTTGTACGGACTGCCGTACCTGCTCGTGGTGATCATGCTGATGGTTGTCATGGAGCCTGGAATTGTTACCATCATCATCGCGTTGTCCGCAACCGGTTGGGTAGGGATGGCTCGTCTCGTTCGAGGACAAATCCTGCAATTGAAAAACCAGGAGTTCATCATGGCTGCGCAAGTGCTGGGTGCCAAATTCCCTCGCATTCTGCTACGCCACCTGATTCCGAACACCATCGGAGTTATCATCGTAAATTTGACGTTTACCATTCCGTCGGCGATATTTGCAGAATCTTTCCTCAGCTTTTTGGGTTTGGGTGTGCAAGCGCCAATCGCTAGCTGGGGCACGATGACGAACGATGCACTCGGCGTTATTTTAACAGGGGATTGGTGGAGACTTTTCTTCCCGGCCTTGATGATTTCCTTGACGATGTTTGCCTTCAACGTCTTCGGTGATGGCTTGCAGGACGCATTGGACCCAAGAATTCGCGAGTAACCTCGCCACGAAGATAGGAGGATCAGACATGGCGGATCATTTGCTACAAGTAGAAAACCTCCGCGTACATTTCAAAACGTACGGTGGAGAGGTACAGGCTGTACGGGGAGTTACCTTTCATGTTGATCGTGGTGAGACGCTTGCGGTAGTAGGAGAGAGCGGCTGTGGGAAGAGTGTAACCGCCCAAGCGATCATGGGCTTGATCCCGAACCCGCCGGGAAGAATTGTGGATGGTCAGATTCGTTTTGACGGAAAAGTCATCACGGGGATGAGCAAGAAGGAATTGCTTTCGGTTCGTGGCGCTGAGATCGGGATGGTCTTTCAGGACCCGATGACGGCACTGAACCCGACGATGAGGGTCGGTGCCCAGATTGTAGAGGGATTTGTTCGTACCCATCAGGTCAGCAAGGAAGAGGCGCGTAAAAAAGCGATGGAGATGCTTCGACTGGTCGGTATCCCCGATCCGGAGAAACGGGTCGATCAATACCCGCATGAGTTTTCCGGGGGAATGCGGCAACGTGTCGTCATCGCGATTGCACTCGCCAATAATCCAAAGCTAGTCATTGCAGATGAACCGACGACCGCATTGGATGTAACGATTCAAGCGCAAATCTTGGACTTGCTCCGAGAATTGCAGGAAAAACAGCAGCTCTCCATCGTGATGATTACACATGACTTGGGTGTCGTAGCCGAAATCGCGCACCGGGCCGTGGTTATGTATGCAGGAATTGTGGTGGAGACAGGCAAGGTAGAGGATATTTTCGCGAATCCGAAGCATCCGTACACATGGGGTTTGATGCGCTCTCTGCCGCGGATCGATGGCGTGGAAAAGGAACGACTGGTACCGATTGAGGGAACGCCGCCAGATTTATTCCACCCGCCAAAAGGTTGTCCGTTCGCTCCGCGTTGTCAGTTTGCGATGGAAATATGCGAGCAGCAAATGCCAGACGCTTCCACATTCACCGAGGGTCACCAAGCTGCATGCTGGCTACATGATCCACGGGCACCGAAGCTGGAAGAATTGGTGGCAGCAGGGAGGCAAACGTAGATGAGCCAAGCGTTGGTTGAAGTCAAAAATCTAAAAAAGCATTTTGAGATCGGCAATGGAATTTCGCTAAAGGCAGTCGACGGCGTGACCTTCACCATTAATCGCGGCGAGACGCTCGGGCTTGTCGGAGAGAGCGGATGCGGTAAGTCGACGTTGGGCAGAACGATGATTCGCCTCTATGAAAATACAGACGGAGAAGTTTTGTTCAAAGGGAAAAATGCACACCGCATAAAAGGGAAAGAGGCAGAGCAGTTCCACCGCGACGTCCAAATGATTTTTCAAGACCCGCAAGCAAGTCTGAATCCGCGCATGACTGTCATGGACATTATTGCGGAGGGCCTGGATATTCACGGCTTGTCCCGTGGTGCAAGAGCGGATCGGGTCAAGGAATTGCTGGAGCTGGTTGGGTTGTCCAAGGAACATGCGAACCGATTCCCTCATGAATTCAGCGGAGGCCAAAGGCAACGCATCGGGATTGCCCGAGCACTGGCGGTTGAACCGGAATTTATCATCGCGGATGAACCGATTTCGGCGCTTGATGTGTCGATTCAAGCGCAGGTCGTGAATCTATTGGAAGATTTGCAGCAGGACAGAGGGCTGACTTACTTGTTTATCGCCCACGATCTGTCCATGGTGAAGCACATTTCCACGCGAATCGGAGTGATGTACCTCGGCAAAATGGTAGAAATGGCAAACAGCTTCGAGTTGTACGCAAAGCCACTTCATCCATATACACAAGCATTGTTGTCCTCGATTCCGATTCCTGATCCGACGATCAAGCGGGAGCGCATCATTTTGCAGGGCGATTTGCCGAGTCCTGCCAACGCTCCAAGCGGTTGTGTTTTCCGAACAAGATGCCCAAAGGCCATGGAGCAATGCGCGGCACAAATTCCTGAATGGCAGGAAGCCGCACCGAACCATTGGGTCGCTTGTCATCTCTATCAGTAGTTCGATTTTCTATCTTAATATATAGGGGGAAACAACGTGAAGAAATTAGCTGCCTTTGCCCTGTCGCTCTCGCTCGTCATTCCGGCTCTAGCTGGTTGCGGCGGTAGTGGCGAGTCAGCATCGACTGGAGGTACCACTACTCCAGGCGCTGCTGCCAAACAAGAAGTTGTGTTCAATGCCAAATCTGAGCCACCAGACTTGAACCCGCTCACCTCAACGGATACCACGTCCTTCTGGATCATGGATCACTTGGGGGAAGGTCTGTACACCAAGGACAAGGATGGCAATCCAATCTTGGGAACAGCAAAGGAAGTGAAGCTGTCGGATGACAAGCTCAAGTACACGTTCATTTTGCGCGATGATGCGAAGTGGACCAATGGTGAGCCAGTTACAGCAGAGGATTTTGCTTACACGTATATGAAGCATCTTGATCCGGCAACAGCTTCGACTACTGCTTATCTGCTCTACTACATCAAAGGTGGAGAAGCGTACAATAAAGGTACAGGGAAAGCAGAAGATGTAGGCATCAAGGCAGTCGATGCAAAAACGCTCGAAATCGAGCTGGTCGCACCTACCTCGTATTTTGACAAAATGCTGGCTACCCGTTACTGGCACCCAATCAACAAGAAGCAGGCAGAAGCGAATCCAAAATGGGCAGCGGATGCGGACAGCTACATCTCCAACGGCGCTTACAAGCTCGTTTCCTGGAAGCATGACTCTGAGCTCGTGATTGAAAAGAACGAGCATTATTGGAACAAAGCTGACGTAAAAATGGAGAAGATCACCTGGAAAATGGTGAATGACGCCACGACTGCTTATCAGATGTACAAGAGTGGCGAGCTCGACTTCAACAAAGAGATGCCGTCTGACATCCTCGCGCAAGAAAAATCGAGCCCAGATTTCAAATCCGTTCCTTACTATGGTACGTACATGTACATGTTTAACGTAACGAAAGAACCATTTACGAATAAAAAGGTTCGCAAAGCTTTCGCCATGTCGCTCGACCGTAAAGCACTGTCCGAAATGGTAAGCCAAGGTGGAGAGACACCAGCTTACTCCATGGTTCCGCGTGGAGCGATGCAACCAAACGGAAAAGACTTCCGCGAAGAGGGCGGAGACTACTTCAAGGAAGATTACGAAGCAGCGAAGAAGTTGCTGGCTGAAGGTATGCAAGAAGAAGGCTGGTCCACACTGCCAGAAGTTACACTCATGTACAACACCGATGAAAGCCATAAGAAAATAGCACAGGCGATCCAAGAAATGCTCAAGAAAAACTTGGGTGTAGAAGTGAAAATGACAAACCAAGAGTGGAAAGTGTATCTGGATACAACGAAACAAAAGAACTATCAAATGGGCCGTATGGGCTGGGTAGGTCAAATCAACGACCCTGCATTTAACCTGGACTACTATTTGGGTGAAAGCCCGAACAACCGTACTGGTTGGGTGAACAAAGAGTATGATCAATTGAATATGGCGGCAAAAGTTGAGCAAGACCCGAACAAGCGTATGGAACTGCTTCACCAGGCAGAAGCCATTTTGATGGATGAAATGCCATTCATTCCAGTCTACCACTACCAGCAAAACTATTTGGTGAAACCGAATCTAGAAGGTCTCACTTTCCCAGTCAACGCGTTCCCAAGCGCTCGCTGGGCAACGAAAAAATAGAAAAAAAGAGGAGCTTCTCCTCTTTTTTCTCTTTACATACTCCGAGGAACAACTAGCAAAAGTGGAAAGGATGATTTCTCGTGATTTTGGACTATCTGCAAGTGAAATCCGCGTATCAATTGAAGGTGGTACCGCAGCGTAGAGAGATTACCTTTTTAACGAAGCTGACAGGTATTGCGCAGTTATGGCGCTGGAATGAAGAGTACAACCGCTCGGAGCAAGTGACCTTTTTGCCTGATCGTGTGGTAGAAGTTGACCATTCCCCATGCGGAACGAAAACGATTGTCGGTATGGACAACAAGGGTGACGAGCGACAGCAGTTCTTTTTGCTAACAGAAAATGGTGCAGTCGTGAAGCCCCTGACAGACGCTCCTGATTATTTTCACTATTTGGGGGGCTGGTCTCCATGTGGGCAAAAGATCGCGTGGTCCAGCAATCGTCGCAATCCGCGCAGCTTTGATATTTTTGTACAGGATGTCGAGAGCGGTGCGTATGAGGAAGTCTTCTGCTATGATGGGCGCACAGATCCAATCGGCTGGCTACCAGACGGGACAGGACTCATTTTCAGCGTGCAGGAGACTAATATTGACAATTGCCTGTATTTGCTGAATCTGCAAACGAAGGAAGCACAAAAGCTCGCCATTTGTAATAAACACGCTCGCTACCATTCCTTGGTCCTGTCTAATGACGGACAAACGGGATATCTCGTAACCGACCGCGATGAAAATACGAAGGCGTTGTGCCGATTTTCACGGAGTACAGGACAACTGGACAAACTGGTGCACGACCCGAAATGGGACATCGAGGAGGCAAAATTATCCCCCGACGAGAAGCTACTTGCCTTCACGATCAATGAAGGAGGCTACTCCGTTCTTGCTCTCTATTCCTTGACAGAGCAACGCTGGGAGCGGGTGGAGGAAGCACCACGGGGAGTGATCTCTTCCTTGGCGTGGGTGAGTGATGATCAGCTCGCTTTTTCGCTGAAAAGTCCAACGCTTCCAGGCGATATCTGGACATATACCATTTCGGAGAAAACCAGCAGACGTGTGACGAACATTGGTCAATCCGATGCTCTGGAGGATAAACTCATCGAGCCGGAATTGTGCACGTTTCACTCTTTTGATGGCTTGGAAGTGCCGTATTTCCTCTATGCCAAAGATACATCCGAGCATGCAGAAAAAAAACCAGTCGTCGTCTACGTCCATGGTGGGCCAGAGAGCCAAATTCGACCGGAGTATCATCCTGTTTTTCAATTTTTGGCGAACGAAGGCTTTACGGTGGTAGCACCGAATGTTCGCGGCAGTATGGGCTACGGTCGGGAATATGTCCAGCTCGATGATCGCCGCAAGCGGATGGATTCTGTAGCAGATTTGGCTTGGCTGGTCAAAGATTTGAGCAACCGTCCAAGCGTTGACCCGAATGCGATCGGCATCATGGGCCGCAGTTACGGAGGCTTCATGACACTGGCAGCGCTTACGCATTACCCTGACCTGTGGGCCGCGGGTGTTGATATTGTAGGGATTTCCCACTTCAAAACCTTTCTGGAGAACACCGGGGCATGGAGACGGAGATTACGTGAGGTGGAGTACGGGTTCCTCGGCGAAGACGATGACTTTTTTGAAGAAATTGCTCCTTTGAATCACTCCCATAAGATCACGGCTCCGCTTCGCGTATTCCACGGTCGCAATGATACGCGTGTTCCTGTCAGCGAAGCAGAACAGCTCGTAGCTGACATGCGAGGCAGGGGACAAGAAGTCGATTTGCACATTTTTGAGGATGAAGGCCACTTTACCGAAAAGCTGGACAATCACATCACGTTGAATCAAAAGATTTCCCAGTTCTTTTTGGAGCAACTTGCATCCACCAATAAAATCGAGGAGTGAGTAGCATGACGCAAGCAAAAAGAGGCATAACGGCTGAAGATTTGTATCAAATGCGGTACGCGAGCGATCCGCAGCTATCACCAGACGGAAAAACGCTTGCTTATGTGGAAAATCAAATCGATGAGTCGCATGCTTACCAAAATCACTTGTATTTACGCAAATTGGATGCAGATGATCCACGGCCATTGACGTCTGGCTCCCGCGACACCTTTCCGCGCTGGTCGCCAGATGGTTCAAAGATTAGCTTTGTTTCGAATCGATCTGGAAAACCACAGATTTGGCTGATCGATGCAAACGGAGGAGAAGCAAGGCAACTCACGCGTTGCAAAAACGGTGTCAGCAATCCGATTTGGTCACCTGACGGCACATACATTGTCTTCTCGTCGATCCTGGATGAGGGTGAAACCTTCGCAGACCTCGAGGGAACTGAGGAGAAAGAAAATGCCAAAGCCATTCATGTCGGAAGAATGAAGTACAAATCCGATGATCTCGGGTTCATTTACGAGAAAAACAAGCAGTTGGCCGTTGTTCATGTAGAAACAGGCGAGGTTACTCCTCTCAGCGACGGCCCGTACAATCATACGATTGGCTCCTGGTCGCCGGACGGAAAGTGGCTCGCCATTACGGCGAACCGAGCAGAAGACCCTGATTTTCAGCATAGTGTTGACGTTTTTCTCATCCCTTCGGAAGGGGGAGAATGGAAAAAGCTGACTAACAGCAAGGGGATTTTTGCCTATCCAACCTGGTCACACGACGGTAAGAAGCTAGCGTATATCGGAAGTGAATTGGACACGCATTTGTACGCAGCGCAGAAGCGCATCTGGGTATATGATTTTGAAAAGGGCGACTATACTTGCATCACAGCAGATTGGGACGTACAGGTTGGCGATTCTACCATCGGGGACATGCGCTCGCCAGGTCACCCGAATCCAGGCGCTGTATGGACAGCAGACGGAAGAGGTATGTATTTCATCGCAAGTGAGCGAGGAAATTCCGGCATTTATCACGTAACGCTGGACGGACAGGTCACGAATGTTGTAGCAGGCAACCGGAATATATACGGCTTTTCGCTGCATGAAAACGAACAATTGGTGGTTGCTGCCATCAGTGATCCGTTTACGCCGGGAGACTTGTATCAAGTAAGTCTGAAGGACGGAGAAGAAAAACGTCTAACAGCGCTGAACGAAGAGCTATTTGCGGGTATTGAGCTCCCTGCTCCAGAAGAAATGGAGTTTGTCGCGAAGGATGGCTGGAAGCTGCACGGTTGGATGCTCAAGCCTGTCGGTTTTGAAGAAGGAAAAAAATATCCGATGGTTCTGCAAATTCATGGCGGACCTCACTCGATGTACGGAAATACGTTTTTCCACGAGTTCCAGCTGCTCGCTGCAAAAGGCTACGCCGTACTCTATACGAATCCGAGAGGGAGCTTTGGCTACGGAGAGCGTTTTGTTCAGGCGTGCTGCGGTGACTATGGAGGGAACGATTACCGCGATTTGATGACGGCTGTACAATTTGCATGCGATCATTTCGATTTTGTCGATGAGGATCGCTTGGGTGTAGCAGGCGGCAGCTACGGTGGCTTCATGACGAACTGGATCGTCGGTAAAACCAATCGATTCAAAGCGGGTGTAACTGATCGGAGTATTTGCAACTGGGTAAGCTTTTACGGTGTCAGTGATATCGGTTACTTCTTCACTGCCGAAGAGATTCAGGCAAATCCATTCACGAATCCGGAAAAAATGTGGCAGCATTCACCGATTCGCTTGGTAGAGAACATCGAGACGCCTCTGCTGATCATGCATGGAGAACATGACTACCGTTGCCCAATCGAACAGGCGGAGCAGCTTTATGTAACATTGAAGCATCAAGGCAAGGCCCCAGTGTCCTTTGTCCGTTTCCCCGGTGCCAGTCATGAGCTTTCCCGCAGTGGTGATCCTGAGCAACGCGTGTTGAGGCTGCAATATACGACAGATTGGTTTGACAGCTATTTAGACCAAAAAGAGACAGTCGAATAAGCAGTAAGTGCCAATAGGAGGTGCCCGATCGTGAACAAAGAACAAGTGATAGGTATCGTGCAAGAAAATTTGCCGCATGCAATCGAGAAGCTGATGCAATATTTGCGTTTTCCAACCGTATCCGCACAGCATAAGGCCATCCCAGAGACGGTTGAGTACGTGGTCAAGATGATTCATGACGTTGGTGGAGAGACAAAGGTACTCGACAATCTCGGCGGCAATCCAGTCGTGTATGCGTTTTTTGCAGCAGGCAGTGCGGGAGACGCCAGCAAAACGATCCTGTTTTACGATCACTACGATGTTCAACCACCTGAGCCGTTTCATGAGTGGAACACGGAGCCGTTTGACCCTACGATCATTGATGGAAAGCTGTATGCCCGTGGTGCTGCCGACAATAAAGGTGATCTCGTTGCGCGACTGACGGCGATTCAGATTTTGCAGCAGCAAGCGGGCGGTTTGCCTTGCAACATCAAGTTCCTGATCGAAGGAGAAGAAGAGATCGGCAGCCCGAATCTGGAGCCATATCTTCGAGCGTACAAGGAGCTTTTCCAGGCGGATGCCTGCATTTGGGAATTCGGTGGAAAGGACGAAAATGAGCGAATCAGTATGGTTGCCGGGATCAAAGGAATGGCGTATCTAGAGCTGACCTGCGTTGGGGCAGATATCGACATGCACTCCTCTGTCGGAGCGTATGTAGACAATGCAGCGTGGCGCCTCGTACAGGCATTGGCGACGATGAAAAATCAGCAAAACGAGATTTTGGTCGAAGGCTTCTTCGATGGGATCGAGGAACCGACAGCGGATGAAAAGAAAGTTGTTTCCGAATTGCCGTTCAGTGAAGAGGCGACAGCAGCGCTATACGGTTTGAAACGCCCATTGATTACCGCGGCAAACCATGTGGACCCACGAGAAGCCATGGTTTTTCACCCGACCATGACCATTTGCGGTCTGGATAGCGGCTATACGGGAGAAGGCGCGAAGACGGTGCTGCCGAAAAGTGCGAAGGCCAAGCTGGATTGCCGTCTTGTCCCAGGACAAGATCCACAGCACATCATGAATTGCATCGAGCATCATTTGGAGAAGCATGGTTTTACGGATATTACTGTCACCATGATCAACGGACAAAAAGCGTATCGCTCCGATTTCCATCATCCATTTGTTGCTCACGTGCTGGATACGGCTCGCGTCATTTACGATCAGGAGCCAGTGCTTTCTCCAAACGCGGCAGGCACGGGTCCGATGTATATTTTCGGGGAACAGCTCAAGCTTCCGGTTGTCAGTACAGGGGTAGGCTGGGTAGGCTGCAAAGTCCATGCGCCGAACGAATCCATCCGTTTGAAAGACTTCGAGGAAGGAATTGCCCATATGGTTGTCATGCTCTCTGGATTTGCCAAAGCGCTGTCAGAGTAGCAACAGACGAGTGAAGGATCATGCAATCCGATAGTGAAAAGGGGGCCTTTCGTGTAAAAAGGTCTCCTTTCCTATTTGGAGCCCTCTTGCAGCACTTCCAGAGTGGCTTTGCTTTTGCAAACCATGTACAATCGTAAATGATAGTGTACATACATTTACAGGAGGCGAAATGCGTGAATAGCGATACACATCCATTCGAAATCGCAACCTTTGCAGGCGGATGCTTCTGGTGCATGGTCAGTCCGTTTGACAAGATGCCAGGCATTCAACAAGTCGTCTCCGGCTATACAGGCGGTCATGTCGAAAACCCTACCTATGAACAGGTATGCTCTGATACGACGGGACACTATGAAGCCATCCAAATCACATTTGATCCGTCGCTCATCTCCTACGAGGAATTGCTGCAAATGTTTTGGAGACAGATCGACCCGACGGACGCTGGTGGTCAATTCGGTGATCGAGGTCAATCGTATGCGCCTGCGATCTTCTATCATAATGAAGAGCAAGAAAGGCTTGCGCTAAAATCCAAACAAGAGCTGGATGCGAGCGGTCGTTTCCAAAAGCCCATTGCAACGCTGATTTTGCCAGCCAAGCCGTTCTATCCGGCGGAGGAATACCATCAGGACTACTATAAGAAAAATCCGGTCCGCTACCAATACTACCGCGCGGCATCAGGCAGAGCGAAATTCACTAAGGAAGCATGGCGCGACCGTACGAAGCTGGAAGAATTGAAAAAAATCTTGACCCCGCTCCAGTATGAGGTGACGCAAAATAACGGGACAGAACGCCCATTTACGAACGAATTCTGGGATCACAAGGAAGAGGGCATCTACGTAGACATTGTCTCCAACGAGCCTTTGTTCAGTTCCTTGGACAAGTTCGATTCCGGCTGCGGATGGCCATCCTTTACCAAGCCATTGCAAGAGGAAAACGTAACCGAGCATGTGGATTTGACACATAATATGATTCGTACAGAGGTTCGCAGCAAAGAGGCGGATTCTCATCTTGGTCACGTTTTCGAGGACGGTCCTGGAGAAAATGGATTGCGTTACTGCATTAATTCAGCCGCATTGCGCTTCATTCCGAAGGATCGTTTGGAGGAAGAAGGCTTCGGGGAGTATAAGCAATTATTTGAAAAAAAATAGAGTGTGGACCGCTACTCTTTTGGGAAACTGGGAGAAGGGCGGTCTTTTTGCTAAACATACAACTAGGTAAACATAAGAGCATGCAGGGAGGGTCCAATGTACACGCAGAAATCCTTACACAGACGAATTGGACTGTTACTCGCAGCAATCATCGCCATAGCAGGCTGTTCCGGTCAGGAGCCGCCTCACAATAATCAAGTCGTACCGACACCCCAAAATGTTGCCGAGGGTGGAACGTTAATCATTGCACGTATGTCGGATGCCGCGAATCTCGATCCCCATTTTATTTTGACGATTAATGAGGCGAGTGTCGTACAAGGAAAAGTGTATGAAGGGCTCGTCAAACGTGATCGGAACATGAACATTCAGCCACAACTGGCAACGGCATGGAAACAAATCAATGATCTCACTTGGGAGTTTACGCTTCGACAAGGTGTTGTTTTTCATGATGGAACTCCCTTTCATGCACAGGCGGTCAAGAAAACATTTGATCGCGTATTAGATCCAGCCGTGGCTTCTCCTCGGGCAGCTATGTTCGATAAAATAAAACAGGTAAGGGTCATCGATCCGTACAGAGTGCAATTCATCCTTCACAAGCCTTTTGCTCCTTTGCTTTCTATTTTGGCGAGTCACGAGGGGAGCATCATCAGTCCTACTGCGATCGATCAATATGGACGGGAATTATCGCATCACCCGGTTGGTACTGGCCCTTATCAGTTCCAATCATGGGAGCCTGGCAGTCAAATTACGTTGAGCAAAAACCAGTCTTATTGGGGCGAGGCTGCTACGCTTGATCAAGTCGTCTTCAAAGTTGTTCCCGATGATGCAGCTCGCATTGCGATGGTCGAAAATGGAGAAGCCCATATTGCAGAGTCCATCCCTGTCATGGAGCTGGATCGGATTCAAGCGTCCAACCAGATGCGTGTGTACCGCAGCGATGCGCTCGGGACAGAGTTTATCGGGTTTAATGTATCACGTCCACCACTGAATGATATTAGTGTGAGGAAAGCCATCAGTATGGCGATCGAGACGGGAGCGATCATTAAAGGGGTGTATAACAATGTGGGAACAAAGGCGAACTCACCGATGGGACCGCATGTGTTCGGCTACAGTCCGACTGTGAAAAGCTACCCGTACGACATCAACCAAGCGCGTCAGTTGCTCGCAGAGGCGGGCTATCCAGATGGTTTTCCTATTCACATGATTACCTACAACAGACGGGATCGAATCTTGGTTGCCCAAGTGATACGGTCGCAATTAAAAGGGATCGGCATCAACGCGGAGCTAAAAGTCGTCAGCTACGATGAGTTTGTCCGAACCATTGAGAAAACGAAGGATCATGAGATTTTTGTCAGTGGCTGGGCAAATGCAACCGGGGATGCCGACTACAATCAGTACAATTTATTTCATACATCGGGAGGCGGCGCTGGCAACAGTTTTCAATACAGCAATCCCGAACTGGATCGTCTGATCGAGGCTGGTCGTATGGAAACAGATCCTGCCAAAAGACTCGCCATTTACGCGAAAGCACAGGATGTGGAACTGCAAGATGCTTTAGTCGTTCCGATTCGCAATCTGGAGAATTTGGCTGTGATTAGCAACCATATTCAGGGCTTCTCCATCAGTCCAGCGGGTTACTTAAATATCGATCAGGTCGTGATTTCTCAATAAACATGTAACGAAACGCCGGTCAATTATGTCATAATAGGTACGTACTTTTATTACCTACATAATTGGATCAGCTCCAAAATGAAAGGAACGTTACAATGAGAAGCTTTCGACACCGACTTTTGCATCCGCTCGTACTCGTAACGGCAATGACATTCGTGTTGTCTGGATGTAACAGTACAGCGGCTCCACAAGAACCACAGACACCATCATCCGTGGAGACGCCAACTCCTCCAAAAAAGGAAGAAGAGAAGCCAAAGGAGGAGACCACGCCTCCACCGGCTGAAACACCAAAGAAAGAACAACCGGAGCAACCCCAGAAAGCGAAACCAACGGAAACGAAGCCGGCAGAAAAGCCAACCGCGGGTCAGCCACCTGAGCTGTCGTTCCCGGACATCGAGGTCGTGGGTGAGCCTGAGAGTGTTGCTGTACTGGTGAACAAACAACGCAAGCTTCCAGAGAACTATCAGCCAAATGATTTAGTGTTTCCAAACGTACCTTACTTGCTCCCGGAAAAGAGCGAGAAACGCAAAATGCGCAAAGAAGCTGCGGGTGCGCTTGAGCAGTTATTTGCGGCAGCCCAGGCTGACGGAGTCCAGTTGGCAGGTGTATCTGCCTATCGCTCCCACGCCTACCAGAAAGCGCTGTTTAATCGCTATGTAAAAAAAGACGGCGTGGAGAAGGCACGGACTTACAGTGCCGTTCCTGGAACGAGTGAGCATGAGACGGGACTCGCAATAGACGTCTCCGGTAAGGATGGAAAATGTGCAGCAACGAGCTGCTTTGCCGGAACCAAAGAAGCGAAGTGGCTGGATGAAAACGTCGAGAAATTTGGATTTATCATTCGCTACCCAGAGGGAAAAGACGCGATTACGGGCTATATTTATGAGCCGTGGCATTTGCGTTATGTAGGTGTCGAGATCGCGCAAGAAATCGGGGAAAAAGGGATTACGCTCGAAGAATATTCAGGTGCCGTGCCTGTTTCCACACCAACGAATTAAGGAAGAAACGCCGATCTCTCACCGAAGAGAATCGGCGTTTTTGCTATGCAGTTATGCTATAATGTTCACGGGTGAAGATAATGGTCGAAAAATCAATCAGAGAACGTATTATAGAAACATCCATGCGCTTGTTTGAAGCAAATGGCTACCACAAAGTGACTGTGGATCAAATTGTGAAAGAAAGCGGAACGTCAAAGGGAGGATTTTATCACAACTTCAAATCCAAGGATGAACTCCTCTACATCATTCATGATCAATTTATTACGTATGTGTTGGAGAAAGCAGAGGAAGCTTACGAGAAGTGGGATACCCCGACGGAGCGACTCCAAGCCATCGTAAAATCCTTCGTCATGATGATTGATCTGTACCGCTCGCAGGTTACGATCTTTTATCAGGAAAGCTTGTTTTTAGCTCCCGAGTACTACACGGATATTGAAACGAAACGGGATCGCTATAAAAAAATCATGTTCACCGTCATTTCGGACGGGATCGAATCGGGTGAGTTCCGCCCGGAGCTGCCTGTGCCGATTGTGTCTATGGCTATCTTTGGCATGGTGAACTGGATTTACAAATGGTATCAAAAGTCAGGGACGTACTCGATCGAGCAAATCGCGGATATTTACGCAGATATGGTTCTTCATTCTGTTTTGAAATCAGAATCGATGGAAAACCCGGCATTTCAACGTTTTTTCCTGCAATCACAAGAAAATCCCTTCAAGCCATTGTAGGGGTGCTAACAAGGATCATGCGGCTACACTCAAGCTTTTCGATAGGAGACAGGGGCATAGTCGCTTGATGGTCCCTTATAAAACACCTTGATCAGACCAACTAGTTGGTCTGTACTAGTATTCTGACATTTGTTATAATATCAAAAAGACCAACTGGTCGGTCTTGCACAATCGTTACAGACCAACTAGTCGGTTCGTGAGGTTGTGACAGTCAGTATCAGAAATAGGGGAGGAATAGTCGTGCTTACCATTTACGAATTACGAGAACTTGTGAAGCTATTGGAGCAGACGGACATAGAATCTTTTGAGGTAATTGATGAAGATTCTTCTTTGCGTATCAAACGAAGAAATGGGAATCAAATCACAACCGTACATCAGACCCCCGTACCAACCAAAAGCGCACCAATTGCGACGGTGGCACCCATTGTCTCTTTGCCTAAAAAAGAAACGATTGAGCGTCCGGTCGAAAAAGTCCCTGTAGAAGCGCCTCAGAAATCGGCGGAAGTGACGGAAAACTTGTACAAAATCACTTCACCCATGGTAGGAACCTTCTATGCAGCACCCGCAGTTGACGCAGCACCATATGTATCCGTCAATGATCGGGTAGAGCCAACTACCATTGTCTGTATTGTCGAAGCCATGAAGCTGTTTAACGAGATTGAAGCAGAAGTAAAAGGAGAGATTGTCCAAGTCTTGGTGGAAAACGGTCAGTTGGTCGAGCATGGACAGCCGTTATTCCTGGTGAAGCAGGCGTAATGGAGCAGCTTTTAAGGGGAGGACTGGAAGAGTGAGCAAACATACATGGTTCAAGGAATTCTCCGTTCCTACGTACGAGCAATGGCGGGAAGCGGCAGAAAAATCGCTAAAGGGCGCATCCTTTGATGCCAAGCTACTGACGAATTCGTACGAGGGGATTGTCCGCCAGCCAATCTATCGGTACGAAGATGTCAAAACATTGCCGCATCTGGAAGCGCTACCAGGAGAAGCGCCTTTTCATAGAGGGAATCAACAGCCTAACGAGCAGAAGGAACACAAATGGCAGGTCTGTCAGGAAATTATCGCAACGAGTGCCAAGGCTTTCAATCAGGCAGCCGTAGAGGACTTAGGGCGCGGGCAAACGATGCTGCATTTGATGGTGGACAAAGCGACATTGGCTGGATTTGATCCTGACGAAGCATTGCTAGATACGATTGGTCACAAAGGGGTATCTGTTTTTTGCCGAGAGGATGTAGAGCAGGCATTTCAAGGGGTGAAGCTTTCTGAGGTCCCTCTTTTCGTGAACACGGGAGCACTTGGCTTGCCCGTACTTTCACTCATTTTGGCACATGTTGAAGTGACAGGCCAACAAGTCTCCGAACTTCGCGGATGCATCGGGCAAGACCCTGTAGCGGTTCTGCTCACAGAGGGCAAGCTCCCTTGTTCCTTGCAGACAGCTTATCACACCATGGCAAGCATGACGAAATGGGCAAAAGATCATGCGCCTGCGCTGAAAACGATCCTGGTTCAAAGCAATCCGTATCAGGACGGCGGCGGAAATGCAGTAACCGAACTTGCTTTTTCTCTGGCTACAGGGGTCGACTATTTGCAAGCGATGCTTGAGCGGGGGCTTTCTATAGAGGATATCGCAACACGGATGCAATTCACGTATTCGATCGGTTCAGACGTCTTCATGGAAATCGCGAAGTTGCGTGCAGCAAGAATGCTCTGGTCAAACATCGTGGCGGCCTACGGCGGATCAACGGAGGCCCAAAAGATGACGATTCACGCCAGAACTTCGGCCTGGACGAAGACGATTTACGATCCGTATGTCAATATGCTGCGTTCCACGACAGAAGCGTTCTCAGCCGTCATTGGCGGAGCAGACAGTCTGCATGTTTCTGCATTTGACGAAGCGATCCGTCCTGCCACTGAGTTTTCAAGAAGAATCGCCAGAAATACGCAAATTATTTTGCAAGAAGAAGCGCATTTGGCAAAAGTGATCGACCCTGCGGGAGGTTCTTGGTACGTAGAATGGCTCACAGATGCATTAGCGAAAAAAGCATGGGAGCTGTTCCAACAGGTAGAAGCGCACGGTGGCATGCTGAGTGCATTAGAAGCAGGTTTCCCACAAGGCTTGATTGCCCAGATCGCGGATCAAAAAGCAGAGAGCATCGATACGCGTAAAAAGCGTTTGGTTGGAACCAACATGTATGCGAATACGGCTGAGCAGCCACTGAAGGCCGAGAGTCTTCCGAGCATTCACGAAGAGCGAGCAGCGGAAGCACGTTCCATTCGGATGAAACAGAACATGACTCTACTCTCCACAGCGCTTGATGAGTTGTCCAAACATACCGATGAGCTCGTGGAACGTGCAGTAAAAGCGGTACTTCATGGAGCGACTGTGGGCGATATCGCCAAAGCCGTGAGACGTGAAGATTCGGTACAGACAATCATCCAGCCACTCCGTATTCACCGGGCATCCGAGCGCTTTGAAGCCTTGCGGATGCAGGCAGATGATTTCTTGAAAACAACAGGCAAAAGACCAACCGTGTTTCTTGCGACGATGGGTCCAGTGGCAAAGCATAAGGCACGGGCAGATTTCGCATCAGAGTTTTTTGCGGTTGGTGGCTTTGACGTATGGCGCATGCAAGCATTCTCTACCCCTGTAGAGGCGGCAGAAGCGGCGGTGGCATCGGGTGCGATGATTACGGTCATTTGTTCGGACGATGCGAGTTATCCGGAGCAGGTTCCACCTCTGGCTCAAGCGATCAAGCAACATGTACCTCAGATGACGGTTCTGTTGGCTGGCTTGCCTGACGCGGAGAAGTTGGCTACTTATAAGGCGGCCGGTGTAGATGATTGCATCCACATGCGTTCCAATTGCTACGAGATACTGCGAGAACTTCAGGAGCGGATAGGAGTGGGCAAATAATGAAGCGACCTGATTTTTCACAAATGGCTTATCAGTCTAAAAGAGATGTGTCTGATTTGTTTCCCCAACTGGGTACAAACCCACAAGGGATGGAGCAAATGTGGCAGACGCTGGAGCAGATCCCTGTAAAACCTCTTTACACAATGGAAGATGTGCAGGGAATGGATCATCTCGGCTACATGCCTGGCTTGCCCCCGTATACACGCGGACCGTATCCGACGATGTACGTGACACAGCCATGGACAGTTCGGCAATATGCCGGATTTTCTACGGCGGAAGAGAGTAACGCTTTTTACCGACGGAATTTGGCTGCGGGACAAAAAGGGTTGTCGATTGCCTTCGACCTCGCGACACATCGCGGCTATGACTCCGATCATCCACGAGTAGTTGGTGATGTCGGGAAAGCAGGCGTGGCAGTAGATTCCATTCTCGATATGAAAATTTTGTTCGACGGCATCCCCCTCGATAAAATGTCCGTCTCCATGACGATGAACGGGGCCGTTTTGCCTATTATGGCGTTCTATATCGTGGCAGCAGAAGAGCAAGGGGTATCGCAGGCGGAGCTCACCGGAACGATCCAAAATGACATTTTGAAGGAATACATGGTCCGGAATACTTACATTTATCCGCCAGAAGCGTCGATGAAGATCATTTCCGATATTTTTGCCTACACCTCCAAGCACATGCCCAAATTCAACAGTATCAGTATTTCAGGCTACCATCTGCAGGAAGCGGGTGCCACCGCGGATATTGAATTGGCCTACACATTGGCAGATGGCTTGGAATATGTTCGTACTGGCCTTGCAGCAGGCATCGACATCGATGCGTTTGCGCCGCGACTGTCCTTTTTCTGGGCGATTGGCATGAACTACTTCATGGAAGTGGCGAAAATGCGAGCAGGCCGCTTGATTTGGGCCAATCTGATCAAGCAGTTCCATCCGAAAAACGAAAAGTCGATGGCACTGCGGACACACTCGCAAACGTCCGGATGGAGTTTGACGGAGCAAGACCCGTATAACAACGTGGTGCGGACGTGCATCGAAGCCATGGCCGCGGCTCTGGGGCATACCCAATCTCTGCATACGAACGCTCTGGATGAAGCGATTGCGTTGCCGACCGATTTTTCAGCCCGGATCGCGCGAAATACGCAGTTGTTTTTGCAGGACGAAACAGAGATAACCAAGGTCGTTGATCCGTGGGCAGGCTCCTACTACGTTGAGTCCTTGACAGCCCAGCTCGTGGAAAAAGCGTGGGCGCACATCGAAGAAATCGAAGCACTTGGCGGTATGGCAAAAGCAATTGAGACGGGATTGCCGAAAATGAAGATCGAGGAAGCGGCGGCACGCCGTCAGGCACATATCGATTCAGCAAAGGAAGCCATTATTGGCGTGAACAAATACCGTCTGGACAAGGAAGATCCGCTGGAAATTCTTGAAGTCGACAACACAGCCGTCCGGGAAGCGCAAATCAGACGTTTGCAGGAGCTGCGCAATATCCGGGATGAGGCGAGAGTGCAAGCAACTCTACAGGCCATTACGGAATGCGCGAAAACGGGCGAAGGCAATCTGTTGGAGCTGGCCATTGAAGCGGCGCGAGCAAGAGCTTCTTTGGGAGAAATATCGGATGCGTATGAAAAGGTCGTGGGTAGACACAAGGCGGTCATTCGCTCCATTAGCGGCGTCTACAGCTCCGAATACGCTGATGCCGATGAGGTAGCGGCTGTGCGCAAGATGGCAGATGAATTCGAGCAGTGGGAAGGCAGACGTCCCCGTATTATGATCGCGAAAATGGGTCAAGACGGGCATGACAGGGGTGCGAAAGTGATTGCTACCGCTTTTGCCGATTTAGGCTTTGACGTCGATATCGGTCCGTTGTTCCAAACACCTGAGGAAACAGCGAAGCAGGCGATAGAAAATGACGTGCACGTCATCGGCTTCAGTTCGCTTGCAGCAGGACATAAAACATTACTGCCACAACTGGTGGAAGAGCTCAAGAAGCTGGGACGCGAGGATATTGTCGTCGTCATAGGCGGTGTAATACCGGCGCAGGATTACGGCTTTTTGCGAGAGCATGGTGCGGCAGCTATCTTTGGGCCAGGAACAGTCATTCCGGTAGCAGCCCAGCACGTTCTGCAAGAGATCGTGTACCGCCTGGAGGCTGCTGGACAATGACCGGGGGCAAGGCTGACAAGAACTTTTTGAACGTTTCCTCCAAGGCACGTCTACCGCGCTTATCAGTGGATCAATACGTCAAAGGCGTACGAGAAAACAACCGAACGGTTTTGGCGCAGGCAATCACGCTGGTCGAGAGCAACGCTCCCGCTCATATGGATATGGCTCAAGAGGTGATCAAACAACTGCTTCCTCATACAGGTCAATCCATACGCATAGGGATATCTGGTGTGCCCGGAGCGGGTAAGAGCACGTTCATTGAAGCATTTGGCAGTATGCTTTGCGAAAAAGGTCATCGTGTCGCTGTTTTGGCCGTTGATCCGAGCAGTACGGTTACGCGCGGGAGCATTCTCGGCGACAAGACGCGGATGGAGCTCTTGTCACGCAATCCACAGGCATTCATCCGACCGTCTGCCACAGGCGGCACGCTGGGCGGAGTCAACCGGAAGACGCGGGAAACGATGCTGATCTGCGAGGCTGCAGGCTATGATGTGATTTTGGTCGAAACGGTCGGGGTCGGACAGAGTGAGACGACAGTCAGGTCTATGGTGGATTTCTTTTTACTGCTGATGCTGACAGGGGCGGGCGATGAACTGCAAGGAATCAAAAAAGGCATCATGGAAATTGCGGATGCGCTTCTGATCAACAAAGCCGATGGGGAAAACCGCACGCGTGCCTTGATCGCCAAAGGTGAATATAATCGTGTTCTGCATTACTTGCAGCCGGCAACCACTGGATGGGAGACGAAGGCGTACATGTGTTCTTCTCTGACAGGGGAAGGCATTGAAGATATTTGGGAGGTCATTGGTCAATTTCGTGAAACCACCATCCGATCAGGCGGCTTCGAGGCAAGACGTAAAGCGCAGCTACTCGATTGGATGTACAGTATGGCTCAGGACTACTTGCGTGCGACCTTTTTCGGCAACCAGCAAGTAGCCGAGCTACTTCCCTCCATTGAAGGAGCCATTGCGAGTGGCGAGATTTCACCGACGAGCGCCGTACAGCAATTAGTGGCGATCTATGAGAATGCTATCATGAAAAAGGAATAGAGAGATGGTGGTCCTTATGAGCAACAACATGTACGAAAAAATTGATGAATTGATGGAACGTAAATATAAAATCCAGCTTGGTGGCGGAGATGCTCGTATCGATGCCCAGCATAACCGCGGCAAGTTGACTGCACGCGAGCGGATCGAGCTTTTGCTTGACCCAGATACCTTTATGGAGCTGAACCCGTTTGTTGAGCATCGTGCTACACATTTTGGTCTCGACCAGATGGAGGCACCGGGCGAAGGCGTCGTGACAGGCTACGGAAAAATCAACGGTCGTCCTGTCTATTTGTTCGCGCAGGATTTCACGGTATTTGGCGGAGCTCTGGGTGAGATGCACGCGATGAAAATTGCCAAGGTGATGGATTTGGCAGCGAAGAACGGCGCTCCCTTTATCGGTCTAAACGACTCTGGTGGCGCACGCATCCAAGAAGGGGTAAGCTCGCTGGATGGCTATGGCACGATTTTTTACCGCAATGCCATATACTCCGGTGTGATTCCGCAAATCTCTGTCATCCTCGGTCCGTGTGCAGGAGGAGCGGTATACTCTCCAGCGATTACGGATTTCGTGTTCATGGTAGAGAAGACGAGTCAAATGTTCATCACAGGGCCAAAAGTGATCGAAACCGTTACAGGTGAAAAAATTTCCGCAGAGGATCTAGGCGGAGCCAAAGTCCATTCGACGGTGAGCGGCAATGCCCATTTTACGGGAGAAACCGAACAGGAAGTATTGGAAGGAGTGCGCAGGCTACTCAGCTTCCTGCCGCAAAACAATCGCGATCGCGCACCTGTGATAAAAGCAGAGGAGAATAATGGTTGGCAAGAGGAGCTCCTGGAGCTGGTACCTGCTGAAAGCACCAAAGTATACGATGTGCGCAAGGTCATCGAAAAAATCGTGGATCACGGTGATTTCATGGAAGTACAGCCGAATTTTGCCCGCAATATCGTTATCGGTCTGGCGCGTATCGATGGACACAGTGTCGGCATTATCGCCAACCAGCCGAAGGTCATGGCAGGCGGACTGGACATTCATTCATCGGATAAGCTGGCACGGTTCATCCGTTTTTGCGACTGCTTCAACATTCCGCTGTTGACCTTTGAAGATGTCTCTGGCTTTTTCCCAGGAATCAATCAGGAGCACGGCGGGATTATCCGTCACGGTGCGAAAATCTTGTATGCCTACTCCGAAGCAACGGTTCCCAAAATCACCGTGATCCTGCGCAAAGCTTACGGAGGCGCTTATGTGGCGCTCAACTCCAAGTCCATTGGAGCAGATGTCGTGTATGCTTGGCCGAATGCAGAGATTGCCGTCATGGGTCCCGAGGGGGCAGCCAACGTCATTTTTGCAAAAGAAATCGAACAAAGTGAGGACCCGGCTGCGACTCGCGCAGAGAAAATCGCCCTCTACCGCGAAAAGTTCGCCAATCCATATGTCGCGGCAAGTCTCGGAATGGTAGATGATGTCATCGATCCACGCGAAACCCGCCAAAAGGTGGCGCAAGCCTTGGAAATGCTTAGAAACAAGCAGGAAGATCGTCCGTACAAAAAGCACGGGAACATCCCACTTTAGAAAGGAGCTCTGATCGTGCTATGAAGCTGCATGAACTGCGTGAATTCATCAAGCTGGTGAATCAGTCTTCCATTGAGGAGCTGGAATGGGAGAAGGGCAAGACCCGCATCGTAATCAAGAAAAGCGCACCAGTCGAAGTCGTGGCTGGGAATGCTCCTGTACAGGTGGGAGAAGTGGAGCATGGCTATCAGGAGGCAGCCGCTACTGCTGAGTCCGTCGATGTCGTTGCTGAGGTACCTAAGGAAGTAACACAACAGGTCATGTCATTAGGAGTAGGACTATTCTATGCGGAAGTGACAATAGGGCAGACTGTTAAAGCTGGCGAAAAGGTTGGACGCTGCACGGCTGATGCTCTGCAGCTATCTGTCGACATTACGACTCCCGTTAGCGGCATCATCACGGAAATTCTCGTCGTGGATGGTCAATTTGTCGATTACGGAAAAGCATTGCTCGTTGTCAAAACTCAGTAGGAAGGAGTGCGCCTATGTTTAAGAAAGTATTGATTGCCAATCGCGGCGAAATCGCTGTCCGCATTATTCGCGCTTGTCAGGAACTAGGGATACGTACAATCGCTGTCTTTTCTGAGGCGGATCGGGAAGCATTGCACGTAGAATTGGCGGATGAAGCGTATTGCATCGGACCTACGGCGTCCAAGGACAGCTATTTGAACATGGCACGGATTATGACGGTTGCTCTTCACACCAAGGCAGACGCTATCCACCCGGGTTATGGCTTCTTGGCGGAAAACGCTTCGTTTGCCCAGCTTTGCCAAGATTGCTCGATTACCTTTATCGGTCCCGATCCCGAAGCGATCACCAAAATGGGTGACAAAGCCGTAGCAAAAGCAACGATGAGTCAAGCGAATGTTCCATTAGTTCCGGGCACAGACGGCTTGATTGAAGACATAGATGAAGCCTTGCAGGTGGCGGAGAAAATCGGCTATCCTGTCATCGTAAAAGCAACGGCTGGAGGCGGCGGCAGAGGGATGCGTGTCGCTTTTGATGCCGATGAGTTGTCCAAGGCGATTCGGCAAGCCCAGAAAGAAGCGGAGACGGCATTCGGTAACGCCGGTGTCTACTTGGAAAAATACGTGGAAGAGCCGCGGCATGTGGAGATTCAAATCATGGGCGACAAGCACGGCAACGCTGTGTACTTGGGAGAGCGGGATTGCTCTATTCAGCGTCGTCATCAAAAGCTGGTAGAGGAAGCGCCATCTCCTGCGCTAGACCAAAGTCTGCGCGAGCAAATGGGGCAAGCCGCGGTAGCGGCAGCCAAAGCGGTTTCGTACCACGGAGCAGGTACAGTTGAATTTTTGTTAGACAAGCATGGCCAATTTTACTTCATGGAAATGAATACACGGATTCAGGTAGAGCATCCCGTGACAGAAATGATTACAGGGATTGACTTGATCAAAGAACAAATATCTGTCGCAGCGGGCAATCCGTTATCTTTCTCACAAGAAGACGTGAAAATCAACGGATGGGCAATCGAGTGCCGAATCAACGCAGAGAATCCGGCGAAAAACTTTATGCCATCACCAGGCAAGGTTATCAATTACTTGCCGCCTGGCGGTTACGGTGTGCGCGTGGACAGTGCCGTTTATCCCGGCTACGAAATCTCTCCCTTTTATGACTCGATGGTCGCCAAGCTGATCGTTTGGGGAACAGATCGCAACGAAGCATTGGCTCGCATGAAGCGGGCGCTAGGTGAGTTTGTTATCGAAGGCGTGCATACGACGGTTCCCTTCCATGAGAAGCTGCTGGAGCACCCTGACTTTGTCGCAGGGAATTTCGCTACGAATTTTCTGGAGAAAAATACGCTGGATTTGTAACGAGCATGAAAGAACTGTAACAGAAACCGCTCTCTGTTACAGTTCTTTTTTCATTTACCGCGACCAGCGCTGGTTCCTCCCACTCCAAAAAGTGTCCTCCACATTCAAGCTGAACCCAGCAAAGATGGAATGGAAAACAGAGTAAGCCTCCTTACCGGATACGGGCAAAGCCGTGCGGGTACCTTCGCCACAAACAAACATGTCACAACCATGATTGACTACATGCAGACAAATTTGGAGGTGGGTATATCCCTCGCCGACCTTTCGAGGGTGAGCAATATCAGCTTGTCCCAATTGGTTCGCCTGTTTAAAAAGCATACAGGAGTGACGCCGCATCAATATCTGATTCATCTGCGGATTGAACATGCTAAGCGGTTGATTCGCTGCGGAAATTTAAGCGGTAAGGAAATTGCCGTGCAAGCAGGATTCTCCAATCAGGCTCACTTTACGAAGCTGTTTAAAAGAATGACGTGCATGTCGCCGCTAAAATATGTGTCCCAAAGTGGAAATTTATTGGAAAGGAAAATGGTCTGTACTCATTTTGGGAAATCTCCAACATTCGTATCTATGAAGTAAATGAAAGCAGTCACGAGCTGTATTTCGTTGAGATGGACGGGAAGGCAACCGTAAAAAAGAGTGGATTGGAATACTCCCAATCCTATGTGAGCAAGTTACGAGTTTTCAATGGGGAGATAGTCTCGTGGAGGGAATATTTCAATCCGCTTGAGTTGTAGAGGGTACTGGATTCATAGGAGTGTTGACTTTATATCAGAATGATAGTAGTATTCAGATATACTACTATGCAGAAAAGAGGTAACAGCTTGATTGATGAGCTTCGGAAAATTGGATTGTCAGACCTGGAAGCCAGATGTTATTTGGTGCTTCACGAGGAACCCAAAATATCTGGATATGAAGTGGCCAAGAAAGTTTCCGTTTCTCGGACAAACGTATATGCTGCACTTCGAGCATTAACAGAAAAGGGCATGTGCCGCATGATCGAATCGGAGCCTGTTCTTTATGATGCAGTACCGATCGAGCAGTTGATTCGTTTGTTACAATCGGAATTTGATCAAACAACCCGTGTCCTTCAAGAACAGTTGAAATCCACTCCCCGAACGTCTCCTTCCTTTTATAATTGGCAAGGTGACAAAGCGATTGAAACAGCCATCAAACGTATCATCTCAAATGCAAACAAAAGCATTGTTGTCGATATTTGGTCTGAAGATGTTCATTGGGTAGAGGAACCACTGGTAGAAGCAGAAAAACAAGGGGTTGCTGTCACGCTAATATCCATTGGCGAATGCCATGCAAAGCTAAAAAATGTTGTCGTACATAAAAGGAGTGCGGAATGGAATCAAGTGCACTCCAGGAAGTTCTCTATTCTTTGCGATGCACATTCGGCATTGCTGGGCAGCTTTGGGCGTGGGATCAAGCCCACTATTCTGGAGACGGACCACCCGTCACTCATTGAATTGCTGCAAAATGCATTCTACCATGACATCATCATGGGTCAGATTGAGAAGGATTTCAGCCCCGTGCTGGAAGAGAAATATGGGAGTGACTATGCACGCATTATCACCCCTTACAGGGAATACTTATAACGGGTATTTCCTCTTTTTTCAACAAAATTATAGTAGTATTCATAAATACCCCTAATAATCATTGGCAGGGAAGTGACTTCCGTATGAACTACCCCCATTCAGAAACGACAAGGACGCTGGACAGAAAACGATGGTGGGCACTGTTTGTTTTACTACTCGGAACGTTTATGGTTATCTTGGATTCTTTTATTGTGACTGTTGCCAATCCAACGATCCAGGAGCAGCTTCATGCGAGTACAACACAAATACAATTCATTGTGGCATCCTATGTACTGTCTTATGCCGTATTATTGATTGCCGGAGCTCGCTTAGGGGATTGGCAAGGAAGAAAAAGGATGTTCCTTGTAGGCATGGGGATATTTATTGTGGCTTCGGCGTTGTGTGGGATTCCAATGAGTGGGGGCTTCCTCATTTTTTCACGCGTAATCCAGGGAATTGGGGCAGCGATATTGATACCTCAGGTATTAAAAGAAACCCCATCCGTGTTGAAATGGGGCGCAACATTATTGATAAAAAAACAAAAAAAAGAATTGAACACAAAAAGCTATCATGTAAATGACAGCCAATCCTAGAGGGTTGGCTGTTTGTTATGGAGGATCAGGAGCTGACCACTGAAGGTGTGCAGGCTTGTGAGGCTGAACTTTGGCTTGCATCTATGCTGCATGTGCGGCAGGATGGAAGTAGTTGGTTGGAAGGAAATGTAGCGAGAAGTGACATCTTGTTTTTGCAAAGTTCTTGCTTGGGTTGGGGAAAGAAGTGACTGTGCAGCATTCACAGGAAATAATGGACGGCCTAAAACCGTATTTGGCAGAACTGATACACATTTACTTGCAATGAGGAGGTAGCTATGGCATTACCCAAAAAAGGAACGCGGGGGATAACGGTAGGAGAGCAGCGATATCGGTGGGTCATTAGTCCAGCAGCGAAGGGTCTGCTCGCATTGACGATCCAGCACAATGAAGGGATAGGTCAATTGATTCGCGTGTATGTAAAATCAGATGTGAATGACTTTTGGGCGGAGTTTCCACATGTGCAGCATTTGGATATAAGAGTGATAAAGCCAGCTGACGTCGCGGTCATCATTGAAGAGGCGATCAAGCTGGGGTGGCAGCCTGACAAAAAGGGGGCGCCTTTGAGCTTTGACTTCATAGGTAGTACGCTCGTCAAAAAAGGGGATACATAGGAATACCGGAACGGAAATTGTCTAGATAAGCTGAGGAGAAGAAGTCGGATGGAATGGGTAAACGTCAGTAAGACAAAGGATCTAGAGATCGTGTGAGCAGCAGTGGATCAATTAGATATCAACGAACGAGATCAACGCGGGAGAACGCCGCTGATGCTTTTTATAACAAATCGAATGCCGCCAGAAGCGATTCAGATGCTTTTGGATAAAGGCGCAGAGCTGGAGGCGGAAGACAAGCTGGGCGATACAGCGTTGAAAAAAGCCGTCAAATTCAAGCAAGTCGAAGCCGTAAAACGACTGGTGCAACAGGGAGCCGAGCTTGACTCTCAGCATGGCATTTTGGCCACTGCCTGGAATGCGGCCAGGAACGACAAAGCGATTGCAGACCTGCTGATCGAAACGAAAGGCGCAGTACGTCTAACACTGTCTTCTGAGGAAGAGGAAACGGTGGACGATATTTTATATGAGGAATCTGAGAAGAAGCGGTGCCAAAAAATAAAACTGCTTGATTCATCTGTCCTCCTTCATGCTGTAGTGAATGGCTACAACTGGGATGACGGACCGGAGGCGATGATTGCGGCTTTTGAGAATCCTGCCTGTGCAACGATCACTCTTTTGGATATGTATGAACGGATGGATGCCGACTATTGGCTGGAAATGGATGAGGAGGAAATCGCGGAATCAGAGGAACGAAAACGCTGGAGAATGCTCGCCATCCAATTAAAAGAGAAACGGGCAGATGAAATGGGATAGGGGTTGATCATCATGTGTCGATATGGGATGTATGGTCCGTATAAACAAATATACGCCTGTTTCCCTTGCAGAAAAGTGTTCAAGCAAACCTCCAAGTATGAGTTGACGGAGGAAGAATGGAACAAGATCAAGCATAGCTGTCCGCAATGTGGGATTGGAATGAAGGATATGGGGCATGATTTCAAGGCTCCAAAGCAAACGGATGTGAAGCAGTGGAAAAAGGTTGAAATCCTCTATCAGCATGGGTTTACCTATCATTCCTGTGGTTGTGGTGGTCCAGGCTACCGACCAGCCCAATTAAATGAAGTGCACGAATTTCTCGAAAAGAACAAGCGGTTCAAAACAGAGGGAGAGAAATTGCTGAATAGACTCACTGTAAGAATGTAACAATGAGCAGGGGGCGGGGGATCGTGGCAACATTCTTTTTGATCATGATTTACTTGTCGTTTATCAGCTTGGGCCTTCCTGATTCGTTACTGGGGGCAGCTTGGCCTGTCATGCAAGAAGAATATGGCGCTGCATTTGGTATGGCAGGTGTGATCAGCATTGTGATTGCGTCTGGAACAATCGTATCTAGCTTGATGAGCGGCGCATTATTAAAACGTTTGGGTACAGGACAGATCACGCTGATTAGCTGTTTGATGACGGCGGCAGCCTTGCTCGGATTTTCTTTTGCCCCATCGATTATATGGTTGATGGTATTGGCATTACCTCTGGGACTAGGAGCTGGCTCTGTGGATGCAGCACTGAATCATTATGTTGCTACGCATTATCAAGCCCATCATATGAGCTGGCTGCATTGCTTCTGGGGGGTGGGTGCTACGCTTGGCCCCATTATTATGTCTGGCTTTATGCGAGATCATGATTTATGGCGGAATGGATACTTGACCATTTCGCTCATTCAATTTGCGTTAGTCGTACTTCTAGCGATTACACTTCCATTGTGGAAACGGATGGAGAACATACAGAGACACGCAGTCAAAGAATCACAGGTTCAGCCGTCTCGTGGGCAGATAGAGCAACCGTTACGGACAAAGGGCGTCAAGCTGACATTACTGACCTTTCTCTTCTATTGTGGGGCTGAAGCCTCGGTGGGATTATGGGGGAGTAGCTTTTTGGTAAATGCGAAAGAGCTACCTGCGGCTGTGGCAGCGGTGTGGGTAGCTATGTATTACGGCGGCATTACGGTTGGGCGATTTATCACGGGCTTTGTTACCTTCAAAGTGAGCAACCGCGTCCTGATTCGCAGTGGACTTCTCGTATCGTTAGCTGGGGCAGCGCTGTTGATGTTGCCATTACCGACTTTCTGTTCGTTGATCGGTTTTCTATTACTCGGGTTAGGCTTCGCTCCGATTTATCCCTGTATGCTGCACGATACTCCTGAACGCTTTGGGAAAGAACAAACGCAAAAGCTGATGGGCTATCAGATGGCGGTTGCGTACACGGGTGCCACACTACTGCCTCCGTTGCTAGGGTGGCTTGCTGCACAGACGACCGTTTCGATTTTACCTTTTTTTACAGCCTTCTACATTGTGTTCATGCTATATGGTTCTGAGAGAGTCAATCGAATCATGAAGCAACGGACTGCCCAGTCAGAAATGATCTAGCATGAGGGAATCGCTATTTTGACGATAGCATGTTTTGCAAAGCTTTTCCGTACAAAGACAAGGGGGCCTGGTCGCCGCTAATGTAATAGAAGATGCTCATGCCATTCTCAAGAGCAAGAATCGTCCATGCCATTTCAACTGCGGATAGAGTAGAGTCACTTTCTTTTGGCATCAATGTTTGTATGGCCTTGGAAAGATGCTGTACCGACTCGATGATCATGTTCGACCATCGCTTTCGAACAGACTCTTCACGCATGGCATAAAGCAAAAATTCCAGATTCAGCATGGTCCACGTGCGATTTTGTTGCTGAACGGACATAAAATAGGCGTCCATGGCTTCGATAAAATGCGATAATGATGGCTGGTGATCAATTACGTGATGGATATTGGACACATGTAATTGCATCTGACCTTCCAAAATAGCGAGAAAGAGATCTTCTTTGGACTGAAAATGAGCATAAACAGCTCCTTTGGTAAAACCAGCATGGTCTGCAATTTTATCAACGGAAGCTCCGTGGAAGCCTAACTGAGCAAAGGTCTCAATGGCTGCGTCGATGAGCAATTGCCGTGTTTCCTGTTTACGCTCTGCCTGGGTTAATCTGCGTCTGTTCATTCGTCCGCCTCCTTCTCTTGACAATCATACCATATAGAATTAACATTCCATATAGTATTTAAATCCTTAGTGGTATGTAAGATACAAATGGCAGTTTTGTAGGATTTAACCGTCTACTATGTCATGCTATTTTGGAGTACGATAGACATAGATCATCTAGTAAGAGGGGACAGTGTACGAATGCAGAGGGAAGAAAGCGTTGCAACGCGGAATCGGCCTATGTCCAATATTTTGGCGCAAACGGTTAAGACGGGGATTATCAAATCGAATCTGATTCCGATGTTTGCCGGATTAACATTGGCTTTATATACGTATCACTTCAGTCTAATAGATAAGCTGCCAGAAATCTTATTTGCTACAATCGGCTCTATTTTAATCATGGGTGCAGCGGGTGCCTTTAATAACGTGTATGATCGCGATATCGATTCGATCATGGAGCGGACGAAGAACAGACCTACGGTAACAGGGGATATATCAACGAAGACCGTTTTATGGCTCGCCTCTCTGATGACGATTTTTGGCTTGGCGGCTCTCGTCTTGGCATCACCATTGGCTGCTATCATGGGTTTTCTCGGACTGTTTTTTTATGTCGTGCCTTATACGATGTGGACAAAAAGAAGAACGGTTTACAACACGGAGGTAGGAAGTATATCTGGTGCAATGCCGCCGCTCATCGGTTGGGCCGCCATTCACCCAGATATCACGCATCCTGCTATCCTTGGTCTCTTTATCATCATGGTCATTTGGCAAATGCCTCACTTCTATGCGATCGCGATTCGCAAGCATGATGAGTACAAGGCGGCTGGGGTTCCTATGTTGCCCGTCGTCAAAGGTGCAAGACGTACCTACATTCAAACAAATGTTTATTTGGTTATTTTGATTGCGAGCAGTTTTCTATTTTGGTCATTAAGCGCTGGTCTTACGTTTATGGCCCTGCTCCTGAATATTTTATGGTTGGTTCTGAGTGTTTTTGGATACCGGAAAATGGATTCACAGAAATGGTCGAAAACGATGTTTATATATTCACTGATTCATATGACGGTGCTGTTCTCGACGGTAATTATTTACTCGCTGATGGGAATTATCTTCAAACTGTAAAGCAATGATCATCCAAGCTGCCTTCACTTTGAGGGCGGCTTCTTTTTTTGTCAGGGAACCTTGCCGCATAGCGGGTTTTTCTCATGTTCCACCAAAAATGGGCACATGAACTGTGCACGAATACCCAACGTCCCTTCATAAATCTAGAGTAGTTCCATGAAGTGGCGGAGGTGAAAACGAATGGATGAGTTCAAAAAAGAGCTAAAAAAATTGAAGGCTTCTGAAATAAAAGGGGATCGAATGCAGCGTTGGGACAAAGAAAAAATGAATGAAGCGACGCTAGTTCGAAGTAGATGTGGCGGATGTGGTAGATGCCACAGATGTAGTTGTGGTCGTTGCAGTCGCTGCTCTTGCTCCTGTAGCTGTTCCTGCTCCTGCTCCTGCTTCTGCAGTTGCTCTTGCTCTTGCAGTTGCTCTTGCTTCTTCCCATGCTTTATCGTGTTTGACGATTTATAATCCATACGTAAATGAAGCCCCTGCCCCAAATTGTGTCTTGGCAGGGGCTTTGTTTTTCCAACTGGAATGTGAGACAAAGAGTGATACATAAAATAGTTGTGACATGTCTTGTCGCAAATTGGTTTATTTCACAACGTTAGGGGGAGGAGAATGGATAAGCTGAATCCTTCGATGCGCATAAAAGTGAAGCGGGATACAGTGTATATACCCGATTCAGATGGAAGCGTGTATTTTCGCAATAACATCGGGACTTTCCGCATGAAGGGCGACATGATCGATCGGTGGGTAGATCAGTTATTTCCCATGTTTAATGGTGTGCATACGTTAGAGCAATTGACCGACGATTTGCCGGAAGAATATCAGCAACAAATTTTCCAAGTGGCCGGTACACTTTTAGAAAATGGATTCCTTCAAGATGTGAGCCTGGAGAAACCACATGAATTATCACCAGAGGTCATGTCGAGGTATGCAGCGCAGATTGAATTTTTGGATCAGTTAGGTGGTTCAGGAGGGTATCGTTTTCAAAAATATCGAACGGAAAAAGTATTGGTGATCGGGGCAGGCTCCTTTCTCCTTTCTGCCATCCATGCATTGCTGGAATCGGGATGCGTGCAATTCCATTACGCCATCACGAATGAGACTGCGACCAATCGTGAGCGGCTAGAGGCGATTATAGAACATTCGCGTAGGAAAGACCCAGAAGTGAAGCTGGATGAACTCAAGCCGACGTCATGGGAGGGTGCCGACTGGTCAGTGATCATCGAGCCATTCACCGGTATTTTGTACACGTCAGCAAACGTAAACAAGGGCGAAGTAAGTTTGATCCAGTGCGCGTGCAGAGAGCGGGAGAAGGTGTTTGTTCCGGCGTTATTTGTCCAGCAAAAAGGAATGGTAGGGCCGCTGATTCATCCACAGTCAGAGGCTTGCTTTGAATCGGCTTGGCGTCGTTTACATCGGCAGGCTTTGTGTGCGGACCCCGAACAACATCCATATTCAATGACCGCAGCAGCCATGCTGGCCAACATCGCTGTTTTTGAATGGTTCAAATACGTATCAGGTGTCAACGAAGCAGAGGACCCAAACAAAATTTATTTGTTAAATCTGGAGACGTTGGAAGGAAGCTGGCAGTCCTACATGCCTCACCCAATGCAAAAAGAAGATAGGAGCATGGAGGTATTGGATGAGAGAGAGCTTGAATTACGGATATCCAAAGAGGCAGAACAAAAAGATAGTCTATTGTCTCTGTTTCCGTCATGGACCTCCCCTGAGAACGGTATTTTTCACAATTGGGATGAGGGAGAGCTTACGCAGCTACCACTAACACAGTGTAGGGTGACAGCAGTCGATCCTGTAGCAGATGGTCCCGCAGAGCTATTGCCAACAGTTGTATGCGCAGGATATACCCATGACGAGGCGCGTAGAGAAGCAGGATTGCTTGGGGCAGAGATGTATGCGGGAAGAATGGTGAACCACCTAAGCGCTCAAAATTCCGCTTATCAAGGCGATCTAGAGATCAATATCGGAATTGGAGCAGGGGAAACGGCAGCAGAAGGCTTATGTCGGGCGTTACAGCATTGTCTGACACTCACGTATGTGTCAGAAATGAAAGGACGACAGCCAACGGCTAGACCTGTGCATGTTGATTCCATTGTGGATGAACAGTCCCAGTTTTATTTACGATCTTTCGCTACATTAGGTGAGAAGCTGACGATTGCAAAAGGCCATGAGGTGTGCGGATTTCCGGTGTATTGGGTGGAAACGCGCAGGGGATGGTACGGGAGTATTGGCTTGCAGGAGCGAGAAGCATTGCGAAAAGCGCTCATGTATGCCTTGCATCAGATTCAAACGCCAACCAATCACGTGTCCAAGTATGTACTGACAGCGCAATCAGTCGGCTTGACGGGTGAAGCCATTGAACTTGCACGCAGTAGCGTTCAGGAAGAATCGGAAAAAGAGGTCTGGAAACAAGCGGTTGAGATACTGGCGGTTCAAAACCTTTCTCCTCGAGTCATGAATGCCGCGATAGAACCTTTTCTGGAAGAAGACCTTGGCGGTGTATTCGCCTTGCTGCTCTCGCGGGAGGTGCTTCAATGAACGTTGACATTCTTGTAGTTGGAGACGGAGTTCTGGCGGAGCTGGTTTCAGAACATGTAAGCAAGGGCTATCGCGTGTGGCAGAGTGAAAACATGGAGTCGGAGACAAGTGGCGCAAATTTGGCGCTCCTGTTGCACGATACGTATGATCCTGCTTTGCATGTGCAGGCAGAAAAACATTTTCGCCAAGCAAATATTCCATGGCTTCGCGGCTTTGTTTCATTTGGGGAGGCCATCGTAGGTCCGTTGGTTCGTCCAGATCAAACAGGGTGCTCCCAGTGTGCAGATATGCGGCGCTTGATGGCGGGACGCGATCGCAAAGAGATGTGGAAGGTACAACAGATGCTGAGGGAGAAAGGCGGCATACCCCGTGATCCATGGTCATCCCGCTCTGGGTTGTTACAAGTGGCATACCATGTCATTGCGGAGGCTGAACGCATAGTAGAGGGCAGGCAAGCCCAGTTATCCGAGCATATCCAGTTTATTGATTTGCAAACATTGACCAGTACGCGCCACTTCTTTTTGCCCAATCCGTTATGTCCGGTATGTAGTCAACTGCCTGAGGATTCTGAAGAGCAGGCAAGAATACGCTTGAAGCCTATCGTTAAGCAAAGTCCGGACAGTTACCGGACAAAATCCATAGCCGATTTAAAACAAGCTCTCACCAACGAATATTTGGATTCCCGAACCGGGTTTTTGAATGGGAAAGTACGTGATCTTGTCTCTGTGTTCGCAGATGTAAGTGTCAATCTGCCGTTATTTTCTCATGACGAGGGCACGGCTGGCAGATCTGTTTCATACGCGGATAGTGAGATAACAGCGATTTTGGAAGGAATGGAAAGATATTGCGGGCTGATGCCGCGTGGCAAGAGGACGATGGTGCGTGACTGCTACGCAAACCTTTTGCCGAAAGCCCTTGATCCGACAACGGCGGGAACCCATTCAGAAGAGCAGTATGCCCTGCCTGATTTTCCGTTTCAGCCGTTTGATCCCAAGCGAGAAATGAACTGGGTATGGGGCTATTCCTTTAAAGAAGAGCGACCCATTCTTGTACCTGAGCTCATGGCCTACTACAGTATGGGATTCGGGGAGGGAGTAGTATTTGAGACCTCCAATGGCTGTGCGTTGGGCGGCAGTTTAGAGGAGGCGATTTTTTACGGCATCCTCGAAGTGGTAGAGCGAGATGCTTTCTTGTTGACCTGGTATGCCAAATTGCCATTACCACGCCTCGATCCCGCTACAGTCAATGATCGGGAATTGCTACTGTTGATCGATCGGATGCAGACCGTTACCAATTACGATTTGTACTTGTTCGATGCGACCATGGAAAATGGTATTCCCGCTGTTTGGACGATTGCAAAAAACCGCGGAGAAAAAGGCTTGCACCTCGTTTGTGCAGCAGGAGCGCATCCAGACCCCATCCGTGCTGTAAAAAGCTCCATTTACGAAACGGCTGCGATGCTCATGACGTTGGCAGACAAGTACGAAGCGAACCGAGACAAATACTTGCGCATGCTCCATGATTCGTCCCTGGTGAAAAAGATGGACGATCATGCGATGCTTTACAGCTTGCCAGAAGCAGCGGAGCGCTTATCCTTTCTCATGGATGATTCACGTCCGATGGTCTCTTTCGCTGAACGCTTTCCTAGAAGAAACCAAAATCATGATCTAACAGACGATTTGCGGGAGTTGCTCAGTGTGTTCCAAAAGTTAGATCTCGATGTCATTGTGGTGGATCAAACGACACCAGAGGTAGGGCGCCACGGCTTATCTTGCGTGCGTGTATTGATTCCTGGCATGCTCCCGATGACTTTTGGCCATCATCTCACGCGAATAACGGGATTGAAAAGAGTATTGGAGGTCCCTGTGAAGCTGGGGTATGCGAAACAATCGCTGCGTGTAGACGAGTTGAATCCTTTTCCGCATCCGTTTCCATAAGTTTCCATAACATGCATCTGGGAGTGAGCCGGATGAGTCTCGAAAATTTCTTGTACCGCCTTCATTTTGATACAGAAAACGCCAGACCAAGTGATCTCGAGGTGGATTGGGGAGATGCGCCACTGACATACAAGCTGTACAGGGGGCTACCTGTCATTCCACTGCCAGAAGAAGTGCCTCTATCGCTCGTAGATCAAACCGTTTCACAAGAGATGTCTCTTCCTCAATTGGGCGCTTGGTTATGGTATAGCTATGGCCTCACCCAAATCAGCCAATCATTGTTAACCACGACTTCGGCAGATGCAGGATCTGAGTCGTTTTTGCCACTTGTAACGAATCGAAGACCGGTTCCGTCTGGAGGGGCACTCTATCCGAGTGAGCTGTACGTGTATTTGAAGCTGTCGAGTATTCCTCCGGGACTATACCACTACGATGTGGCCCATCACAGACTCGTACAGTTGCGCGAAGGGAATTTTGATCACTTTCTAAGCCGAGCGCTTGGCGGCAGTTGTCCGGTGCAGGCTTGCTTTGGAGTTGCATTCGTATCCATCTATTTTTGGAAGAACTTTTTTAAGTATGATGAATTTTCCTATCGATTGCAGGGCCTTGATGCTGGTGTACTGCTTGGGCAATTACAGGAAATGGGAAACCAGTTCGGTGTAACGACTGCGGTGCATTATCAGTTCCTGGATAGAGCGATAAATACACTGCTAGGATTGTCTGACGATCAAGAGAGTGTCTACGCGGTAGTTCCCTTATCGCTTCAAACAGGAGGGGAGAGGCATTCGCACTCATCGTCACAATGGACAGAGAGAGGAGAGGTGACGGCTAGCGAGCTAATCAGGGAACTGCCTGAGCAAAAGTACGTGCAAGTGATGCGCTCAAAAAGAATGAGGAAATATCCTTCGCTCCTGCAAATAAATCAAGCTGCCATGCAGGAATCTACCCATTCGTTTGCACATGATTCGGATGAGTTAGAAAGCAAATGGTCTCGCCGTTCCGATGAGCGAATCCTTCTCCCGCGTTTGCAGAAACCAAGCTATGATCTGGTGCAATATTGCCGGGAGCGTTTTTCACCAGAAATGGACTTTATCAGGAGGAAAACAGACCAGGATCAGGTAGCGCGTATCATGGAAATGACGATGAGTGCTCTGTTGTACGGCAATGATTTGGGAAAAAATCTGGAAGCAGTGCCGAGAAGGCTTTCTCTCTTTGTAAGCATTCATCAGGTAGAAGGAATACAAGATGGGGCATACGCTTACGATCCACTGGAGCACGCTCTTTATCCAATTGTCTATGGAGATTTACGAGCACGCCTTCAGGACGGAATGACTCTGGACAACGTGAATTTGTATCAAGTGCCGCTCTGCTTTCATGTGGTGGGTAATCGCGATCATTTGATCAATCAGCTAGGGTTTAGAGGGTATCGCATCCAACATTTGGAGGCAGGAATCGTCGTGCATCAATTGCTTTTGGCCGCGTTCACGTGTGGAATGGGCGGCCATCCGCTACTCGGATTTGACGTGGAAAATTGCGATGATCTATACAACCTAAAGACCGAAGAGAAAACCTGCTTGATCCAAATTCCGGTCGGGCACTATCGCCCTCGCGCCAGATTTCAGGGCGTGCTGCATGGATAAAAACGTGGAAGACCCGAGTCGCGCTGACCCGGGTCTTGTTTTATGCCCTTATCATGGCTTGAATACCTTGAATGAAACGGTCTATTTCCTCGCGGGTATTGTACGGTGCCAGCCCCGCCCGTATCCAGCCGCCGCTTTCATTGATTCCCAAACAATTGGCGAGTGTTGTCGCATAGAAGTCTCCGTCTGCAACGAATATGCTATGCTCCTCGCACAATCGCTCACATATTTCTTGGGGAGAAAACCCTTCGATCCGAAAAGCGATCGTCGGTGTCTTCGGTACATCTTCACCCGCTTGATAGAGTGTGACACCCTTCATTGCGCCTAGTTCTTTTCGCAGCTTTTCTGCCAGCCGATTTTCATAGGCTTCGATCACCTCGTAACCAGAGCGGATTTTTTCAGCGAAGCTATCACCGAAGCCAAGCGACGCAACAAATTCGATAGCCGGTCTGATTCCTGCGATCCCTTCATGATTTTGGGTTCCGGTCTCCAGTTTATCTGGAAAAGAAGAGGGGGCAGGAACCAATTTATAAACATCGAGTGCTTCAAAAATTTCTTTGCGGATGACAGCGATTCCTACATGAGGGCCAAAAAACTTGTAGGCGGAACAGAGCAGGATATCGGCTCCGATCTCGTCACGATGGATAGAGAAGTGAGGGACCGCATGCACGGCGTCGACAGCGACAATGACTCCTTTTGCGCGTGCTTTTTGGGAAATGGCAGGAAGGTCATGGATCGTTCCGACAGCATTGGAAGCAAGTCCGATTGCCACAAGTCTGGTTCTGGAAGTCAGTAAGGTATCGAGCTCATCTAGTTGTAACGTAAGTGTCTCTTTATTCATCTTCAACCACCGAACGGTCATTCCGCGATCTGCGGCAACAGTCAGCCACGGGTCTACATTGGCGCGGTGATCCATCTCGGAGACGATAATCTCATCTCCTTCTTTCCAATGACGACCTAATGCTCGGGCAATCGCAAAGGTCAGCGTGGTCATATTCGCACCGAAGGCTACCTCCTGCGGCCCCACATGGAATAGGTCTGCTACGGCTTGTTTGGCATCTGCAAGGATGGCTTCTGTCTCCTTGCTCGTCGGAAAGGAGCCGTGTAAATTCGCTCCACCGTTCGCCATATAGCGATAGATCGCGTCCATGGAGGATTTTACGACTTGCGAACCGCCTGGGCCATCCAGATAAACAACTGGTTTGCCTTTGTAAGTTCGTTGCAGCGCGGGGAATTGCTCCCGGACTTTTTCAATGGGGAAATGTCCCGATGCAACTTCTAATCGCCAATCATTGGAGCGCATAAAACTTCCTGGAGGGTATTCAAAGACGCATTCTGATTGCAGAGTGAAACCGAGCTTACGGCAAATAGCATTGGAGGCAGGGTTGTCCACGGAGGGATAGGCATGAATAAACTGGTGTCTTCGTTCTTGGTTGATGCGTGTGATGAGTGAGGCTAAAGCCACGGAGGCGATTCCTTTCCCTTGAAAGGGGGGCAGGACGCTCCAGCCTACTTCGTATACGTTTTCTCCTTTCCAGATACGGTCCCAATAGCCGATGCTTCCGACAGGGGTGTGATCTGGCAGCAGTACGATGCTGAACATCTTGCTCGTTAGCTGTCCGTCCTTATTGACGTACCGTTCGTGCCGAGCAAGGAGCTGCTCCTCCGTCTCCGGGCCTCCAAGATGGTCCATCATGGCAGGTGCATTCAAAAGACGCAGCAAGGGAAGATCGTGATCCGCCCAGGGCTGAATGCGGACAAGCTCACTGTTTAGCTTTGTGGACATGTTTTCACTCCTTACCAACTGGATTTTGTGGTGTCCATCATCATTTGTTATCTCTCATTATTCGGAAAAGATACGGATTAATCAATATTCAATTCGTTCTGAAAAAAAGGGGTGGAAAATCATGCTATAATGGGAGTGCCCGAGTGATTCTTCCTATCGGAGTATTGAAAGAGTAGCTGAGGTGTAGGAATAGACCCTTTCTGAAAAAACATATGGAGAGTAAATCTAACTTAAAAATCGTCACCGACAAGAAAGGAAAGAGGAAGGGGTACCTGTCCATGAATGAAAAAAGCATTCATACACAACGGCTCAAATTGATTCCATTTACACATAGAATAGCAACGAATATTTTGCAAGAAAATTACGAAGAGTTATTGGATATGGGGCTTACATTAGGCAAAGGCTGGCCTGATGAGGATGCGATGGAAACGATACCCAAAATCATCAAAGCACTCGCACTCACAGGGGAACCGACAGGATTTGAATCGTGGATGATCATTATAAAGGATGGCATGAAGATTATCGGCGATGTAGGGTTCAAGGGAGTCCCGAATGCGGAGGGAGAAGTGGACATCGGCTATGGAATTATTGAAGCCGAGCGAAAAAAAGGCTACGCGTATGAGGCGGCAGAAGGCCTAGCGAATTGGGCGTTGTTGCAGCCAGATGTGAAAAAGATTACGGCGAAGTGCTTGCTAGATAACATAGATTCCGCAAAAATATTAGTCAAAATGGGCTTTACAGAAATAAAGAGGGACGACACATTGATTTACTGGTCTCGGCAGAAGGAATAGCACGCCAGAACAGAATCAGAGTGAAACACGAAAAAAAGGACGACCACATAGAGAGCCGTGCAAAACGACTCCTATAATATGTAAAAAGACTGA
>NZ_LMPN02000030.1:0-144747 GCF_001423865.2 Brevibacillus sp. Leaf182 | reverse complement strand
CGAGAGGACTTGAACCTCCACGGTGTTGCCACCACTAGAACCTGAATCTAGCGCGTCTGCCAATTCCGCCACGACCGCATATAAAAATGGTGGAGGCTGACGGGATCGAACCGCCGACCCTCTGCTTGTAAGGCAGATGCTCTCCCAGCTGAGCTAAGCCTCCCTACCCCAAACCAGTTGTTGGGGCCCCGCAAAGCAATTGCTTGACTATGTGGGATATAAGTGACCCGTAGGGGATTCGAACCCCTGTATGACAGCGTGAAAGGCTGCTGTGTTAAACCGCTTCACCAACGGGCCAGGTATGATGGCGGATGGAGTGGGATTTGAACCCACGAGACGGTTCGACACCGCCTACACGATTTCCAATCGTGCTCCTTCGGCCGCTCGGACATCCATCCATCGAGCCTGTAAGCGTTCGCTTTGGCAAGAATTAATCTATCATATTCACAACATGATTTCAAGTGATATTTTGAAAGTTTTCCCCTTGGTTGACCTCCGTGCCATTCATATCAGGCGATTATCTATCGAAACGAAAAAAGGGAGATTGCCTAAAGCAACATCACTTCCTGTTCAATATGATACAAGTAGTATCCCTTTACAAAACGGAGTGATGCCAGTTGTCAAAAAGAAAACGCCGTTCAGTAGGCTTCCCCTGTTTGTACGGAAACTGGTGTGGGCCTGGATGCTCCGGGCCGGGTGCGCCAATTGATGACGTCGACAGATGCTGCAAGAGGCATGATGATTGCTATCAAAAGCATGGGTATTTTTCTTGTCATTGCGATCAGGAGCTTGTACGCTGCCTTCGAAATAAAGTAAACAACTCAACGGAAAAAGGGAGAATGGCCGGTCTCATCTCGAATTTTTTCTCTCGAACAGGATGCTTTCCCAGCAATCCCCGCTAGTTTTTTCTGAATCGTTTTCCTTGTCAGTTTTCATCCAAAAAACGGTAACAACTTGGACATGAATCAGACATAATTCCCTTGTTTTTCCTTGTATTTTTTTGGTACTCTATTGAATGTCCAAGGAGGGTACGCAGCGTGGAATTGCACATACGAACAGACGCCAGTGTGGCGCTGACGTTAAAGAGAGAAATTATTTGTCATGGTATTTCCCGTTTTTATGTCCGTCCATACGATGATGATCAAGTAGAATTTATATTCCTCGCACTATCAGAGCACCAGAAGAAGCTGCTGTCCTATTCATTACGAAATTACAGCTACTGTCTAACATATCTAGCTTAATCTTCTACGGCCATTTTTCTCCCCTTTTTAAAGGGGAATTTTTATTGTTTTTTTTCGATGTACCCAAAAAGGCGAACATCGTCTGCGGTCAAGTTATGCAACGCATTCAAAAATTCGACTTGGAAACTGCCTGGCCCTACTCCTGCTGCTTTCTCTGCTGCCAGTTGCGCAGCAACACCGTAGCATACCAATGCTGCAGCTCCGGCGATCAGCTTGTCATTTGCAATGGCTGCAAACGCTCCCATAACAGATGTTAACAAGCAGCCAGTTCCGGTCACCTTCGTTAAGATGGGATGACCATTATGGATCGAGTATGTTGTTTCTCCATCCGAAACCACATCGACCTTGCCCGTAATCGCAACGATTGTCCCAAGCTTTCTCGCTGCTGCTTTCGCTAGGTCCGCGACATCTCCTCCCGCTTCCTTCGCATCTACCCCTTTAATTTCCCAGCGCTCCCCGATGACATTGGCAATCTCGGCAGCATTTCCTCTTATGAGGGTTAGGTCGAGTTCCTGCGCAAGATGTTGACTTGTCTCGGTTCGGTACAATGTTGCTCCCGCTCCCACTGGATCAAACAAAACAGGCACGCCATGCTGATTCGCCGATTTTCCTGCGATCAGCATCGCTTCGATCTCATGCTCGTTCAATGTCCCTATATTCAATACAAGAGCTCCGGCGATCTTTGCCATGTCTGCCACCTCTTGTTTGGCGTACGCCATGACAGGTGATGCACCAAGAGCTAACAAGCCGTTCGCTGTAAAGTTCGTGACAACTACGTTCGTCATGTTATGTACAAGAGGATTTTCCTCGCGCACTTTAATTAGCAATTGTCCGATTGTCTCCAGAATCATGATCGTTACCCCTTTCCTCTTGAACGGCGACTCGTGGAATCATCTTGTACACCTCGATGACATCCCCTAATATAGAATGCTCTTGCATGACGCCAATGATGATATACGAATGTTTTATGATGGGTAATTCGCGCATGTCAGCTACGATTTTCCACACTTTTCCATCATCATCCGTCACACTAGCACTGAAGGAGACTCTTCCCGCCCCTTCTTTCAAGATGTCCACGGCATCAAGAACTCCACATATTTTCATCCGATCATCTGGATGCATGATCCGGTTTTCCTCGACCCATTTTAGCTTCATTTCTTCTACTTTTAATGTTTTCCATCGATCAAGGAACTCCCAGTCTTTGGAATGTGGAAATATATGCTTCGTTTGCTCAAGGAAGGTGTTGTACTCTCCGTGCAGTTGATCTACATAATCATCTACATCCTCAGAAATCACGCGAATCGAATCTTCCCCGCATGTACGGATGTGGTGGGCCAGGTATTTGAAGGACTCGATCATGTCAAAGTTCCCCCAGCCCCAGGCCTGTTCGCCGAAAACTCCCCCCCGGGTTCGGCATTTTAGGCAGGTGAAGTAATAGTATGTAGGCATATCTGTTCCCCTATCTCCCCTATTTTGTCTCTCTTTTGGTATCGGTTGAGGAAGCGAAGCAATTTATGTTACATTCGAACCTATTTTTTGAAACTTCTCACGCAATTTGTTCACAATTTAACTTGTAGTATTTAGTGTAAGTTAAATCACAAAAGGTGGCTCCCCCCAAATTTATCGGGAAGCCACTCTTCATTATACTCCTTTTATGGCAATAAGAGGGTTACATTTTGCGACGACTGATGCAAGATTTGCACCCACAACCGAATCGATGATTTGATCCACATCTTTATAGGCTTGCGGGCATTCATCAAGGATGGAAGCGAGCGAACGATGATTCACCATGATCTCATCTTCCTGTCCCACACGCATCGCCTGCTCGAATTGATCGATGGTCACAAGCTCCTTCGTTGCTTTACGGGAACGAACACGCCCTGCACCATGACAGATCGAATAAAAGTTTTTGGCACCTGCGTCCGATCCGACCATGATATAGGACGATGTTCCCATAGAACCTGGGATCAAGGCTGGATGTCCCGTTTCACGGTAAGCTTTCGGATTTTGGAAATGTCCTGCTGGCAATGCCTTCGTCGCTCCTTTGCGGTGGACGAGCATCGGTGTGTTGCGATGGAATTCTTTCAGGGCGTAATTATGCATCAAATCATACAGGACTGGCGTACGCATCTCGCTACCGAAAACATCCCGGAACGCCTGCTCCACTGAAAATCCGATCATATGCCGATTTGTTACCGCAAAGTTCAGTGCGGAGTACATCAAATTCAAATACTGTTGTCCTTCCTCGCTTTGGATCGGAGCATATACCAGGCTTGGCTCAGGATTATGAATCCCCCATTTGTACATAGCTTCCTTGAAGCTTTTCGTATAATCACGCCCTAGCATAGCCCCCCACGCACGCGAACCGGAATGAATCATGATGACGACCTGACCGTCGAACAGTCCCCACGCTTTCGCTATCTCCCTGTTCTCCTCCGCGATGTCGATATGTTGGATTTCAATAAAGTGGTTACCGCCCCCCAATGTTCCCAACTGGCCCCACGCACGACTCCAGGATTTTTGCGGTATTTGCTCCAGAAAGGAATGGTCGAATTCAAATGTGTACTTTTCCACATGCGAGAAAGAACGACTTAAGGTGTCAGGCGCTTCTTCTGTATCCGGAATGTAGTTGCCAGGCAGTCCTTGTAAGCCATGCTTCACCACTTCCTCCAAGCGAATATCTGTAAAATGCGTATTTCCCCGTTCGTTTGTCGGGACGTACGCTTCGATCGCTTCAATCAATGCACGTTTTAGGCTCTTGTCTTTAAGGTCGTCTCGATGCAACGGAGTCAGATGCACACGCATTCCACATCCAATATCTGATCCGACAATGGAGGGCGAGACAAATCCATCGGCAAGATTCCAAACCGCTGTCGTCCCAATGCAGGTCCCAACACCCACATGTGCATCTGGGGTATACGAAAAATAAACATTTCGCGGAATACGCAAATTATTGTCTGCCATTTGATATACGCGTTCACCGAAGCTCGCAAATACTTCGTCATTTGCAAAAACGTGCACATCTCCATGCTCCAGTTTCACTTCACGATGGTTGTTCCCATGCAAAATTGTTTTCATCATCCATTTCTCCTGTCTCTCACAGCCTGCGCTGTTTTTCATACCCTTATTTTCCATCTGCGCATGTGGTTTGAACATGGTAAAAGTATTACGAACCTCTTTTTATCATTGACTTCTCTTCAGCCTCTTCGTAATATGGGGACTAATTTGGAAATAAATGACGAATGAATAAGGATGAGTGTAATGGCACGCGAAAGCTTTGACAAAGAGCTGCAATTGCTCCGTCTCCTGTTTTTGACCGCTGGTGCCTACAATCGGCAGCAGTTAGCCGAGCGGCTCGGGATCTCCGTTCATACGCTTGATAAAACGATAAAAAAGCTGAAGGACATTCAATCGACCTTTTACCAGCATGTCGGCGATGAGGAGAAAAAAGAGTATTACGCACAGCTTCGTTACAACTATTTTGAGGTGACGGACAATTTCTTGATGTTTTTGTACCATGCAAAATCATTGAAGGATTCGGAGGTAGAGCGACTGTCGCACATCTTGGAAAAGCTCAGACACCAGCCTCTCTCCATTAAAGATTTGCTGGATACGTTTGTGGATACAGAGCCCGATGAAAAAACGATTCGCCAGGACATGAAATACCTGGAAGAAGTTGGCGTGATAAAAAATGTGAGTGAGGTCAGACCGTACGTTTATCAGTTCGACGGTGAGCTACTGGACTCGTTGACAGACGACGAGCTATTGGACCTGTACGATTTCATCGACTTCATGGCTAATACACAGCTACCCGCCGTTCCTGGTTATCTCTTGCAAGAAAAAGTGAAGCGTTATCTCAAATATCGCTTGAAGCTAACCGATGCATCTGCGTTTTTATACAAGTATCATTTCGTCTCGCGTATTCTTGATGAATATCAAGCTTTGCTTCTCACCAAAGCCATTCATCAGCGAAAAATCGTTGAATTTCACTACTACACGCCCAAACGCCGAAAGTTTTATGATTCCCAAAATACGAATCCGGCTTTTCAACGGGATACATCCGGGCGACATCAAAAAGTGATTCCACTCCGGGTTATTTTTGATCATCAATACGGCAGATGGTACTTGCTGGCACAAGGATGCGGCAATGGTCCGCTCCGCAAATACCGTGTGGAGGGTATGACCAAGCTCGTAACAGGCAAATCCGTTACGCCGGAAATCTTCTCTTCCTTGCAAGCAAGTGCAGATGAGCGCATTGCCCATAGTTGGCTGATTGATACCGGAAAACTCGTAACCGTACGACTTCGCTTTTTCCAGCCTCGGGACACGCCTCATTCCTTTATCCAAGAGCGAGTGGAGGCACAGGGGCAATGGGGGATTGTGACAGAAGAATCACGGGAAAGCTTTGTGTACGAAATAAACGTGAACAGCACGATGGAAATTACACCGTGGATACGCAGCTTCGGTTCAAGCGTCGAAGTTCTTGAACCGCTGTTTCTTCGCAAACAATTCCAAAAAGAATGGGAGGAGCTGCTCGCCTACTATGAATCTGTTTGATAAGATACATAATTACCAGCTAGTGACTCGTCTGGATGAAGCAGGTGTTTATCCGGTAACCTCACACGAAAAAGCTTGGCTGGCCCTGATGCTGGCAAATCCGTCTGCGGCAGAAATTTTCGAGCCCACTACACTCGCTAAGCTTCACCGTTTGACACAAATACCAGAAAGTGAATCGACTGAACAAGAACGATTCGTGGAAAAGGCGCAAACGCAGGCCAAGCAGCTCTGGAGTCCGCTCGTGCGCACCCTGCGGCGAATTATTCTCGGCAAAAATCACATAAACATAACCGCAGCCACGAACAAAGGCCCGGTTTTTCGCAATCAACGAGGAGTTCCCTACAAGCTGGAATATTCACTTGCCAAGAAGGCCTGGTACCTGATCTGGCTGAACATGGCTTCCAATCGCCTGATCACGACTCCGCTGCATCTCATTCGCTCCGTCGATGAGCTTTACATAGAAGATGTATGGTATGAAAGTTTTTTACCGACTATTTCGGAGCAGATCCAACAGCGCAAACAGATGGCAAAAATTGTGATCATCCGTCGTTACAACGCTGAGATCCAGCGCATATTGTACGCTTTTTCCTGCTTTGACAAAGAGGTCGCTTTTGATCCAGAATCGGAGGTATATACGATCACCCTGCACTATTTATCCGACGAGCAGGAGTTTATTTTATCCCGCATTCGTTTTCTCGGCCTGCGGGTAAAAGTAGTAGAAAACGATCAACTCAAACAGCGCATGGCAGAGTCGGCAACGAACGCCTTGGCAAGATATACCGAAACTCCACTTTGATTGTCCCAAAAAATCAGGAAATCATACCCTATTCGATTTCCTGCATTTCCCTTATCATAGTTCAGGTGAGCTAGTAGCTAATCCAAGTCAGAGGTAGAAATGATGAAAACAACATGTAAAAAAGCGTCTCTCATATGTGGACTATGGCTTAGTCTGTCATGGCCGTTTATTACGGAGCCGGCGCAAGCAGCAAGTGTCATCCAGGCAAAAGTGGTCGCAACCTCTCTGAACGTTCGTAGTGAACCAGCCCCCAATGCATCTGTTGTCGCGACCGTGCCGTATGGAGTGGTCGTGACGATTACCGATGAAGCATACGGTTGGGCAAAAATTAGATACAATCAAAAGGTAGGCTGGGTTGCGGGGTATTACTTGCAAAAAGGAGCGGTAACGCGTACGGGTTCAGCATCTTCACCAGCCAATACAGCCACTGTCAAAAGCAAGCAAGGCACGGTTTTGGCCGATTCGCTTCGAATGCGAAAAGGACCAAGCACGAGCCATGAGATTATCCTTTCGCTGCCCAGAGGAACCCGTGTAGATATTTTGAAAAAGCAAGGAGACTGGATCCAAGCGAGAACTTCCAATGGACAAACAGGCTGGGTGTCTGCGACGTATATTGGCGATGCCAAGGCCAACGCTCCAGTGTCCAAAAGCTCCAAAACGCCAGGCTTAAAAGGAAAAGTCATCGTGATTGACCCGGGACATGGTGGTTCTGATATCGGGACACAAGGAACGAAGTGGAATAGCATGGAGAAAACGTTGAATTACAAAACGTCCATGCTGCTCGCCAGCAAACTGCGCCAACGGGGTGCGCAAGTCTTCATGACGAGGACAAGTGACACACAAAAGCCTTCTCTATCGCAGCGTGTCGCTTTTAGCGAATCAAAGGGAGCGGATGCCTTCATCAGCATCCATTACAATTCTTCCGTGAAGCCAAATAGCGGTACCCTCACGTTTTATTATTCGCAAGACAAGGATGAGCCGTTAGCTCGAGCGATTGAGTCTCGCTTGGCGGGTGGCATCGGTTTAAGAAGCAACGGCATTTCATTCGGCAATTATCACGTCCTGCGCGAAAACAATGATCCGTCCGTCTTAATTGAGCTTGGCTTCCTATCGAATTCAAAAGATGAAGGCATCGTCCGTACATCGTCCTATCAGGACAAAGCTGCGCAGGCGATTACGGAGGCACTAGCGGATTACTTCGGTCGATAATCGTACGGCTGGACGCTGTAGGAGAACAGCTTCCGCTCGAATTTCCCTTTGGCACCAATGATCTGATACCAGGTCTCTCCGATTAACAAGTCGGTTGCGAAATCTTTCTCCAGCAGATTGGTGATCGTCTCCATGACCGCTTTTTCATTGTCTTTTTGGATTTTCAACGACAAGGCCAGGACGAAATACGCCTGGTCTTCTTCCATTTCCAGCAAATGCAGACGGGCTGTACCACGGCGTTTGGCGTTGAAACCATCAATCACATTCGTCAGACCCTTTTTTGCCTGCACTTTATACTTTGTCGCTTCCCTCCAAGAGGAAATAACCGCATCGTACAACGAAAACGTCAGGATGAAATGGCTGGCGTAATCCTTCGGCTCAAAAGGCTCCGGTCCCATTTGCTTCTCATCCGCTGGTATGACGACGAATGCTTTGTAGTTGCTAAAAAACGGATCGCTCATGGCAGGTCCTTTCCATCGATAGTATCTGTGTTGGTTAGTATCCACTAGGAAAGCAGGATATTATGTACAAAAACGGTTATAAACGTTCAAAAGGCCAAGTCGACATGAAAACCGACTTGGCCTTTTGCTTGCTTTTGTATAGACATGTTTTTCAACTAAATATCTACTCATTACCGGTGGGTCATCGAGACACTTCCATGCCCGTGCTCCTCTTCCATGACATCCATTCCTGCACCATGATTGACGGTCCAGGTGATGACTTGGCTAGAAATGACAACGGCCAAAATGGTATACATCATCTCTTTCATCGGTACGAACCAGAACGACATGCAAAGTACAATGACGTCCAGTAAAAGAAAGACCGTACCAATGGACAATCCCGTGTACTTACTGATCAACAGGGAGAAAATATCGTCTCCACCTGTCGCAGCTCCATAGCGCAGAACCAATCCGGTACCCAGCCCGGTCAAAACACCGGACAGGACAGACGCCAGCGGCATCATTCTGCTCATATCCATGACGATCGGTGAAAATCGTTCAAACAAATCGTAAAACATGGTAAAAGCAAGTGATGCAAAGATCGTGTCCCAAATGAACTGGCGGCCTCTTACTAACCAGGCAACCAAAAACAATGGAATATCCAGTAAAAGCATCACCATCGCTGGCGACAAGTCAAAGGCGTATTTCGCCAATAACCCCAAGCCAACAAACCCACCTTCAGACAAATGGTTCTGAAAGTTAATGTGATAATACGCAAAAGCAAGTAAACAAGCTCCAAACAAAATCATACTGTAACGCTTAGATAACTGCAGCGCTCTCCTCATCATGGTTTCCTCGCATTTTTGTCGGTTTAGGCACAGACGACCAACCGACTACCGAGGAACATCGAAAGTATAAGTCGCTACTCATACAAAGGGCCTCGCTTTCGTAGTAGATTAGTCGTCTTCAGTGACGATCGACTACTACGAAGCTAGATGTAGGAGAGGTCAAAACGTTTCCAGATCGTCCTATGGGGACGCATGGTATCCTGATCCCTTCCATGGCTTTTCTTGTATTATATCATAAAAAAGGTGAAAAGACGACTCGAAACCGTCTTTTCACCGCGTTAAAATTGGAAAGCTTGTCCTTTTAGCTCTACCGGAATCCCTGCTGTGACAAGAAAAACTTGATCGGCAACCGCTGCCACGCGTTGATTCATCAAGCCCGCCAAATCACGGAACTTACGTCCCAACGGATGTTGCGGGACGAGTCCGTCGCCTACTTCGTTTGTCACCAGCAAGACCGTACCTGGGTAGTCTTTTAACTTGTTTACCAGCACATCAACCTGCTGGAGCACTTGCTCAAACGTCTGCTCCTCTCCATCATGCAGCAACCAATTAGACACCCAAAGAATCAAGCAATCAACCAGAATCACTGTCTGTTGTTCTTGTATGTCCACTTGCGCTGCGAGCTTCGCGAGCCACTCTGTCAATGCGTACGGCTCCTCGATCGTTTGCCAAGGAAAGTTGGACTGCAAGCGGCGGTCTCGGTGGTGCAAGATCCGCTCTTCCATTTCCTCATCAGTGCTTTGTGCGGTCGCGATGTAAACACCCGAGGATCCCAAATGTGCGGCGTATTTTTCGGCAAACGTGCTTTTTCCACTGCGTGCTCCACCTGTAATGAGTACAATCATCCTTCTGTCTCCTTACACAGCCTCTTATACTTGCGATTGCAAAATAATTTGCGGCAAATGATGAACAGGATGTTCCATGACAATCGGTCTTGTTCCGTATACAGCCTCGATTCTGTCACTTTGCAAGATGTCTTTTGGTGCACCGACGCTTATCTGCTTTCCTTTATGCAGCATCAAAATACGATCGCAGTATAAGGAAGCCAGATTCAGATCGTGCAGCACAGCAACGACTGTCACCTGCGTCGTCTTTTGCCATTTTCGCACAATGTCCATGAGTTGAATCTGGTACCCGATATCGAGGTAAGTCGTGGGTTCATCGAGCAACAGCACCTGGGGTCTTTGGATTAATGCCTTCCCCAAAGCTACGCGCTGCTTTTCCCCACCACTCAACTGATCCAGTGTGCGCTCTTCCAAATGTTCAAGACTGAGCATCTGTACGATTTCATTAATGAGCGATGCGACATCCTGCTTCTCCTCCCCCAGCCAATTTTGGTAAGGAAAGCGCCCCATCTCCAACACCTCTCGGACACGAAAACCGACTGGCGGCAGACCCTCTTGCTCCAAAACAGCCAGTATTTTGGCAAGCTCTTTGCGTGGATAGGAATGAAGCTTTTTCTCTTGAAGCAAAATGTCTCCTGCATCTGCCTTGATGACACCTGAAATGATTTTTAGCAGAGTGGATTTACCGCTTCCATTGGGCCCGATGATGCCAAAAAATTCTCCCTTGTCCACGCAAAAATCGATGCCGTGCAAAACTGGCGTATCCTGATACGATTTTTGCAAGTTACGCACATTGATCATCGCTTACGTTACCTCTTCCTAAAGCGTTTATTTTGCTTCAATAAATAGGCGAAAAACGGTGCTCCCAAAAATGCTGTCACGACGCCGAGCGGGATTTCCGTTGGACTCAACAGCAATCTGGCAAGCGTGTCGGCCCACAATACGTAAATACCACCGAAAATCGCAGCCATGGGCAGTAAAATACGATGGTCAGGACCAACCAGCAATCGGACGAGATGCGGTACCACCAGGCCAACGAACCCGATAATTCCCGCGATAGAAACCGCCGCTGCGGTCAGGAAAGTCGAGACGACCAGAACCACGAGCTTCGTTCGATCCACATGGACGCCGAGATGCGCTGCCTGCCGCTCCCCTAACGCAAATAGGTTCAAGGAACGCGCATAGCTCACAAGCACCATTCCACCTATGACCAAGTACGGAATCAAGACAGATGTAAAGGCCCAGCCGCGAAATGACAGGCTGCCCATAAGCCAGAACACGATCTCATTCACCGTCTGGTCAGATAGCGACACCATAAAGGAAACGAGCGAGCCGAGAAAAGCCTGCACTACGACACCAGACAAAATCAAGGTCTCGGTTTGCAGCTTTCCTTGCGTTTTCGCGAGTCCAAGTACGATCCATAAACTGAGCAGTCCTGTAAGAAAAGCGACGACAGGCGTGCTCCATGCACCCAAAAAGCTGATTTGTAAACCAAAAAGGATCAAGAAGGCTGCTCCGACAGCAGAACCGGATGCCACGCCCATCGTAAACGGATCAGCGAGCGGATTGCGCAAAACGCCCTGAAAGCCCGCTCCTGCAAGTGACAAGCAGGCCCCAATCAAGACAGCCAATACAACGCGTGGAAAACGAACCTTCATGACAATTTGCTCAGAAGACTCTGGCCACGTTACGCTGATCCACTCAGACAAGCCCGGGATTTGATGAAGCAGGATGAGCCATACTTGCGAAATGGGGAGTTGTGCCGCCCCCATCGAGATGCTGATAATGATTGATGCCAGAAGAACGAGACAGCTTACTCCTCCCCATATGAACAATCGTTTCTTCATTTTATTTCACCAAGTCAGGGTAAATCGTCTTGGCTACTTCGATCAACCCTTGTGTAATACGCGGACCAGGACGGGACAAAATATTTTGGTCCATGCCAAAGATTTGTTTTTCACGGATCGCCTTCATTTTATCCCAGCCATTGCGATTCGCGATCAGATCCTCCAGCTTGACGCCAGACTTTTCATCGGTAATTCCGCTCGCATACAAAATGACGTCTGGGTCGTTTTGCAAAATCTTTTCTTCACTGATCGGATTCCATCCTTCGGTGTCGGAAGCAATGTTTGTCGCCCCAGCCAGCGTGATGAGTTCGTCCATGAATTCGCCTTTTCCGACTGTCCAACCCGGGGAAAATTCCAGATATACCTTTTTCTTCTCTTCCGGTTTTACATTTTTCACTGCTTCTTGAACGTACGCGATGTCTTTCTTCATTTGCGCGACGACTTTTTCGGCTTGTTCCTGTGTATTCGTGATAACTCCCATCGCCAAAACATTGGTAAGGATATCATCCATCTTTGTCGGATGGCTAATATAGACTGGCATCCCGAGAGATTTGAGCTTGTCAGCCACTGGCTTCTCCATCGAAATTCCACCAACGATCATATCCGGCGTTTGAGCGAGAATAGCTTCTTCGTTTGGTTTGACGACCCCGCCAACTTTTGGCTTTGCCTTCGCCGCATCTGGATAATCATCATAGTCTGAGACAGCTACGATCCGATCTTCCAAGCCTAGTGCGAACAAAATCTCAGTCTCGGCAGGTGATGTTGAGACGATTCGCTCAGGAGCTTTTGCAAAGGTTACTTCTTTTCCTGTCGCATCCGTGACTGTCAGTGGATACGTTGTTTGTTTTGCAGACTGCTCGGCCGCATTCTCTTGCGGTGCTGGCTGCGGTGCGCTTGTTTGTCCTCCTGGTGCTGGCTGGCTGTTATCGTTACCTGTACAACCTGCGAGGCTCGCCGCAACTAGTAGGGGGATCATGAATCGCAATGAACGTTTCATATGTAGAACTTCCTTTCTGCATGTTAAATCGACTGTTATTTCCAATAAAAAAGCGACCCTTGCTTCCATTCGGAAATCAAAAGGGTCGGCACCTTTGGGCAAACAGACAGGATGGTCTGCTTCCTGAAATAGGCCGATCCTTTCCGCGAAGGCAACAGGCACGAAAACAAACAGGCAGGTCTCCTGGCTTACGGCTGAGGATCGAGCCGATTTACAGTGGCGGGACCGCGTCGGATTTTCACCGACTTCCCTTTTCACCCGATCTTTTTGTTAAAAAGACGAGGCACCTATTTGCTGTTACGTTTGAAATTGTCACAGTTCATGACTCATCCTACATCATAGCATTCCTTGGATGAAAAAAGAATGACAAACACATAGGGCAGTCCTTTCTTGCCTGCTAAAAAATGAAAAATGCCTGAACAAAAGGTTCAGGCAAATGTAAAGCTTTTGGCTGGCTATTACCCTCGTTTGTGCAAATAATCTAGAATCCCCATGGAGCATACTTGCAAATCGAGCTTGAGTACCTCGAAAACTTCGTGGTCATCATTAATGCCTTGTGACTGTAGATGATCCGAGACTCGTTCAACTAACTTACGAGACAGCTCGTCATAGGTTTGACCAGCAGCAAGCGATGATTCTCCTTCCTCCACAAATACGGGGAGCCACTCACGAATTTGGCGGTACACGTCGTCTACCTGCTCTGACATCCCAAAATGACCAAAGTAAATCCGACTCAGCTTGCTCGCTTCAAAACGGCTTAAAGACGCTAACATGGCATCCGGGTCAAACTGATTCGGCGAAGTAGATGGCAGCACGAGGTGAATACCATCCTTTTTAAGCTGTGGATAGAGTACACCTGCGGTATCACCTGTGAACATGCCGCGGCTTACAGGATCGTAGATGCTGAAGTGATGATTGGCGTGACCTGGGGAATCCAGAAACTCCAATGCGCAATTCCCTCCGATCTGGAGTGTATCTCCGTCCCCGCGAATCAAAATCCGCTCCTCGGGAACTGCCTCAATCGGATCAAACAATCGATCAAAATCATCATGATACACGGCTCTCGCGCCTGCGATCAGTCGGCTCGGATCGATGAGATGACGTGCACCTTTCGGGTGGACAACGACCTTTGCATTCGGACAATCCTTCAGAAACAGTCCTACTCCTCCTGCATGATCCAAGTGAATGTGCGTCACGATGATGTATTTTACTTGTTCCGGCGTATAACCGAGCTTGGCGAGACCAGCCTTGATGTATGGGACAGAGGGGCTTGGCCCTGTTTCTACCAATGTAAGCTCCTCTTCCGCGATTACATACGTCCCCGTACGTTCCGCCCAGCCCATATCGAAACCGTCTATTAAATGGATGCGTTCCCCTAAGTCGATTGGCTGTGATGATTGCATGTAAATACTCCTCCTTTTCAAAAAATCTCGAGTTGCCATTTTGTTGTAGGAATATTTACACTTTACCATCTATTTTGGACGCATTGGAGATAAACAACACAAAATCTTCATATTTTTATCGTATGATGAGGGCAGCAAAAACAATTCCATTATCTGGAGGGGTGCAAAATGGGTCAGCTTTTTTCTGAGTTACGACCTGAGCATGAGAAGTTTATCAAGAAGCAACGGATGTTCTTTGTTGCCTCTGCTCCTATGGACAAAGATGGTCACGTGAATCTTTCACCGAAAGGGTACGATTCTTTTCGCATAATATCCCCTAATGAGGTCTCCTATTTGGACCTGACTGGAAGTGGAAACGAAACCAGTGCACATCTGCAGGAAAATGGCAGGATTACGATCATGTTCTGTGCATTTGAAGGCCCCCCTCTCATCATGCGCCTATTCGGCAAAGGAACGGTTATTCTCCCAGATACACCTCGGTGGGATGAGCTCGTAAATGACTTCCCGCTTCTGCCTGGTGCTCGTCAAATCATTACCGTAAACATACAGGAAGTAAAGACTTCTTGCGGCTGGGCTATCCCCTTCTATTCCTATTCAAAAGAACGCGAAACCCTTCAGAAATGGACTTTGGCTAAAGACGAGCAGGAGCTGCTTGATTATCAAAAGGAATACAACGTAGTAAGCATGGATGGATTACCAACACCCTTGGGACAAAAGCTTTTTCCCGCAGCAGGTGGGGATAACTAAGCGTAAAACGCAAAGAAGCTGCCTTGCTCGCAGCTTCTTTTTTTGAAACCTCACTTGCTCGTATAAATGGCCACTGCATCGCGGAGAAACTCGGCAACACCTGGCTGCTCCTTGTCATAGTAAGCGGTAAAGCGCGGGTCATCAACATACATCTGGGCCACCCCTGCGTGCGCTTCCTTACTGTAGCTGTCCCAATAAAAGCTCAGCCATTGACGGTGCAGATCGGCCGCTTTTTGCGACAATTCATGAGCAGGATCACCTGTCGAAAAAGCCTGCGCCAACGTTTCATGCAGCTCTGCGTTCAATTTCTCCAGCGCGGCATACTGTTCTTCTGTCATGCCTTTGACCTTCTGATTCGATTTTTCAATTTGGTCATTTCCGTATTTTGCTCGAATTTCTGCCCCGTACTTATCTTCATTCTCATCAATCATTTTTTGCTTGAAGCCTTCAAATTTTTGTTTGTCACTCATCGTTTTGGTCCCCTCTCTTTGTGCTAATGTCAAATCGACATTGGCGATTAACGCATCCAATTGCGCTCGCCTTTCCAGGAGCTTCTCGCGGTGCTCCCGCAGTGCCCGTTCAGCATCAAAGGTTGGTGAATCCAGGATCTCCTTGATCTCCTCCAAGCTCACACCCAGCTCGCGGTAAAAAAGGATTTGCTGCAATCGATCAACCTCTTGCTGTCCGTAAATGCGATACCCTGACGAATTGATTCTCGCCGGCTTGAGAAGATCAATTTCATCGTAGTATCGGAGCGTCCGGGTGCTGACACCCGCCAGGAGTCCTAGCTTTTGCACTGTATATTCCATGTTCATTCCTCCTGACAAATTGATCGTACACATTTACGGACCGTCAATGTCAAACACATTTTCACAAAAAAATTGGCGTTACTTCATTTTCATTATTTGCTAAAATATAGGGAAAGCCATACAAGGGGGGACTGCGATGCTCTATATCATCGGCTTCATTGTAGCCATGCTCGGTGCCGGGTGGGGGTTAACAGGGTTGCTTAGTCTCAAAGCGAGAGACAAACATGCCATCACCCATTACAGTGACGATGCTTATAACCAGCAAACCTTGTTCCAGATGCACAACAACCCTACCCAAGGAATGTAAACATAAAAAATGGCTGCCCGCATCCTGTGCATGGCAGCCACTTTTCTTTTTTACAGAGCTTGGAACGTATCGGTCAATACCGGCACGATTTGCTTCTTACGAGAGACAACGCCCTTCAGAACGGCTTTGTTGTCCACCAATGTTACTTGGTACGCTTTTTCAACTGCTTGCGTTGCGCTGCCGAGAGCGATCGCAACAGAGTCGTTGTTCAAGATATCGGTTACAACGAACACGAACAAGTCCAAACCTTTTTCAGCGATGTTTGCATTCATCGCCGCTTCCAATTCGCCTTGGCGTGCAAGTACGTCATTTACATCCACTGCATTTACTTGTGCGATTTCTACTTTCGCATTGCCCATTTGGAACTCTTTTGCATCCAATGTGAGCAGTTGTGCGATTGTTTTGTCGCTCAGGTCTGCCCCCGCTTTGAGCATGTCCAGACCGTATGCTTCCAGATTGACACCTGCGATTTCAGCCAGCTCATGAGCAGCAGCTACATCTTGCTCCGTGCAAGTTGGCGATTTCAACAGCAGTGTATCCGAAATGATAGCAGAAAGCATCAAGCCCGCCATCTCTTTTGGAATGTCTACGCCGTTTTCTTTGTACATTTTCTTCAAAATGGTAGTCGTGCAACCAACCGGCTCAGCACGGAAGTAGAGCGGATTGCTCGTCTCAAAGTTCGCAATACGGTGATGGTCGATCACTTCTACCACTTGCACTTGTTCAATGTCATTCGCGCTTTGTTGGCGCTCGTTGTGGTCTACAAGGATGACTTCATTTACTTCATTCGCCACTGTTTCTACGAGGCGCGGCTCTTTTACTTGGAAGTAATTCAGCACAAATGCTGTTTCGCTGCTGATTACACCCAGGCGTACAGGCTCTACATTCGCGCCCAGTTTTGTTTTCAAGTCAGCGTACACAAGTGCTGAACAAATGGAATCTGTGTCTGGATTTTTATGACCGAAGATTAATTTTTTTTCCATCATCCATACTCCTTAATCGTAATTTGGCGTCAAAATTATACCATAACTTAGAGGATATGCCCAAGATACATTATAGGTTCAAACTCGATCGTTGGAAATAAGGTTTTGAAGATCATACGGAAAAAAATGGGAGGCGAAGTGAAATGAGAGTGGCAGCTTTGTATGACATTCACGGGAATGTACCTGCCCTACATGCAACATTGGCAGAACTCGAAGTTGTAAAGCCTGATCTTATTGTCATCGGAGGAGATATTATCTCAGGCCCGATGCCTGTCCAAACACTTGAAATGCTCTTCCAACTGGATATACCTGTGCAATTCATCCGTGGTAATGGCGATCGTGAAGTCGTCCTCGCTTTTGACGGTGAGGCTCTGGCCTTAGAGATGTCCGATTCTGTGCGGGAAATCACGTCATGGGTTGCGGAGCAATTGAACCGCTCTCATCGCGACTTTCTGGCGCAGCTTCCCCTTACCTACACGTTAGAACGAGAAGATTTCGGGGATGTGCTATTCTGCCACGCCATTCCCACCAATGATGAAGATATTTTCACTCCCCTTACATCGGATGCAGTCGTTGCCACTTACTTTGAGGGGACACAGCAACGAACAGTCATCTGCGGTCATACACATGTCCAATTTGAACGTCGTCTTGGCGATCTGCGTATTCTCAATGCTGGGAGTGTGGGCATGCCGTTTGCCGACAAACCAGGGGCATACTGGTTACTTCTTGATGGTGACCGCTATGAGCATCGCTTTACACTCTATGACGTAGAGGCTGCTGCAAAACAAATCGCTTCCACGAACTATCCGCAAGCTAAGCAATTTGCCGAAGAGAATGTCCGAAAAATACCTACTGCTCAAGAAGCGATGGAATTTTTGGAGGCCCTGGCACAAAAAAACCGCCCCTCTACTTCGTAAAGGGTCGGTTGAGAAAGATAGCGGAATCGATTAATCGTCCCAGTCTACATCCAGTACAGCGCCTGTCGTAGCGGAAATCTCCAAATCTACTTCCTGTCCTTTGGCCGTTTTCACTTCCACTTCATACACATAGTAGTTATCGTCTTCATCCAGCTTGATGGATTTGATGTTGCCGCTCACTTTAGCCAAAGCAATTTTTTTCGCTTGCTCTACACTAATTTTCACTTGTTGTTTGTTCCAGTGATCGTCGTTGTCGTCGTCATGATCATCGTCGTCATCGTAGTCAACTGTTTGCCACACATCCCCAGTCATTGCATCGACGTACACGTCAATCTCTTGATGTTTGTTTTTGATCTCTGCTTTGTATACGAGGAAACCGTCCTCTTCATCCAGCTTCCACTCGGTAATGATACCAGACTGTGTATCCCGAACTTTTTTCAGTGCTTTTTCAGGCGTGATGCGCACGAGCTTCGCCCAGTTGTGTTTCACATCATCGTCGATTTGCAGGTACACCGTAGAAGTGTTCTTTTGCGGTGCGCTGTAATATTGGTTGCTATGTGCAAACGCTGTTACGCTGAGGCTCCCTACAATCAGTGCTCCTACCATGGTCATGACTACTTTTTTCATATGATCTCGCTCCTTTTTTTCACTGGTTTTCTTTGATCTCCTTTATCATAAAAAGGACAGATGAAGGGAAAAAAAGAGAGAGATTAGAAATTGATGAGAAAATAGAGGAGACCTCTCACAGAATTCATGATTGCCGGTGAGCCTCAGCGATTAACGAAAAGAGCGAGTGCTTTCTACTGGCAAAAATGATCCATTCCGGCTGTAAATCGACGCAAATGCAACATCCGCGCTTTTGCGTGCTTTCCGCTTTTATCCGTATAATGAAAGCAATCGAGAGGACAACAGCCGACTCGATGACTTACGAAAGAGAGCGTGAATGGCAGTGTAATACATATCGTTTCTAACGACTTTCTATTTTTTCTTACATGAGAAGGAGAAACGATTTTTCCGTGGAATCACCACTTTTGAAAAACATCTTTTTTTGAATCTATTTTCTCGTCACCATGCAAACAGTCATCATGTCCGTTATGACCTTGGAAGTGAAAAACCCAGCACGTATCCAATTAACTGCACAAGCAACACAAGCTATCTCATATGCCTATACGGAATCAGGCAATCGGAAATGAAAAAAGGCACTCTACTATTCTTGTAGAGTGCTTCTTAATATCCTATGAACCATGCATGTGAAGAAGGAGTGAAAGCCACGCGAAAAATGGAGGTACGTCCTTATGACACGAACTGGTTGAGATTCATCACGTCGGAAGCACTTCGGTACGCGGACTATCGGCAAAGCCTGTAATCGATGTCTTGCCAGTCGTTCGCGACATTGCGCGGGTGGATACATACAACAGCGAGATGCTGGCATATGGTTGCTTCTTCATTCCCAGCAAGTATCCGAATATCTTACATGTAGACGGATATTTCTAAATTATCATATATTTTAACAGAACATCTCATATTTTCTACCTATGTTTCTACTAAAACACAGACAGAAAGAGGTACAGGCATGTTGAACAATCAAAAAATAATCGTAACAGGGGCAGCCTCCGGGATCGGGAAAGCCGTAGTAATGCAATGCCTGCAAGAAGGGGCTACTGTCATCGCGTGCGACCTCAATCAGAACGCTTTGCTAGCACTGGAAGAAGAGATTGATCAAGCAGCCACTCTGCATACGTATCGTGTAGATGTCAGCAATTACGAGGAGGTCGTGGCTTTTTTTGCGCATATCGAGGCAGAGCATGCGGATTGTACGAGTCTCGTCAATAACGCAGGCATTTACCTGGCGAAAAACATTCTGGACTACGAATTCGAAACGATTGAAAAAGTTCTCGCGATTAATGTAAAAGGATGCATTTATTTCTCACAGATGTTCGGGAAGCTCCTTTTGCCTGCAAAAAAACGCGGAACGATCGTCAACCTGTCCTCTGTATCCGGAATCGAGGGCAGCTCGGATGCGGTCTATGGCACCTCGAAAGCGGCGATTCTTGGCTTGACGAAGAGCTGTGCAATGAATTTCTCTCCCTATATCCGGGTCAATGCGGTAGCACCCACCATGGTTGCCACACCGATGATGGACACCATACCAGAGTGGCGTCGGGCAGAATATCTCGCTCATGGACTCATCGACAGCCCTGTTTTGCCTGCGGATGTGGCAGATACCATTGTTTTCCTGTTATCGGAGAAGTCCAAACACTACACCGGAGCGACCTTTGACATCAACAACGGAGGGTATCTCCGGTAATGGCAAAGGGGCGTTTATTCAGACGATTACAGCCTGAATGAACGCCCTTTTGATCAATCTGTTTAATGTCCTACCATCCAGGGACGCTTGCCCCCACGGCTGTGGGTATGACCTCCATGCGAGCGACTCCCATGGCTGCACCCCGCTCCCTCATGGGAAAGCGATTGCTTCCGCACAATTTTGGGTTCCACACCACGCTCGATCCGTTGGCGCAGCGCTTGCGGTGTCATGATCAATCCTGGGGCTGCATACAAACGCTTTGACGGTAGCCCGCAATCGGGGCAAGCAACGCTCTCTGTCAGCTCGCTCATCTTCAGCCACTGTACAAATGGACCACATTCCTCGCACATGTAATCGTATCTCGGCATCGTATTTGGCTCCCTCTTTCGCGGTCTTTTTCTTGGCTACTTCGGTAAAATATCTCGATCAAAAATGCTTGTCGGGATTGATAAGGTACAGCACGCGTTCGGAATATCGACGATCCCCGCAATTCTTCCCTCCACCGGTGCCGTTCCCAAAAGCATGTACGCCTGCTCCCCTGTGAAGCCCATCGCTGTTTTCAAATATTCGATGGCATTCAGGCATGCATTACGGTAAGCGACATGCGCATCCATGTACAACTGCTGCCCTGTCGTCTCGTGGACGGAAATTCCTTCGAAAACGAGGTATTCCGTATAGCGGGGCTCTACTGGACCCGGCTTGAATACAGGGTTGTTCACGATGTTATACTTCGCCATCCCGCCCTTGATGACATCGACATGAAGATCCAGCCAACCAGCCATTTCAATACCGCCGCAGAAGGTCACTTCTCCGTCTCCTTGTGAAAAATGCAAATCGCCCATGGACAGCTTCGCTCCCTTTACATAAACCGGGAAGTAAATGCGAGTGCCTTTGGACAAGTTTTTAATATCGCAGTTTCCGCCATGTTCGCGAGGGGGGACCGTTCGAGCCGCTTCTCTGGCAATCCGGTCAAACTCGGCTCCGGTTAGACTGCCCAACACGGCACTGTGCGGGGTCGGCAAATTCGCGAGTGGCGGCATTCGCTCAGGATTTGTCGCTACGAGGTCGCTTTCTCTTCGATTCCAGCGATCCAATAGTTGGTGGGAAGGTGCGGTACCAATCAAGCCCGGATGAAGAATGCCAGCAAATTTGACGCCTGGCAAATGGCGAGAGGTCGTGTAAATGCCGTGGAAGTCCCAGATCGACTTGGCCGCTTGTGAATAATGATCGACGAGGAAACTCCCTCCGTTTTCCTTGGCGAAAATCCCGTTAAAGCCCCATTCCGATTGGGGGAGTGCCCCGATATCGAGAATATCGACAACCAAGAGGTCGCCTGGTTCTGCTCCATTCACCCAGACAGGTCCACTGAGCACATGGACGCGATTGAGATTGACATCGCGCATGTCGGATGGGTCATCGTTGTTAGCGATCTGCCCGTCGGTCCAGTCCTTACATTCCATGCGGAAAACAGCTCCTGGATTCACGGAAACGGTTGCAGGAATGTCTGGGTGCCATCTGTTGTGACCAGGTGTATCCTGCTCCTCCATCGGTTTGTTCAAGTCAACTCGAAATAAAACTTCTGGCATGCTGCTTCCCCCTCACTTGTTCAAAATGGCGTATGCCGTACATGCACAAAAAGAAGCAAATGACATGCCAATGCTTGCTGGTCCCGATAAAAATTTGATGATATCGATTCTTTTGGCTATTTTCTCCTGTATACTTATTAGAAAGAGCTTGTCGCAAAACAGGTCATGCAGTTGATCTGCCCTTGACCGAAAAAGCCCCTCATCTCTTGTATCGCTTTCGTCATTGTGTGTCGTTTGTTTCACGCTTCCTTGTCGGACACCTGTCCCACGATCGAACAAACAAACTATAACCAAGAAAGGGTGCGAGAACGATTTTTGAAGCCGGCACGCTGCTCCCGTCTTTCAATTCTTCCTCCGTTATCGAGCGTTCCCATCATCGCACGATCTCTCATGCTGTCTTTCATTCTCTCTATCAGCATTTACAGGCCTCTGCGAATCTTTCACCCTACGAATTTTCTCTGATCAGGGACGCGCTAATCCATTTGCTACAAAATGGCTCTTTGCCACTTTTCCCGCTATCCTTTTCCACATCGCGCCGTTCTTCTGCACTCCAAACTGATCATGTGATTCCAACTCTCGTGCATGCATCCCATTCTGTTCCCAATTGGAAGAGTCTTCTTTTCGCATGGGCGGAAAACAGCCAAGAATGCCTAATCGCCGTAAGCGATGATCGTGTTGTGCTGTTTGCTAACAAACGGGCAAAAGAACGATTTTCGTTAGTTGAAGGCCTTGTCCTCGAGGCGGATTGGGAACAAGAACGCTTAACCAATTGGTACTTGGAGGATCTCGATCTGGGGGAAAAGACGTGGTATCGCCTCTTTTTTATTCGCCCATGTACGTCAACTTTGTCAAAGAATACTAGCAGCTATTCGTTTTCAGAGATTCATACGAGTAGTCCCCTCTATCAAGCCCAACTACATACAGCGCGTATCGCTGCACAATCTCTATCGAATACGTTATTGCTCGGAGAAACAGGCTGTGGCAAAGAAGTCCTGGCACGTGCCATCCACTCCTCCAGTTCACGAAAAGACGGTCCATTTCTTGCAGTCAATATCGCAGCACTTCCGCGTGAACTGATCGCCAGTGAGCTATTTGGATATACAGAAGGAGCTTTTACGGGTGCAAAAAAAGGAGGACAACCGGGAAAATTTGAAGCAGCAAATGGAGGAACGCTCTTTCTCGATGAAATCGGGGAAATGAGTATGGAGCTTCAAGTGCTTTTGCTTCGCGTCCTCGAAGAACGCAAAGTAACGAGATTGGGCTCTCACGAAGAAAAGTCATTGGACATTCGGATTATCGCTGCCACCAATCGTTCCATTGAGGAAGAAGTACGGAATGGGCAGTTTCGTGCAGACCTTTACTACAGACTCAATGTCCTGCAAATACGCATCCCTCCCCTGCGCGAACGCAAGGAAGACATTGCAACCTTGGCTGACGAGTTCCTCCAGCAGCTTCATACCCAGTACGCTGGTGGTCCGACAGGCATTTGTGAATCTGCCCTGGCAATCTTGCAGCAGCATTCATGGCCCGGAAATATTCGTGAGCTGCGCAATATCGTGGAGAGAGCTTTTTTACATGCGTTCGGTGATTCGTGGGTTACCTCTCACCATCTTCCGAGCGAATGGCAGCAGCAGTATGGACTGCAAGAAGCATCCGGTGAACCTTTGCCATTATTGCGCGAATTAGAGAGACAGACGATCCAGCAAGCCATCACTCAAGCTCCGTCCATCAGCGCCGCTGCCAAAAAGCTAGGAATTGCGCGAAGCACCCTGTATCGAAAAATGGAAGAGTTAGGATTGGATAAGCAAATCGGGGGATGAGCGTAAGCAGCTTGTCCCCCGAACCATTTTACCGATGCCCTATTCGTCGGCGAGTGCTCGCCTTATCGTCATTCTTGCTTCCTCTGCCACTTCCTCGTCATTATGATCAATAGCTTGCATCCAGAGCAGCATCGGAATGTACACCGCCATCATCCTGGCCAATATTTTTGTCTCTTCATCCACTTCTCCATACGCTTGAAAAAATGACTGGCGGGCTTGTGGCGGTAAAAAACTGTAGGCCACATTTAAATCCGCTCCCGGGTGACCCACATTGAGATCTCCCCAGTCAATGATGCCTGATATATGCCCAGCTTCATCTACCAGCATATTTTTCACATGCAAGTCTCCATGCAGAAGCACTTCACACGGTCTTATTCGGTCGATCACGACTTGCCCTAAATAATTCGCGATCGCATCCCGATCCTCTTCAGAAATATGTACAGATAAGGTAGACAAGAATGTCTGCATCTTTTCTTTTCTCTGTGCAATGTCCAGCAGGTTCCTGTGATCATGTTCGATCCCATTCTCGCGGGCACGCTCGGGCGGAAACGCGTGCAAGCTTTTTAAAAACGTCGCAAGTGCCACTGCCGATGAAGCACGCTGCTCGTTGGTCAAGCCTTTCGGAAACGTTCCCGGAACATACGTGTACCCCAAAAAAGGGAATGGATAGTCTTCGTTTGGTTCCCCATAAAAAATTGGCTTCGGATACGGTATCGTCAGGAATGCCGCGAGCATTGGCAGCAGCACCCCTTCCTTTTTGATCAATTCAACAGCGACATTCCGCCTGGGAAAACGGAAAACATATTCGTTCCCCACTCGAAAGACCACGTTATCCCAACCACAGCCGATCAGCTTGATGGGCATAGAAGATAGCTGCGGAAACTGACGGAAGATGAGTGCGCGTGCCAATGGCTCAGATACTTCCCAGTCAGCATCCCATGGATTCGAGTTGGTCATTATTTTCGTTCCCTCCCGTTTGTCGTTTCATCTGCCGTGATGATGCTTGCAGCTACGATTGTGTAGCACGGATCTGGTAGACACATTTCTTTCCGCCGATTGCTACACATTCCGTCCGTTCTACGCTCGTCTGGAGTAACGCTTGGTAACAATTAAGCTCTCTTGCACAGATCATCTGATACCGATCTGCTACTTTAAAATAGGGACAATTGTACTGCGTGATCATATATTCCTCATCACTAACCTGTTCCCATCTCGCCATAAATCCATTGTCATCTTGGATGCGTGCCATCTCTGCCACCTTTTCAGATAGCGCTTTTCCTTCCATTTGTCCCTCGTATTTCTGGATAATCTTCTCTTGCTGTCTTGCGAAAAATTGATCCACTCGGTCTACCCCGTCTGCCAGCACGATATGCTCCATCAAGTCCACGGCCAGTTGCCCGTAATCATTCGGAAATTGTTCGTTACCTTGCTGTGTCAACGTGTAGTAGTGCATCGGTCTTCCTGCTTTTTGACGGCCTACTCTACACACAACAAAACCGTCTTTTTCCAAGTAGATCATTTGCCTGCTGACAGCTACCTTTGTGAGCTCCAGCCTGTTTTGCAAATCCTTTGTGCTGAGCTCCCCTTCCCTTTTCAGCAACAATAGAATGTATTCACGTGTTGATAGATGTCTATATCTCTCCATTTTCTCTTCGCCCCTTTATTGGAAAAGAACGATACGCTCACAGTATATGTCCTTTGTATAACTAATTCAACAAACATGTTTATAAAGTGACATTCTTTGTCCATCGTGAGACCTACATAACTGCAATTTATTAAACATTTTAGTTGAATATATATAAAATAGTGCCTATACTGTGATTGTAGAGCAAGGTGCTTTTTTCCAAGAAGGATAGGTGAAACGAATGAAACCTGTATTCTCCCTTCTCCGTGAACGACAAATTGAAGTGACTTATCAGGAGCCTTTGGCGGCACATACTACCTGGAAAATTGGCGGACCAGCGGATTTACTGATTACACCGAGCAGTAAATCCCAACTGATCATGGTCCTGCAAATACTGAATGAACATCACGTCCCATGGATGGTGCTGGGAAAGGGCTCCAACCTTTTAGTCACAGACAAGGGTTATCGTGGCGCAGTCATTACATTAAACAAGGCTTTGGACTATGCCCGAATCGTAGGGAATCAGATTTACGCAGGGGCCGCCTACTCCTTGATCAAGCTTGCAGCATTAGCAAACAAGCACAGGCTCAGTGGCTTGGAGTTCGCAGGCGGAATACCCGGGTCTGTCGGCGGCGCTGTGTATATGAATGCAGGCGCGAACGGATCAGATATATCGGACATCTTCCATTCAGCAGAAGTGATCACGCAAACGGGAGCCATTCGCTCCTTGCGTGCCGCAGATTTGGATTTTTCTTATCGCCACTCTTCCTTGCAAGAGACTACTGTCATTATCACGGAAGCCGTTTTTGAGCTGACTCCGTGCGACAGCGAAAGCATCAAGCTTCAGTGGAACCTGTATAAAGAAAAACGTTTAAAAACACAGCCTCTGCCGTTTGACTGTGCGGGCAGTGTATTCAAAAATCCCCCAGGCCATTTTGCTGCAAAGCTTATTGAAGATGCAGGCCTAAAGGGCATGCGGTACGGAGGCGCGGAAGTATCGAGCAAGCATGCCAATTTTATTATGAATACCGGTACTGCCACCGCACTTGATGTATCGACACTCATAAAACAGATTCAGGAAAAGGTTCACAGCCAATCAGGGATTCTCCTTGTACCTGAGGTTGTGATCGTAGGTGAACAGTAAGCATAAAAAGGGAGGTCTTACGATGATTCAAATTAGCGAAGCTGCCGTCACTCGCATTCAACATATGCTCGAACAAGAAAGCTCTGCTCTCTTCATTCGTTTTGGGGTGAAGGACGGAGGGTGCTCCGGAATGACCTACGGACTCGGCTTTGATGATACGTATCAAGAAGGCGACACCACAATTGAGATGGATGGTGTGAAGCTGGTCGTCAATCCGGAAAGCTATCCGTATGTCGATGGCGTCGAAATCGATTACAAAGAGACGGGAATGATGGGTGGATTTACGATCCAAAACCCGAATGCAATCGCAACCTGTGGCTGTGGAAGTAGCTTCCGTACAGCCCTACAGCGAGGGAAAAGAGAAAAATGTGAGTAAATCACCGATTCCAATCAACATCAAAAAGCCGATTCTCTCTTAGAGAAAATCGGCTTTTTGCCTTTACTCATCACTCCTCCCGCTTCGTCTCGATCGATAATCCTTCGACATGCTTGCGACTCATCATTTTACGTTTCTTCCGGTTCTCTTTTGTCTCGAAAACGATGTCCATGTCATAATCGGCCGGATACAGTTCTTTGCCCTCAATATGCAAGGCGAGGCGCTTTCTGTTGATTTTATATTTCTGATTTTGAATCATGACGCCAACGATACCTTTGGAGTCCTCCGCAGCAAACACAATGCCGGTTCTCCCCAGATAGGAAATGAATACACAATCACCAACAGCAAATGGTTTGTCTCGCTCAGGCGTGGCTGGCGTATCTGCTGCTTTTTCGGAAATCTCCTGTGAAGATTGCTCACGCCTCTCCGCTTCTCCTTCTACTGCCACTTCCTCCGACTTTTCTATCACCCGTGTCTCCACGTATTGGGGAGCCTCATTCTCTTCCTGCTCGACGGCTTGGTATTGTTCCAGCCTTTCCGCAGTGGAAGTCGTAGTTGTGAATCCATTCCGAGTAATTTCCCGTGAACGCTGAATCATCTCAGACGGGATACCCAGCTTCAGTGCGATCAGAAATGCGTAGCTCTGGCCAGCTTCTCCGATTCGCAAGCGATACAGTGGCTGCAAGGTCTCCTCGTCGAACTCCATTCGTGCATTTTGGAACCCGGCAGTTGCGGAGGCAAAATTTTTGATTTCGTTGAAATGTGTATTCACAATCACCGTCGCGCCTCTTCGATGCAGCTCCTCCAAAATTGCAATCGACAGGGCGACACCTTCTCCTGGATCTGTACCGGTAGCCATCTCATCAATCAGAACGAGGGTCGAGGCATCAGTGATCTGCAAGATTTCCAGGACATTATGAATATGCGCGGAAAACGTGCTTAACGCTTGCTCGATGCTTTGTCCATCCCCAATATCTACCGCGATGTTGCGAAAAATGGCAAAGCGACTGCCTTCCTGTACAGGTACGAGCAAACCCGACTGCACCATCATGGTTAAAAGCCCGATGGTTTTCAACGTCAATGTTTTCCCGCCTGTATTGGGCCCTGTAATAATAAGCGATTTGTACTCTCGACCAATCTTCATATGCAGCGGCACCATTTTCGGACCGAGTAGCGGATGCCGTGCTTCTTTGACATCGATGATCCCTTTTTCGTTTAGTTCGACATTCGCACCTCCGATTGCCAATGCGTACTTCGCTTTTGCGAAAAGGAAGTCATACATTCCAACGGTCTCGACATTCACGGTGAGTTCATGCGTATATTCTTCTGCGAACGCGGACAATTGCATCAGTACTTTTGTTACTTCGCGTTCTTCCTCTGCCTTGAGTGCTGTGAGTTCAAACTGTACGGTGCTGATCTCCGTCGGTTCCATATAGACGGTTTGACCGCTCGCCGATTCATCTAAAACACTACCAGCCACTTGCTTGCGATGTTCTTTTTTGATGGGAATGACATAACGTCCATTGCGTGTACTAATGACATTTTCTTGCATGATCGAACGATATTTGTTCATGATGGAATCCAGTTGTCTTTTCAGACGCTCTTCAAATACGATAATCCGTTTACGCACCTTCAACAAGTCTTTGCTGGCGGAATCGACAACTTGCCCATGACGAATGCATTGTTCGATTTCGTTCTTCAATTTTGTGGCGTCGTACATCGATGCTGCATAGCTGCTTACGCGTGGCGCCAATTGTGCTTTTGTCGCCATGTACTTCATTAGCTGTGAGCAACTCGTTAGGAACAGGTACAGATTTGTAAAATCGTTTACCCCAAATACATATCCCGTCCCCAAGAGGGAAAGGATCTTCTCCATCCCTTCCAGCGCTGGAATCGGTACACTAGCTCCATTTTGCAGGATGTTCTTGGCTTCTGCTGTTTCGTCCAACTTGCTTCGCACTACTTTGACAGAATCCAGCGGCATCATTTGTTCTACATGCTTTTTCCCTGCGTACGATAACGCGTATTCCATTACCTTTTCTTTGATTTTGTCGTATTCGAGACGCTGTAATGCTTTTTCATTCATGTCTGATTTCTCCTTTTTTATGCAAAATAAAAAAGGGCGAAGAATGAACAAATGTCATTCTCCGCCCTTTTTTGGGATACCTAAACAAAACGCAACCAAATAAAAAAACGCGCTGAACACAGCACGGATTTTGGGCGCAATGATAGGGTTTTCACCTAAGGCATTGTATGATATCCGTTGTTCTTAACTAATTCCAAGGCCGATTATCACCCAGCACAAAAAAACTTTGCTTCATGGCAAAATTTTCGAATGATGAATCAAGACCTTTACTATGGAATTGCTTTAGTTAAGAACGACCGCCGACATCAACATCTCTCCCTAGATATGGTTCTCTCCACTATAGCGCATATGATCCTCTGCCGTCAATCCGCTTCGAATTTGTACACCTTCACGCCATAACCAGCAAAAATATCGTCAAGCTGTTTTCTTACCACATCCCAGTCCCCGCCTGCTAAACCGCAGCCGATCCCGTATGGAATGGCAATGGTCAGATTTTCTTTTTTCGCCAGGGCGAGAACTTCTTCCAATCCTTTTTGCAGCATGTCATATTTCGTGTAGACTCCTTTTTTTCCATAACCGAGCTGTGCGAAAAGGTTGGCCATGTACTTCCCCTCCCCAACCTGGCAAAGCTGTACTTGTCCAAGGAGGTCTCCCCGTGCATCCGTATACTGCTCGCAATGCCGTTTGTATTCTGTATAAACGCTTGGGTATTTGGCTCTTATTTGCTTGGCAAGCCCTGCTCCCATCACACCCATGCAGTTGACCTGCTGCACGATGATATTTTCCGTAGCTTCTAAAATGTTGCCTGACACGACTTGTACCCATTCACTCATGGCACTCGCTCCTTTCCTTATGCTACATGCAGGGATTTCTTTTTACGCCTTAAGAAGCGCAGACAAACAAAATAAAGCAAAGATGCAGCTACGCCCAGGACATAAAACTTGAGAAGCAGCTTAAAGGTATGCGTAACGATTAAGAAAAGCATCATGGTTGCAATGATTCCAGCCACGATGTACAGTAGCGCCTCCAGTAGGAAAAGGAGACTTCCCTTGTTCCATGGTAATCGCTTCATGACCCAATCAATGGCGAGAGATTGCGGAATCCCTAACAAAAACACCGTTGGGAACGTAAACATCGCAACGAGAAGAACTGAGGATCGATCCTGAAAATACAGAAGTGCAATCCCAAATGTAAATAAAAAACTGGCCAGTATCCCCGCAATAAACCTTTCAGCCATGCTAGACACGCTCCTTGCTCCCTACACCTGCTCACGAATAAACAGGTCTGGATAGTTCAGAATCAACCCACTTGTATCGACCGTGATATTCTCCACGAACGTTCCTCCCGGTATTGATAGACAAAAGAGCCCCCATTGCTTTCGAGCAATGTATATTGCTGTTGCACTTGTCTGTACGTCAGCTCATGGGCTGAGAAATAGGCTACTTGGATAGACTGTGGCTCCCCTGGAGAATACGACAACCGGCGGATCGGCAGTGTATTCGTGAAAGGCGTACAAGAAATATCGATATCAATACAGCCAAAGAGCTCAGGAATGGGCTCGCCCACCTCGTTCGTCCAATTTCCCTTGCCATCCGATGAGAGATGCAAAGCTCCTTCTTCGCCCATGATTGCTAGTGAAACCTCTCGCGTGACCCAATTTGAATCAAGGACAATTTCATATTGGATTCGTGTTAGAGTGGCGTCATCCAGCCTCCCGATCACCATACTATTTACGTGGATTCGGTTCGAGCCCTCCCGTATTCTCAAGTGCTCATATCCGACACCTGTCGTTGGTTTCCAGATAACATTCGCTGGTAACATGCAAACCCCTCCGATCATTTGTTCCCCTTTTCTCCATCCTATCATTTCTTGGATGAAAATGGTAGGGTTCTGTATGATCGGCTTACTCAACGCATACCTGTGTCATCCACGGAATAGATTATAGTACCGGAAAATAATGGAAAGGGGACGTTTGATGGATAATCCCTCCTTCTCCTTCACACAACCTGACATGCTGTCCATTATTCGCAATGGTCTCCCACGAACGCACTCCCCCCTCAATATCATCATCATCGGGGCGGGGATAGCTGGTCTTGTTTCAGCCTCATTGCTAAAAGCAGCGGGACACAACGTAACGATTTTGGAAGCTGCGGACAGGATAGGCGGCAGAGTTTACACATTGCGCTCTCCTTTTACCCACGGCCATTATCTAGAAGCTGGCGCCATGCGTATTCCTCACACACACGAACTTACCCTGGCATACGTGAAGAAATTCTCCCTTCCCCTACATCCGTTTATCAACAACTCTCCGAACGACATCATCTCAATAAATGGCATCAAAACAAGACGTTGGATCTATCAACGCGATCCCGACATCCTCCGCTTCCCTGTAGCGCCACATGAAAAAGGCCGTACTTTCAATGACTTAGCCGGGCAAGCCATTCGTCCTGTCATTGACTTCATCAAACTCAATCCTGCGACGAACTGGCCCATCATTGTTCAAAAATATGATCGTTTTTCCATGGATCAATTCTTGCGCTTCAATCCTGTTGGCCCTTCCTTATCCGCCCCCGCTATCGATATGATCAAGGTCATGACTGGCTTCGAGGGATTCCCTGAGCTCGCCTTTCCCGAAATTTTACGAGACTTCATCCTGTTCGATCCTTCTACACGTTTTTACGAAATAGCAGGGGGATTTGACCAGCTACCACAGGCATTTCTCCCCATATTACAGGACAATATATACTTCCGGCATAAAATGACGCGAATCGTCCAGACGGGAAATCAAATTACCATTTCTGGCGTGCGTACCGACACAGACGAACTGTTTCAGATGACTGGTGATATTGCGATTATTACCATCCCTTTTACCGTTTTGCAGTTTGTTCAGGTTGAACCGTACGACCTGTTTTCCTATCAAAAATGGAAAGCCATTCGTCAACTCCACTATGTTTCCTCATCCAAAATAGGCGTCCAGTTTTCTCAGCGCTTCTGGGAAGCACAGGGAATAAGGCACGGACAAACCGTAACGGATACGCCTATTCGCCTCTCCTACTTTCCCAACCATGGTTTTGATCAGCCTGGGGGTGTCGTATTGGTCAGTTACACTTGGGAGGATGACGACCTTCCGTGGCTCAGCATGTCGAAAGAAGAACAAGTGATGCAAGCGGTAAAGCATCTGGCTGACATTCATGGAGAGCAGGTGTACACTACCTTCGTTACGGGGATTACACATAATTGGGCATTGCAGCCTCATGCTGCTGGTGCCTTTGCCTTGTTCAAGCCATTGCAGGAGACAGAATTAACTCCCTACATTGGTACGCCGGAGGGAAGAATTTATTTTGCGGGGGAGCACACCTCGAATGAACATCACGGCTGGATTCAAGGGGCGATTGAGTCTGCTTTGCGAGTGGCTGTAGAGGTGGGGAGAAAATGAGCGGGGGGTCTGTACGATGAAAGATTCCGTACAATCCCCCGTCTCTTATCGACTACGCTTCTTTTACGAGTTCAACTCATATTCTTTTCGAAGCAGTGCCAGCTTCACAAGATCAATGTACATCCCATTTTCAAATTCCGTTTCTCGATGGATTCCTTCCACTTGAAAGCCAAATTTTTGGAGCAAATGGATGGAGGCCGTATTTCGGGTATCTGCGTCTGCTTCTATTCTGTTTAGATGCATATGCGTAAAACCGTACGCGATAATGGGCCGCAATGCTTCCGACATGATCCCCTTATTCCACCACGAAAAATTCAGATCATATCCAATCTCCGCTTTGTTATGTACAGCATGATAATTTTTGTAGCCGCAGCTACCAAGAAATTTTCCAGTGGAACGATCCGTGACCGCCCACCTGAGTCCCTGTTTTTGTTCAAATAAGTCTCGATACCATCGAAGTTCATTTTCAGCATCTGCTATCGATTGAAACCTCGCTATCCCTACATATCTCGCCACATCTTCATGTGACAGCACTTCAAAAATATCTTCTATGTCTTGTTGATCAGGTTGTCGAAGAATCAATCTGTCTGTTTCGATGAGTGGGAACTGATTGAACATAGTCGGATTACTCACGATAAGAACCTCCTCGCAAACGTAGGATGGGAGATGTTTGGTGACTTGCTTGTGCGTTGCTCCTCCTCTTTCCGAGGACCAGAACGATCGCAGCAGTCTGTCTACAGTATCTTACGAAAGTGATTTTCCATCTCTCCAGCCAGGGCTGCCGGAGTATCACCTGTTTCGCGGAAATCATGAGTATAAATCGTTTCAAACGGCCCAAAATCCGCTTGCTTATAAAATTCAAAGCAAGGGAAGCCATCATGCGCTCCTTCGATCTGTACAAAACCATCCCTTTTCGCCGTTACCGATAATAAGTAATCAACCGGAGGCGCGTGCTCATTCAGGGGATTGCTCGCACTTGCGCTCATTTCAAAGCTCACTTCTTCATCCGATTTCCATACCATGTTCCTGCACAGAATGCTCTCAGTACTCGCTTTTCCTTTTCGGAAATGAATCGAGCCATCTGGATTCGTGATCTTCTCTGTTGTGATTCCCGTGTTCTGATAAGTAAACATTTCTTTTTTCATAAAGTCTACGACAACCTCTTGCTCGACTCTGGACCGCATGGTGTTAACAGCATACGGGGTAAATTCACGTGAATCGCCTTCGAATTGAATGATTTTTCCTGTTTGCGGATCCGTCCTCGGTTCCGTCCATGACAGGGGGATAAATACACTCGCTCTGATTTTGATCAGGTTCACCATACCTGGCACCTCCATGTGTGATTGTTCTTCTAAGACAAATATGTAGTGTTTTGGCGCGGAACGAACTCCATGCAGATAGCTTCAAATTCTTTGCAATCAGCCAAATTGGACAGATTCATGGGGGCTTGTATCCTTTCTACGCCCATCTTCGGATTCACCAATAAATAATACGCCATGAGTAACGCTTTTCTACAATGATCCTGATTTGGTTCACGCACGAGTAGCTCACAGATGATAGCTGTTCTCTTATCCTCGTCATATTGTAAGGCGAGATGGTAGTCCCAAAATGGTATGGAGCTTTTACTCCCAGCAGAACAAACAATAGGGAAACGCGCATGTACAAATTGATTGATGATCTCATTTACATCATCCGTGCTTACCTTCTTCATTTCGTTGTCAACGCAGCTTATTCCTTGATGAATGACCTGATGATATGACACATTCAATAGATGCTCCCGAAATTTCTCTATTAATTCCCCGCGCAAAAAAATAGGACCTATCATGATAAAGTATCCCCTCATTTTCTTAATCGCTTTACAATGACCGCCATGTTATGATTCTAAAATACGAGAATTATCCAAGGATTACCACAAAAGAATTCACATAAAATCGCATGAGTAAGGTGGGATGATGATGTTGCAAGAGAATGCCAATCTTTACACTCCAGACAGAAGTATTTTTCTCGTTACGGGGATTATGGCTTCTGGAAAATCAACAGTAGCCCAGTTACTTGCTGAAAAGCTGACTCGAGGCGTTCATCTGCGTGGTGATTCGTTCCGACGAATGATTGTAAATGGCAGAGAGGAATATATGCCTGAACCGTCAGAAGAAGCCATTCGTCAATTACGGTTGCGCTACAAAATAGCAGCCTCTACGGCAGACACTTTTTTTGAAGAAGGATTTAATGTCGTTGTACAAGATGTTGTGATCGGCCCCTTTTTGGGCGAATTTGTTGAAATGATTCGGAATCGTCCGCTGTATGTTGTCGTACTCACGCCAAATGAAAAAACGATTGAAGCGAGAGAAGCTTCCCGTTCCAAAACGGGGTATGGGGCTTGGACGATTCCACACCTCAATAAAATCTTGCAGACCGAAACGCCAAAACTTGGCATGTGGATCGATTCTTCCGAGCAGACGCCTCAGGAAACTGTCGAGGAAATCTTGCGGCTTGCTTATCGAAAGCCCCCTCATGTCACTCAGTTGCCTTGAAGTTGGTTGATCTTTCTCTCATCATAAAAAAACCTGAGTTCGGTGAAATCCCGAACTCAGGCAACCAGATCGTCTAACTTCTTACACTGCGTACATGGTTGGCCAGAAGTACTCTACGCCTTCCGTGTACAAGAACGCTTGGAACTTTTTCAGTTCATCAGGAGTATTTCGGACAGCGCGTGGAGTCAGGCCATGTTGCAAGCAATACGCTGTCAAATAACCAGCTACTTCACCGACGTTCCACTCTACTGGGTGGAGACGGAAGCATCCATTTGTAATATGCGTAACCCCAAGATTTTTGCCCGCTGGCAGCAGGTTATTTACACGCACAGGGATTAAGCTGCCCAACGGAATTTGGAACGGATAGGTAGACACATCGACGTAATTGCGGTTCGCTGTGCTCGGATGTAGATCGATTCGGTAGCTACCAACTCCAACAGAATCTTCGAAGGCTTCTGCTTTGCCTGTTTTGCGGACAAATGCACTCACATGCTGCTCCAATACGGTGAACTCCGCTTTGATCCGGCGGGATTCGCGAATATACGGATACATCGCCAGTCCATCCTCTGTTCCCACTACATCCTTGCGTAGGCGCAGTCCTGGATACCCTTGTCCACCATCTGGGCGAGGAGCCTCTGTTTGCATCCAATACAGAAGGGAGAGACTCAGTTGTTTACCACCGTAGAGGTGACGCTGACGCTCTTCCTCTGGCACATCAATGATCGAGCCCAGCCAGTAATCATTTTGCGGCCAGTTTACAAGCGATACGCCACTCTTGTACAAACCGGTTTGGAAGTTTTTCGGGTCAGCAACCTGACGATACGTGAAGAGCGGGAAATATTTAGTACCTGGGAATAGCTCATATCGTACTGATTCAGCAGTATTTCGCGGATTGGAGCCTGTCCAGCTGAGCAGCTTGTCCGGCCAGAAATCTGCTTTGTAGTTTCGCCAGAAGTCATACGTTTCCGGCTTGGCAATCGTATGATTTTCTCCCTCCAAATAGTCCATGGCAAAGACATACGTAAACGCCTGGATATCATTTGGCTGCGGCGGCCCGACAACAGCATTTGGCTCTCCTGTTTGATCGACTGATTCAGCGCCAAGTACGTATTCTACGCCGGCTTGCGGGAGTACATCTCCACATTCAGTCGCGTCCAAGAAATAAGGTGCTACCAGTTCATGAAAATCATGATGCTTCCGATCTTCTACTGTGATCGACAGCACGTTATCACCAGCCATGCGAACGGCATGCAGCTTGTGATTCGTCAGAATAGTAAGTCTACCGCTGTTAATGTAAGGAGCAAGCATCTGATAAAAAACAGCTAATGCAACTTTTGGTTCGTGGCATAGGCGACTTACCGAACCGTTACCAGGGTCAAGATTCGGGATGACGCGTGCCTCTGCCGTCATTGGATAATGATTACGGTAATAGTCACGAACGCTGTCACGGAATGTACGATAGCTGCGCGTGCAACCAAACTGTTCGATCCATGGATGCTCATCCGGCGGTACCGCTTGACTCGTGAATTGACCGCCAATCCAATCGGTCTCTTCCGTCATAATGACTGATTTTCCTGATTTCGCTGCTGCCAGTGCTGCTGCGCAGCCACCAGTACCTCCCCCAATGATTACCACATCAGCATGAAGTTCTCTCATTCTTCTTCCCTCCACATTTTCCGCTTTTTGTTTGTTTCTGCCAATTAATACGCAAGAAATGACAATACGTTACAATTTTCGCAAAAAAAACTAAATTTTTATCCATTAGCTTCTACTAGTGCAAACCTTGACTCTCTGCATCAGTGCCTCAAATTTGCTTAAGAGTTGCTGCCCCTTTTCATCCCCTTCCTGCTGTCTCTAGCCAAACCAGCATCCCACATCGCGCCCCTGAAATTTAAGTTTTTGGGTAAGATTATCTTTGCAAAGTTCTCCAAAAACAAGAACACATGTTCCTATTTAAATATATACGAACACAACGCGAACAGTCAAGAAATCATTTCCTTTTCTTTCTGTTATTTGTAAAATACTAAGCCGTAGAGAGCATGCAGAAGTGAATATAAACACAAAAAATCCCTCCAGCTCGACTTTCTCCAGCATGAAGGGATTTTTGAATCGTCTTTATTTAAACAAATTAATCGTGGTAATAATGATCGGCATTGCGAACACGTCAATCAGGAAGGCACCTACGATCGGAACGACCAGATATGCTTTTCTTGAAGGACCAAATCTTCCGGTTACTGCCGCCATATTCGCCATTGCGTTTGGTGTAGCGCCCAGACCATGTCCTGTAAAGCCTGCGACCATGACTGCGGCGTCGTAGTTTTTGCCAAGCAAACGGAACAGGACGAAAATCCCAAACAAAACGATGAATACTACTTGAACAAAGACAATCACGAGCATTGGAAGCGCAAGATCGGCAACTTCCCACAGCTTGATGCTCATCAGTGCCATGGACAGGAAAATTCCTAGCGTAACATCACTGATCAGGTTAATGCTCTTCATGTCGATTGCCTTTGGACTGAGCTTATCTACGATGTTACGGACAATCACCGCTACAAACATCGCTCCCACATAACCTGGCAAAACAAATCCGGTTGCAGTCGAGAACAATTCTCCCAAATACGTTCCCAATGCCATACAGAATGTAATCAGCAGGACTTGGATGAAGAAGGTATTCGAGTGAATCGGTTGTCCTTTTTCTTCTACTGTCTCTACTACTTCTTCGGTTTCCGTCGGCTTCAGATCGTATTTGGCAACTAAATATTTCACAGTCGGTCCGCCAACCAAGCCCCCTGCTACAAGGCCAAAAGTAGCTGCTGCGATCCCAATCGCCAACGCAGATTGAATGCCCATATCCTCAAGCGTTTGTCCAAAAGCGCCAGCAGCTCCATGTCCACCTTCCATGGAAACAGCCCCTGCCATCATCCCGATCAATGGATGAATGCCGAACACGGAAGCCAAAGACACACCAATTACGTTTTGTGCCAAAGCCAGAAATCCACAGGCGATCCAGTAAATAACGAGCAGCTTACCACCAAGCTTGATCAGCTTAAAGCTCGCTCCCAATCCAACGGTAGTAAAGAACGTGAGCATGAACAAGCTTTGCAAGGAAGTATCCAATGTAATTTGTAAAATTCCGGTCGCTTTCAAAGCCGTTGCAATGATAGCGAACAACAAGCCCCCAACTACTGGTGCCGGGATACAAAACTTTTGCAAGAAACTAGCCTTTTTTACGAGGAATGTACCTAATACGAGAAGTGCTACTGCGAGAAAAATCGTCGTTACTTGATTAAGCGCTAACGTCATAGTTGTCTCCCCTTAGTTGTTCTCTAGTAATCCCATGATGGCTTCATTCGTCAAGTAAGCACCTAACTTTACTGTTCTGCCGTTTTCATCTAAGATCGGGTTCACTTCACAAATATCAAAAGAAAGCGTTTTCTTATGAGCGGCAACGGTACGGATCAAAGTGCGGACAACCATTGGTGTTAAGCCAAAAGGAGATGGAGCACTTACTCCCGGTGCAAAAGCTGCGTTTAAAACGTCCGTACATAGCGTCAGCATGACATGATCGTGTTTTTCGATGAATTCGCTTACAGATAAAGTAATTTCATCCATTCGTGCGTCTGTCATCTCTTCTTCATACACATAACGGACACCGAGCTCATCTGCTTTATCAAATAGCTCCTGCGTATTTCCGAAACGCTGAATCCCTAACACAAAATAGCTACTATTTTTGTCATGTTCTAGTATTTGCCGAAACATCGTCCCCGATGAAGGCTGAACTTCATAGGAACGCAAATCGAAATGAGCGTCAATATTGATAATGCCCAGAGAAGCTTCTTTTCCAATATGCTTTCGGACACCTACGTAATGTCCATACAATGTCTCATGGCCTCCACCTAAAATAATGGGCGTCATGGCTTTGGAAAAGATGGCAGAGACGGCGTTCCCCAACTCTTCCTGGGCAGCTTCTAGCTCTTCGTTTGGACAAGAAACATTCCCCACATCAACAATCCGTTTTCCTTCCTTCACCTTCCAAGGAAGGCTTGCAAGCGCTTGCCGAATTGTGTTTGGAGCTTTGGCTGCACCTAATCGTCCTTGATTACGTCTCACTCCCTCTTCACATTCAAACCCAATGATAGCGACTGTGCGATCCTTGGCAGCTTGCAATGTATCCAAGTCCTTTATTTCTACAATCTGATGATAGCGAAAACTGCTTCGTCTCTCCGTATGGTCAGTCCGGCCGGTCCACAAATCTGCTGATACACTCTTTGGCAAGCTATTCATCCTTTCTGAACCTTTTGTTTATTGATTATATAATGACAAACTTATTATTTCTAATATATAATTTAAATAAATTGATAGCTTCAAGCTATAAATAGAGGCAGGCGATCCAGTTGGACATCAAACATTTGCACTATTTTGTGACAGTTTGCGATCAGTTGAGCTACTCCAAAGCCGCACAAAAACTGCATATTTCACAGCCTTCCTTAAGTAACGCGATCAAAAATCTGGAGCAAGAAGTCGGCTCTCCACTGCTCGAGAGAAACACAAGAAAAATGGAATTAACGGATGCTGGTAAAATTTTGTATCAGAAATCGCTGCTGCTTCTTTCCCAAATGAACATGTTGAAAAAAGAGATGGAAGAAGTAAAGCTGACTGGCAGCGGAGATCTCATCATCGGCATCATTGAGTCCGTGAAGCATTGGATTCCAAAAGTCATTCGCGGATATCAGGGGCGTTTTCCCTCTATTAACATCAAGCTAATCGAGGTGCTGAGCGGGAAAGCTGTCAAAGAATCACTGCGGAAGTATCATACGCATTTACTCATAACCAACCAATTTATCGATGAAGAAGATATCGAAACATTTCCCCTGTATGATGAGCGGTTAATGCTGGTGCTACACAAAGATCATCCATTGGCGGAAAAGGAATCGGTTCGGTTGAAAGATTTGACTAAGGAGCCATTCATCATTAGTACAGAGGGATTTCAGACGAGGGAGGATATTTTAACCGCCTTTTCGTTTGAACAAGTCCACCCACAAATCAAATTTGAGATTGAGCGATTTGAAACCGCGTTAACGCTAGTGAGGGAGAATCTGGGGGTAACGATTATTCCGGAGAACTATTTGTCTGGATCAACAGATGCTTCGCTTGTTCGGAAAACGATTGATTCGCCTGCGTTGGAGCGGACGGTTTATTTGGCGTATATGAAAAGTCGTTATTTGACCCCGGCAGTGCAGGCTTTTTTAGAGGAGGTTCGGGGGAAGTTTCCTTCCAAAACATAGCCAAAACCCTCTACATCACATAGAGGGTTTTGGGTTCCTACTTCTGAGGAATCGTCACCGCTAACTCTTCTTCCGTATTCTTCTGATAATCTTTCTTCTGGTATAGGAGTTCGGTTTCACTCTTCCATTCGAGTGGGAAGTGCCTCCAAGGATGGTAAGAAGTTGTTGAAACAATACATTCCAATTATACCAATTTTTACTGGCACAGAATAAATCCATTACACAATTCTCTCATCTTTATATATAATTGGGAAAGTCTTGAAAACATTCAAAAGCAGGTGATCCTTTGGTTCAAGTAGGCGATGCTCCCTCTACCTTTTTTGTGTTCCTCCCGCTCTTTCTCATCTTATTTTTAAACGTGATTAATATTGTCATCAGTATTTGGGCATACCGTGATGCGAGAAGACGTGGGAATAGCAAGGAGTTCTCCATCATTGTGCTTATTGCGTTATTGTTTTTTCCGATTATTGGGTTGATTGTTTATTTGGTGATTCGGAAAGATAAGTATTGAAAAGTAAGGAATTCTATTTTCCTTACTTCTTTATTTTCTAGGAAAACCAAACCTGTCGCAACAATAAGCCGCGCCTTTTTTCATCAGACTTCCGAACATATCCGTATCTTCTTGAACCTTGAGCATCAAAACCTGTGCTGGCGGACGAAAGCGCAATACATCCTCGATCGCTTGATCTACCAGTTCCGGCTTCTCTCTTCATTCACGATATACGCCTGGTCGATCCAGTAAAAAGCAGTAAAAAACCCTGAACAAGAGCGTACTTGTCGTTACATTTCCAGCGAGCAGCAAGCTAATGGCAAATAATCCGCCCCAAGCATGAAAGCAACTGTTCTTGCACCATTTTTTCTATCAGGTACTCAGGTGCGGGACTGAAAAAGACTTCCGCTTTCGCAGCCGCAAATTCCCCCAAACTGCTCCCCAGACAATCGTCGGGCTTATTCGCTTTCCATGAGAAAGGGAATGTACCTTTTCATCTAACCTAAGCGAAATAGCGGATTCTAATCAAAAAGGTCTTTCCCCATCTGATCGTACTGAGAACCCTGTCCAGAAAACAGAAACACAACAGGCTTTTCCACGTATGATGCACCCTTTGTATATATGAAAGGTTTATATAAAGAAAACTCCCCACAGCCTGGTCATTTGACCGCTTGTGGGGAATTCATAAGCGATTTGTCATGGATGGTTCTATCTCCTGAAGTTCATCCTTTACTACAGCAACATTCCACTCGGTCTTTTTCGGGTAGGTGATCGAACACACATAGTCGCCAAGGATAAAAGATGCAGTACGATATTGGGGAAAGTTTTCAAAAAGACTATAAACAACCCCATCCTTTTCCTCCACTTGGCTTATTTCAAAGATATGAAAAGAAGTTGTTAGGCCTGTCTTCAAAATTTTGGACAACGCTTCCTTGACTGTCCAGAAAAGAGTGAGAGTCGTTTCATAGGAATAAGGCAAGCATAAAAATAAATTGCCCTCTTTCACAGTCATTTGCGTCTCTAGAACTTTATTTCTATCAACGCTAATTCTCTCAACATCAATTCCCATCGGTAGCTCTTCCGAAAAAGCAATGGCTGCCGCAAGATCGTCACAGTGGGTGATACTCACTTGGACATTGGTTGTATTCGGTAGGTTCACGACAGGGTGATGAAAAATGCCCTGTTCAATACATATTCGCTCTAAGCTGTCTTCTCCGGTCAAAACCGAAACGGCTCTTTTGGCGACATATCTCCCTGTCAGGTAGCTTTTTACTCTCCGCTCAAACTCCAGATGAAAATAGTACTCGAATTCTTTTCGATGCAGGAATTTTACCATTTTAAAAAAATCAGCGGGAGCACAAAAGCAGCCCATACACAAACTTGCACGAAACTCTCTATCCGTGCCTTTTACAACGAATTCTTTCGTAGAGATCTGTGGAAATACATGCAATCCAATCTCCGCCTTCCGTCCTCCTACTATGCCAATGGGCAGAGCTTCCCCAGTTCGTGGGTAAATAACGTGCCGAAACATCGATTAAAATTCCCTAAGGGATTTTCCTTTCGATAAAAAGCTTATATAGCTAGCTCTTTAAATTTATGCCGAATGTTACGACTACTGCATTTATTGCATAACACAAAGAAATTGGATATATTTAGTATAATACCACATTTTTTGGAAATCATAAAGAACTCCAGATTTTCGAATCCACTTCATAATGAAAGGATTACTCACCTTGAAATGGTATGCCATCTTTGTAGATTCTGGTAAAGAAGAAGTCGTTCAGAAGTACCTCAAACTCCATTTTAATGAGCAGTCTTTAAAGTCTCTTGTGCCGAAGAGATTGGTTCCTGAGAAAAAATCAGGCATTGTGTATAATGTCCTGAAGAATATTTTTCCTGGATATGTACTTATTCAGACTGAAATGACTAACGATATGTTCCATAGAATCAAAAAAGCACTTAGAAGCTTTCGTTTGGTCAATAACCGTAGTTACTATTTGCAAGATGAGGGCGTTTATTATTCGAGCATTGACGAAAAAGAAATCATCCCGATACTCCAACTCATTGGAAACGGTGAGGTTGTCGATTATTCAAAAGTTTATCTGGAAAATTCAAAGGTGATCGTAGAATCTGGTCCCCTAAAAGGACTGGAAGGTATTATCAAAAAAGTGGACAAGCACAAAAAGAGGGCTAAAATATCTCTAACCTTCATGGGAGTAGAGAAAACAATTGATGTGGGAATTGAAATCCTCTCAAAACCTTTGTAAATGGGGAGCGTCGTGTACGCGCCCCCTTTTTATTTTCTTCATACAAGCACGCATTTCATCGTAAAAACATAGGCTCATGGTAAGTAACATTCGAATAGGAAAGGAATTTGTCTACATGGTTTTCTCGGACGAAGACAACATGTTTACTAGTCAGGCTGCCATTTTCCTTGCGGCCATGAGCTATCAGACTTATCTATTATTTTTTAATGGGGAGCTTATCTTACCCAAAGGCTTTCAACTCCGATACACGATTCGAGCTTCAGCTAACGTAGAGAATCCAACTGAACATATGTATGGTTTTGTGGCAGAATCAAAAGATGAAATCATCATTGCCTTCAGAGGGTACGCAGCCTATCCGGCAGACCTTTTGGCAGCCTATGACATCCTACAAATTCCCTATCCTTTTGTTACAGATGCAGGGAAAACCTCACGTGGATTTACATGCCTGTATCAGTCAACACGAGATCGATTACTGAGAAAAATAAATCAGTTTTCCGCATCAAAAAAGTTGATTATCACTGGACACAACTACGGTGGCGCTCTGGCTGTGCTGGCAGTTTTAGATATAGCGGTAAACACGCAATTTAGACACCCAATCGTTTATACCTATGGCAGTCCGCGTATTGGTGACCCCCACTTCGCTTCACGGTTCAATAAAGTCGTTCCAAACAGTTTGCGGATTGTCAATGTTCACGACCCTTTTCCTACCTTCCCCGACCAAAAATATCCACCTCCTTTTACCCAGGAAGGCATCTATTATCAACATGTAAAAAACAAGTTTCCGATCTCGTTTCAACTGAATAATACGCCTCGCAACGATAGTATCGCCTGCTATTTTCATAACCTCACTCAGCTTGACCCTGATTATGCCCAAACGCTCTGTGTGGAAAATCCGGGGTTTTGTCCCGATACCGATACGTGTATTCCGTTTCAAGGCAAATGCTAGCTTTTACAGCCTTGAAACCGAGAAAGGGAGACACATGAATGATCGATCGTATTTATAACAGTGAAGATGCGATTTTACTTGCGGCCATGGTCCATCAGGCCTATCAGCTTTTTGAAACAGATTCACTTGTCTTGCCACAAGGGTATCGTCAGCGCTCGACGATTCGAGCATTAGCTGGTGTTGAGACGCCGGAGCCCGAGGTATTTGGTTTTGTAGCCGAGTCACCCGACAGTATCGTTGTTGCTTTTCGGGGAACACGCACGTTTAACGACAATGAGTCTGATCAAGATTTGTATCAAGTCCCTTATCGATTTGTCAGAAAGGCAGGAAAAACCCACCGTGGGTTTACTTGCATTTACCAATCCGCGCGAGATGAATTGATTCGGGAGTTGAGCAACCTCCCTAGATCGAAAAGACTATTTGTTGCGGGGCACAGTTTAGGGGGAGGCTTGGCCGCACTTGCCGGCTTGGATATTGCCGTGAATACGAAGTTTACGCTACCTTTTGTGTATACGTATGGGAGCCCTCGTGTCGGAGATCCTGTCTTTGCTTCGCGGTTTAATGAGACTGTTAAGAACAGTGTTCGGATCGTGAATGTTCATGATATTATTCCGACTTTGCCTTCCAAGGTGTACCCTCCTCCGTTTACGAAAAAAGGGTTGTACTACCAGCATGTCGATCGGAAGCATTTGTTGGATTTTCAGTTGAATAGTTTAGCCGTAAGGAATCACGAAATTGTTTGTTATTTTAAGTTTCTTGCGCAGGAGGAGCCTGGGTTTACGAAGAGGTTGTGCGTGGAGAATGAGGGGTTTTGTCCGGATACAGGGATGTGTGTGCCGTTTTTAGGGGGATGTTGATTCCATTGAATCACTCTCTTTTTTTATGCCCTCTTTATCACGGCGTGAGAGGTAATCTACAAAAAAACTTATTGATAACAGTTATCAACAGGATTATAATGGTTGTAATTTCCAAATATTTACTTTTGATCAAGAATGACTAAAAAAGAAGGCATTACGATAATGAAAAAAGCCATTTTAGCAGCGACGTTAGGAATTGCACTACTTTCGGGTGCAAATGTTCCAGGATTGGAAGTCTCAAAAGCTAGCGCAGCAACTACAGCTTTAGACATGCAAGAGGTCACGAAATACTATTCTTTGAGTTCATACGAAGTGACGCAAAAAGAATCTTTTTCGCTTAAAAAGGGAGAAGAGCTTACGATATTTGTAAACAATTCAGGATTCCCGATTTCTTATACAGTCTTTGATGCAGATAATCAAGTGATTAGTACATACCAAGCTAATTCACCTTACGGACGCGTCTTTAAAGCAGATAAAGATGGCAATATTTCTGTACAATTTCAAGCTGGAGCGAATTCTTCCTATATGAAAAAAATGAATTTTACAGCTAAATTCGCTATTTCCAAGTTTTAATAAGCGTTAAGAGAAAGGGGCTGTTTCAAAAGTCGATTTTCCGACTAAACGACAGTCCCCTTTGATTCGTTAACGATTCAATAAACAGTGTTGTGGACGCCAATGAACCAGGCGCAATAAAAAAAGAAAGCCCCTTGTCTACCAAGGGGAATGAGGTTATTGGTAACGATCTGAAAGAAGCAGTCTATAAGTACAATACAATCATACGTGGATGTTCATAAAATTAAAATTTACAGAATCGCAATGGGGCAACCAGTTTTCCCCGTTCCTTACTCCTTATTTCTTTAATTCTTCTGGAATTTCAGGTTTCCCCACGAAACCAAAGGATGCGGTAGATACCGCCAGTACCGCAACAAATGAAGCAATTGCTGAAACATGCTTCGCTACGAACATCATCGCTTTATTTTTCATCTTTTCCACCTCCTTTCAGTGGAATGAGCGTCAGTGCTTGCACAAAAAAGGTCTTAACCAGTGTCTCGCTTTCTATGAAAAATAATAAACTGACGATGATAATGGAGATGATCTTGAGGAGCAAAGTCTGATTCTGTTTGAATAGTCGTGATTGCATTTCCATTTCTTGCGGTGCAAAAAGTGCTACTAGGACTAATGTGATGATAATAATCGGGGTGACAAAATCAGTAGGAAGGGGAATGAGAGGGATGAATACAGCTCCCGCTATACTTGTCATGGTGCAGTAGACAGACGATGAGTAGTGAAATCCTCCTGAAAATTGGCGTAGTACTAAAAATCCGGCCAATGTGAGTAATGTTCCTTGAAACGTCCCTATCATAAGTGAAATGGTAAGGCTAATTGTAATGATGAGCAGCATGTTGATGATAAGGATCAACCCAAACTTCATGGTAGGGACTGACTTGGTTTCATGTGGATTGATCGACTTTAGTTGTATGGCTATTCTTTCAGCAAGAGTTTCAATCATATTCCCCATCCCTTTTTATAGCCAGCCATGCTAGTATCGTGATTCCGATTGCCATCCCAAAGAAGATCCAGACTAAAGAAGCAATTCCATATGTGCTTGCTAATTTAAATAAGACCGTTATCAATACACCTGTTACGATGATCAGTGACAAAATCACCATGTTGATTCTATGATAAATAAAGAAAGGCGCTCCATCTCTGACAAACGTAAATTGCAGTCTACATTTCCGAAGTCCATAGCATAATGCAAAGGTGAGTACTGCGGAGATTGTCTGGAATATGAACCCTGTGTTGATGGTTCGATCCTCTAGCGATTCAATTGTCTCTAAGGTTCCTATGACGGTCAGAAAGAACACTTCCACCATTTGAATCCCCAAGTATATTCCTGATGTTATAATAGTCATTAAGGCAGCATGTCCCCAATTGACGTTCCATACCAGGACTAATGACCCAAAGATGATGACGACTTGAGCTATGGTTGCATAGTCTCCATATGGCGTAAATTGTCGCAGCCCAAACGAGAAAAGCATTAATACCAGACTCACAAAGAGAATCCGGTTGATATGCACTAAAAAACCAAACCTAAATAGCGTAGTCATAAGAGCAAATATTGCGAGGTATTCCAATGTTGAAAACAGGACGAACAGCATGTAACTTTTTCACCTCAATTACTTATTGAGGGTTATATTCTACTAGAAACGACAGATTCCTGCTTGAATTTACCAGATTTGACATTTTAGAGACCATAGCCGTTCCGAAGATATGTTTCCAAGAACTAAGACATTATTATGCTGCGCTTCTTTTTATTCAAGGTGTCAATCCTTAAGTGGTAAGTGTGAGATTAGGACATGCAAGCCTCCGATTGGCTCAATACTCTTACTCTTTCAAAATTCGTGTACCTAAAAGTTCACGTTTTGCCATTCGTTTCATCCTCCTTTGATTTTGAGCATGCAAAAAAAAGCTCATTCCTACTCATGGTTCAAGTTGAAAGGAGCTTTTGAAAGTTTATAGAATATTTGGATTGTTTTGTGTTTGGTTTGTAGTTGTATTGTACGATCTAGTTGTTGCGCTGTAAACTCGCAAGTTTTAACCTTTAACGCTCATCAAAATTATAACCGCCTTTTCTTGGAAGCAAGTCTTCAAAATCGCACGATGCTATTGCTTTAAAATCAGCATCCCATAACTTTGTCAGCAAATTAGATATTTCTAATACATAGTTACGGTAACCCACATCTTCAGTTGGTTCAATTTCAAGGTAGTACTTGTAATATAGAAAGCCATCATTCCCTTGATTTCTTTTGTCTTCATCGAAATCACCGTTATTAAAAATAAATATTTCTGCTTGCTTCGTCGATATGCTTGAACCGCTAATAGTACCCATAACAATGTTTGAGACTGTATTTAGTAGCATCTCTTTATCAACGTCGCCATCCACAAAAATTTTCGTAAATAAATCAAATTCTTCTTCCAATTAAATCACCTCAGATTATTTGAGTGGTGTAAATGGGGGGTTATCAAAAGGTCCACCTATTTTAATGATTGAAATATCGACATCCATACCTAGCTCTTGTTGAAGTTGTTCTCTGAACCTACTCAGTTTCGCTTCTCCTGATTGAATTTTCCCTGTTTCAATAGCATGAAGCATTGTTTTCTCCTTAGCAGACCCTGGATTAGGCGGCTTAACCTTACTAAAAGAGTTTTGTATTAGCTCATCAAATTTCTCCGCTGGAACCCTAATAGCTATATCAATATCAGAAGTTGGTTTGGCTGTTCCTTTTGCCCGGCTACCTTGAACAACTATATCGTCACTTATATGCCCTACATTTTCTCGTATCATTGATGATACTTTATCAAATTGTGCCTGTGTAAGTCCTTGTGGTACTTTAAGACCTTGTCCCGTCCCCTTCTTACCCTTCTTTAACGCATTCACTAAATCCTTAGCATTTTTACTTCTTCCCAATGTCAGTGCATGTACGGCAAGCCCACTGATTGCAAGTGCATCCTCAAGATCGATATCCTCATCCCGCAACGTATCCAAGTCTTCTTGCATTGGCTCGATATAGCCTTCCCTTACAAACACGCCAACACCCTTAGGCAAATCCTCTGCTGCCTTCTTTAAGCCTTTTGGCAAATCATTAGCAGCTTTCTCCAAAGCCCCTGGCAGCTCACTTGCCGCTTTTTGCATCGCAGCAGGAACGTCTCCCAGCATCGAGATTCCTTTGACGAAATTATCCCACATGCTTGGCTTTTCCTGTGGCTTCTCACAAGCTGGTCCTTGTCCAAAATCAGCAGCAGACGGCCCGCTATTTGGTGACGACTGATTTCCTAATGTCACACCACCCAAATCCTGCCCGTCATCTTCAATCTTGATCTGCCCACAATAGAAACACATATTCGTTGATTTATTTAGCAATGCCGGATGGCCGCCGACCATTTTGTCCGCTTTCCCATCTATCCATGGCATTGTTGTCAGAGGTATGCACGGCATTGGCGTAAGTACACCGTTGTTAGCTGCCGTGGCAGAAGCGACTGTGGGATTTTGTAAACTGTTGCACTTTCCGAATGGCATGATGTTAACATTGGGAACAAAATCCATGATGTTCATTTGCGGCTTTCCTTTTACAAAAACACCATGACTGAACGGCATTTTCAGCCGACTCTGTTTACTTCCGTTGCTGCATGATAAAATGGCTCCCACAACCACGTAGCTCTTGCGTTCAGCACTTGACTGCTGGATATTAATACCTTCAATATTGGGCACACAGTCTCCTCCTCTCTGTAAAGATTTCCATACAGATGGAAGATGCTCATGTTGATCGATACTCCCGATATCCAATCTATATATAAAAAGGAAATGATGCCCACTCTTTTGATGTATCGGATATAGAAAGGTCGAGCAATAGGTATAAAGTTACAAATACACCTCTGTGTTCGAAAAACAGCCTTATTCAGTGCGGGATCTGCCCTGCTCGACATACCTGCAACATGGATTACAATAAACGAATAATGCCATGCGAGGACAAAAATATAAAAAGAAGCTGCTGACAACTTCAAGAGAAAGATGAAACAAAGACGATCTGGATGCTTATTCTTCAATAGACTGGATTAAAGATGGTGAACTCTACCAACATCGGAATTATGATTGGGACGGAGAAGCTGAAATGGATATAGATTACACAAACCGTGGCAATCCTAAAACCCATCCAAATGTTCCACATAGACACGATTGGTTTTGGCCAACAGTTGGACTTCCATCTAGAGGAGATTGGTACTAATCCAAACTAGCAAGTAAACTCAAAAAGTCGATGGGGCATTATGAACGCCCATCGACTTTTTTTGAATAAGATATTAAACTAAGAAAAATCAAGCGGTGATTATAGGGGGAAGTATGGACTATACATATGAATCTTTACTGACCGATTTAAAATTTGGACGTGAAATAGAGTTTGAATATAAAGCATCAAGATACTCCATTACTCGAACGAATGGATATTGGAACTTCACCACATTCAATCAAGAAGATTATCTACAGATAAAGAACCTTAATGATATCGGTTTAGTAAAAGTTGAGGATTGTTTACTAAAAGATCTATTTGATTTAGGAAAATATCAAGACTTAACTATTTTTTAATGTAAATTATTGCATTTGTCTGCTCAACACCCGATTAATGGGTGTTTTTTTATTGAAGTTTATGCATATTCTTCTCATATCTAACAAGTAACCCAGTAGACACAGCTATGCATACACATAAAGAAGTCCGTCCTACGCTTATCACGACATGCTGCCAAAGGTTGAAGCCCAAATCAGCATGGCCGTCGAGGCAATTGTTACGACAATGCCTCTATGAGAAAACTTCTTTTCTTTTCTCATCTCAAGATAGAAGCCCTCTATACTTATGATATACGAACTATGAATGAGGTACAAAGACGAATCGAGGAATTCATCCATTTTTACAATAACAATCGACCACCAAGAAAATTAAACAAACTGACGCCGATTTAGTACCGACGCCAGTTTGCAGCCTAGGTGTTTTTTCATGATCTGCTAAATAGGGTCTAAACCAAATTGGGTGCTTTTTCTATTAATTAATTGTAAGTTTATACGGACTTGCTGTACCAAAATCAGATGGGCTATGTCCATAAACCTTGATATATACCTGATCACCAAGACCTAACTGGAGGCCAAGAACATCTGCACCACCTTGTCCAGAATCGGTTGGTGAATATGTATTTTTCACTCTTCCATTAGCAGAGATATAGATCACATCAAAATCATAGTTTTTATTCATTGGAGATTCTAATAGGATAGAGATACCCTCTCCAGTTCGATTATCATATTTGTACCAATCTACATCATTACTATCGGAAATTGTCTGGGAGGCGCTTCCGTATTTTTTGATAAGAACTGCCTCATTCTGGGTATCGCCATAACCATCACTAGCAAAGGCAGATTGAGCACTCATAGTCAACGCAACCAACACCATACTAGAAGACAATAGTTTTCTAAAAGTATTCTTCATTTTTTTCTCTCCTTTTTATCCAGTTGATTACAATTCTAGTATATTTTACATGCTATAAATTTTCAACATTATTACTCTTTTATTAATTGCAATTGAAAGCAAAAACTTTATCATGCCTCGCTTAATAGGTTATGAACTTTCGGAAGCTTTTCTACAGAATGATTTTCAGCGAATGTAAAAGCCACCCGATAATCCGGATGGCTCCCACTTTTCGCTGTTCATGTTTTTTGGGTTCCGCACCTCACGCTATTGCTTTACTTCACTTGCGACATAGCCTCTCTGAGCTGTTGTACCCCGCTCCTGGTTGTAAAGCTGCCCTTGGTACATATGTGTCAGATTTCAGCTTTGGATATCCTAGCTTAATGCAGAACTTTTTCAGCGCTATGTCTTTCACCTACCATTTCAACGAAAGAGCCGCCCGGTTATTTATCCGAGCGGCTTATTCATCGTACGTACACTTAGTATAGAGCGTAAATCGACTTACTTGCAAAAACCGTCAATAACGTCAGATGTGTCAGATATGTCAACCTATTAGTTAACCTCAACAAAACGCCTTGTACCCCTTTTCTACCTTTTGTAAAATTATTCTATAAGTTTGAAAGGTAGGGATTATATGAGCGACACAAAAGAAACCAAATCGGAACTTACGATGTTGGCAATAAGTTCTATAACCATGGCAGTAACAATCATCTATATTGTTTATGCTGTTACAAAAGCTTTAGCGGGTGATTCGGCTGAAGCAATTCTCACCTTTACCGCACTGGTCTTCTTTGTTATTTATTTCATACAACTGCTCGTAAAACACTCCATTAAAACGCCACTACTAAGACTTTCTAGGTTCTTATTGTTACTCATCTATCACTCCGGCTTTAGCTTGCTTTTGGGTTTGACACTTAGTGGCGCTGTATTTAATGCATTAAAAATAGTCTTAAATAGCGACATAGAGGAAGTTCTCGCTCTAATTGTGCTTATTGTAATTACTACTATTATCTATTCAGTTCCTGCGATAATAAAAAGGAAGAATCAACAATATCTAAAAGACACTAAAGCAGCTATTTTCATTGTTAATGCAATTATGCTAGCAATCTTCGAACTAGTAATAGTCTATCCTAATTGGTTTCCCATGGGAGATAAACTAATTCATCTGTATGCCATGCCGACATTCATTAGTGGGTTAATAGTAATGGCAGTACTCGAATATATGCTTATATCACCTAAAAGGATAAAATGGAACCATCGGAAAGAGAAGAGTATAACTAATGAACATCAATTATAGACAAACCTTGTCTAGCTCCTGATACTAGAAGCTAGACTATTATTATTTTTGATTAGATTTCTAAAACGGATCTTCAAGTTCATCCAGCCACGCATAATCATCAATTTGTTCATCTTTTGATGCAGCATCTTTATTATCAACATGTTCATGTGAGTACGTTTCCCTTTGTCGCTGATCTTCATTGCTCTGACTCTCTTCTCTTGAGGGTAAATAAAATACATCCCGTCACGTTGATTCCATTTGCCATCCTCAAAAGACTTATCACGCTCATACCAATATAATATTTTTTTATTTATCATTCTTTCGATAATCTCATACGCCGTTCTATTGTCACAGTCTAATAAACTCCCCCAACGTTTCTTATTGCGATAATATGGATAGCCAAGTTCACCAGACTTGTCCATTAAATTAAATCGTCTAACAGTAATTAGAACGTATAATTCATATGGATCATTTGTTGTTTCAATTATATCGCTACCTACTGCTTGATATACAGTCCTTATGTCATCTTTAACGTATTTTACTTCTTCAATTTGGACTGTGATTAATGAATGATTATCAGCTGGCTCAACATAGTCAATTGCACCTTTCACTTTAAGCGATTGCATGATTTCTTTAGCAACTTCGGCATTCTTGCTATGCTGCTTATAATTGAATGGCAGTACTTGTCCAAGATTGTGATGACTTGTATAAGTCACCTTCTTTAACATTGATAAATTATCACGTAAGAATATTAATGCTTGAAGTTCTTTAGGCGTGAGCTTTTGAGGATCGTTCTCTGTATAGTATTTATGGTAAAGAGGAATAAAACTTCCATCAAAATAATTATCGTTTCCAGTATTGTATATGGACTTATAGATATCACATCCTCATTTAGTAATGGATTATTGTAAAAGATAAAATAGAGAGTGATTCACGATCCGCAAGCAAATTTATTTGCGAGCATAAATTGATTGCTACGTATGAAATATTCCATTCCTTGATTGATGTATTATACGCTAGATCGTATGAAATCAATTATCTATTTATTATACAGGAGTGCAAATTATGAAAAGAGTAAAGTTTAGACTTAAGCTTGATGAAGTATTAAAAGAAAAAGGGATAACTCAAAGCAAGCTATCAAAAATGATTAGTATCAGGCAACCAACCATATCTGATATGTGCAGGAACAATAGAACCGAAATAAACATACCCATACTTGAAAAGATTGCTGATGCACTCCAAATTAAAGATGTATCAGAATTAATGGAGTTTGAAGAGGTAGATGAATAACAGTATTTTTCACAAAGCACAACTGCTAACATGTGCAAAACAAAGATAGGATACTCCCCTTAATAAAGGATCGTATCCTATCACTAATACCGCAACACTTAAGCTGCAAACTTATTAATAACTTCAATCAGCTTGTCCTTATGTTCACTGATATCCATTACACTTGCTATAGGGATCATGGTTTTCTGCTCGTCATTAAATTGAATGAACTTATTTGACCCGTTTAGATGTAATCTACATATCCATTTCCTTATGTTGTCGTCAAGCAATACATTAAAGTAACTCAGATTATCTCTGTAGTATACTCGACTAGAATCAACGGAATCTTTCAATAGGAATTTGACCGTAACATATCCTTCTATTTCTTCTTCGGTTGTAACCGGCTTCTGTTCCACTTTTTCTTCACTTGCCGCTGCTTCTTGCTGACCCTCAAAGATCGCTGGAGCCTTCGACTCATCTTCTTTAGTGTTTGCCAGTGCAGCCTTCAACTTATCATTGATTGCATCGTTTATAAATTGTTTCATTGATCTTTTTATTAAAGGGTTGAATTTATCAATGACTTGCTTCGTCTTTTTACTAGGGTAAATTTCAGAGAGGATCATTGAAATAAGCTCGTCAGACGGATTTTCCCACTGTGCCTGAAAAAATTGAACAATTTCCTTTGTGTACTTTAGCTCAGATGCAGCGTTAAGTATATTATCGATATCAAAGTTTTCTCTACGGAATTTCGACAGTTCCGATATTTGATGATCTTTGATTTCTAAGATGTTTAGCTCAAAAAATGGGACACTGTCCATTTTATTTTGCTCGTCTAAATCAGAGTAGAACCTGTAAGTAATTCCATTTGTTAAGATAGCAAACTTTGCTTTTGTCACACCGAAATATCGGAATAGTTGAGAATCATGCTTTTCTAATTTTTCGTTTACAGACTTGGCTTCAATAAGGATCACTGGCGCGCCATCTTTCATGATAGCATAATCTACTTTTTCACCTTTTTTGATGCCTACATCTGCTGTAAATTCAGGCACAAATTCTTCTGGATTGAAAATGTCATAACCTAGAGCTTGAATAAAGGGCATGATAATAGAGGTTTTAGTAGCCTCTTCTGTGGCGACATTATCTTTGACTTTTGAGATTCTAACCGACAGTGATTTGATCTTTTCGTCAAAATTATCCATAGATTCTACTCCCATCTTTAGGTCATATGACAAAATTCTTACATACTATAGACCTATTGTCAATTTATTCTAAACTATAGATATAATTACTTCTCAATAATCAATATAACTAGTAGCATAAAGCAAAAAGGATACGCCCCATTGTTTGCGGGTGTATCCTAAAATGCATATTCAAATAGATAAATGTCTCTTTTACTCTATTCTATTTATTAAAAGGGCAGCGTGTCGTCATCGAACTTGTCACTTAATTCCTCAGCCTTCTTTTTCTTTTTTAGTTTTTTAAGCTTAGATAGTTCGTATTGATTGTCTAAGTTGTTTAATATTTCTGCAATCATTATCGTTTTGTTGGCTTCATAATTCAATAGAGCAATGTTCCAACCCTTTTTATTTTTAACACTTTCGTACATGATTCCATTTACATTACACATAGTACAACACTGAGCTAAAAAATTCGGAAAGACATACTCTTTAGATATAGCTCTATTATTAAGAGTAGCTAGTGAGACTAGTGGCTTTAAATCAGTATCTCGAATATCCCAAACCTTAATTGGCTCCAATAAAATAAATGCTGGGACTTCGGCTACCTCTTGATCGCCAATGTTAATCTCTTTCAGGCATGTTTTAATTGAGTCTCCTAAGTAAAGTACTGGAACGCCGACTGGATTAAATCTACCGTGCCCAGACACTCCTACTGGGGACGCCCATAATTCCGATTCAACAAATGGAACATGTCTCGCAACCGTGTCTCTTTTCCTTCCTCTGAATAAAACCGTCCCCTGCTCTAGAGTGTTGAATCCCTTCATTTTCCCATTTCTAATATCATTATATATTTTTTTCCCAGTTCCATGCTCAAGACCAAGCATCGGATATCTCATTAGAAAAGCTATAAACTCATCTGCTTCTCTCTTGTCAATATCAAATGTTGCACAAATAAATAGGGACGTTGATTTAAAGTCTTCGTCTTCAAATCCGAACCAATTATCTACTTCCGATTTTGTAACATATGGATCGTCGTAATTTATCTGATTCCCACAACTACAGTGAATATTATCAGAAATGTCGTCCCACAGATCATCTGGTATATCAAAAATACCTTGCAATTGATATCCAAAGTTCAATGTAAATGGGTCTCCGTATTTTTGGACAGCAGCAATTTTAGCTGAATCGCAGTAAGTACATTCGTGTATATATTCCTTTAAAACTTCTGAAAGCTTAGATAGCATACTAATTCTGAACTTTTCTTCTTGAATTAAAAAATTGTTCAGGTTTAGTACAACTCTACAATTTGGACACTTTATTTTCCCACCAAACTTCTTCCATTCGGAATATGGGGTATCTGTCTCATATAGCAATTCCCACAATCTGGTCAGCCCATCTATGTCACCTTTAATTTCCCGCTCATAAAATCGAAACCATTCGGAATAACAATGGTCACAACCATTATACTCTTTGACATATTGTTTAACGCCCACTAATCCCATCCCCTATCAACTCAATTATGCATCAAAAAATCACTGGAGTGTAGTTTTCTAAAGTCACTGTGGCTTTAGTGCTGGACAAATGTTAATTAGCAATGAAAAGTTTGTAAGATTGAGCTGAATGCGAATATATTAACGCAACTTCCTGACTGGCTTTCGAATAAATACTTTATATGGAGATGTCTCTCGTTTTGCTCTGTCCCAATCATGTTTTGTAACTAATAGTGAATTTAGAACGACAAAACAAGAAAAACCCTTGATTCCTCAAGGGTTCGAGCGTTCATATTATGGTGATCCGGACTGGGTTCGAACCAGCGACCCCCACCCTGTCAAGATGGTGCTCTCCCAACTGAGCTACCGGATCATGGGATATGTGTGTGATCGTTTAATGGTGGGCCCTGTAGGACTCGAACCTACGACCAATCGGTTATGAGCCGACCGCTCTGACCAACTGAGCTAAGGGCCCGAATCGTATCGGACGTCGATCACATTTATTACTATACAGTATCGTAAAATGGATTTCAAGAGGAAATGAATAATTTCTTGTAAAAATTTTCACTCGTACCAAAAGAACACTAAGAAACCCAGTGAAATCAGGCTTGTTTTACCCTTGCAAAAAGCCATTCCCCACCGCTGCTGCCCACATCCCCCTACAAAACATAGGGATTACCTACATAATGGCATGGCATCACATCATGCATGACTGCATCAAGCATATGAGCAACACCGGCGAAGAATTGGCTCCCGCTAAGCTGAAGCGATCCAAAAAAGCTACAACAACAAACAAGATAATTAGGTAACGATCGAAACAAACTCCCTCATCCCAAACCTAATTACCCCGCCTGCTCCGTCCCTTTCCCTTTCTCCTCGACACGCAGCTCGGCATCCTGTAGCTTCAACGCCTCACTTCGTGCCAATTCTGCCTCCTGCTCATCTCTCATCCGATGGGCCATGCGGCTAGATGCATTGGCTGCCACACTCGCCACGAGGTCGTCCAAAAACGTGTGAACACGTCCCTCTGCCGACTTGGTATCCAGCCTTTTAATCACCCCGACCTTGTGCTTATCCAAATGCCCAAAGGTGGTCACCGCGATACTTCCATATCCAAATACGGAGCCTAGCGCCAATGTTTCGTCGCATCCGAAAAGTCCTTCATCTGACGCGATGATGGATTGGAGCGGCTCGGACAAGAGACCCTTCTCTGCTAACGTATCCAACTCAACGCCAACCAGGATGGCGTGCTGCATTTCCCTTTTTTCCAAGACTGCTTTCACGCTCTCGATGCACTGCGCCATTGTGAGATCTGGATGGTAGGGCGACTGCATGAGATAGACGATCTCTGCGATATCATCCACCGTCACTCCGCGTTCTGCCAAACGTGCGAGAGCAGCGTTTCTGACTTCGATGCTGTGTACTTGCTTCTTCATATAAGAGACAACCCCTTCCACAAATCGAGTGAAGTCGTTTCCTACCATAGTATCACACGCTGACCAAATTGCGACAATCTTTCGCCCACAGCCTGACCCTGCACCCAAACCTCTTGGGCATGCCCGCTCGCTCCTGTATAATAATGAACAGGAATATCCCAATAAGGAGGACACCGCAGTGGCCCTAGAGGAAATCATCTTGGAAAGCCGGCATTTGGGGACGCCGGAAAAGCTGATTGTCTACACACCCCAACGCTACTCGCCACTCTACTCGTATCCAGTCCTCTACGTACAAGATGGAGAAGATTACTTGGCAATGGGTAGAATGGCTTCTTTGCTGGATCAACTGAATGGGGACAAAGAATTGCCTGATATCATCGCTGTCTTTCTCCCAATCGAGAAAAGCAAACGGAACGAACGTTATCATCCGGATGGCAAGGAGCATATGGCCTACCGTCGCTTCCTCGCCGAAGAAGTCGTGAGCTATGTCGATACGCATTACTCCACTCATCCTTTGGGAAACGCTCGAACACTTCTTGGCGAATCTTTGGGCGGCGTTGTCTCTCTGTTCACTGCTCTTCACTATCCACATACGTTTGGACAAGTTGCCTGCCAGTCGATTGCCATGGACGCAAAGTTAAATCGTCTGGTTGCTGACACTGACTTTTCCGTACCGCAAACCATTTATTTGGAGATCGGGACGGAGGAAACGGCAGTAAGCACGGGCCGAGGCACATTGAATCTTCTAGCGGCAAACGAAGAACTGCGCGAAATTTTGGGCACGAAAAAAGCCACCCTCGTTTATGAAACGTTTGAGGGTGACCATACGTGGGGCCACTGGCAGCGTAATCTACCGCGTATGCTAAAGACGCTTTACGGGTAAACTTACCGTGGCTGTTCTTCTTGTGGACCTTCATCCTTGATAGTCGATACGAGTGCCTCTTCGAATTCTCCTTTTCGTATCGCAGTCAAGATCGTGAAGGTCAGCACAGACAGTAGAAGCAGGACGAGAAAAATGAATGTGATCATCATTGCCGTATGCATGCAGTGCGGCACCTCCTTGCACTACACAGTCTTTCCTTTCGCACAAGGAATATACGGACCCACGCTTAACATTACACAAATGAAGAATTTTCTGTTAAAATAATATCTTGTAGAGCATGATAGATAGTAAGGAGGAGTGGTTCTGATGATGTACAGTATCGTAATTTTCCCATCTAGCAAGGTGCAAGAAGTAGCCAACTCGTACCGGAAACGTTATGACCCGGGCTATGCTTTGGTTCCTCCGTATATCCGTTTGAAGGAAGCCTTTGAGCTGGACGAAGCCAAGCTGCCTGAGCTGGTGAGCCATCTGGAGCAGGTTGCCTCCTCTACCGACAGCTTTTCCGCTCATTTCCATCGGGTATCTTCTTTCCACCCTACCAACAACGTGATCTATTTGGCTGTGCAAAACAAAGAACCATTTAACGAGCTGCATCAAAAGATCGCCAATCAGTGTGTGAATGAAAAAGAAACCTACGCATACGTACCGCATCTGACCATCGGGCGCGACCTGTCCGACGATGAGCTGCGGGATGTAACCGGCCAACTGAGTATGGCAAAAATTGACCTAAACAGCGAGATTGATCGCTTCCACTTGATTTATCAACTCGAGGATGGCATCTGGAGCGTTTACCAGACTTTCCTTCTCAAAAAATAAACACCTTTTCCTCAATCACCAACCCTCCCTGCGTATCCATCGTAGGGAGGGATATTTTCTAACAAAGGACGAATAGCGATGAACCTGCAAACCTACCAGATCCAAAGAGCCACCACTGAACAAGAATTGGCAGATGCCCTGTCGGTACGCCGAGTCGTTTTCATCGAGGAACAGGAAGTACCGGAAGAGTTGGAAATCGATGAGCATGACACGCTGGATGGCGGGACGATTCATTTTGTGGCCTACCACGATGGAAAGCCAGTGGGCGCAAGCCGCATCCGTACGTACTCACCTGGAGTGGGAAAAATTGAGCGGGTGGCGGTTGCCAAAACAGAACGCGGTACTGGACTGGGCCGCCAAATCATGCTTGCGATGGAAGAGCTGGCCAAGCAGCACGGGTATGACAGCCTGAAGCTGAACGCACAGACGCAAGCCCAACGTTTTTATGAAAAGCTTGGCTATGAACCTTTTGGCGACTTATTCGACGATGCGGGTATCGAGCATATTGCCATGGTCAAATCCATTCGCGAATAACAGAAGCCGCGTGCAATTTCATTCCCTCAGTCGGAAAAACAACCTCGTTTTCGCGTTGATCATTATGCGAAGCGAGGTTGTTTTTCATTGGCACCAGAGAAAAGTATTATTTCACCAGCGGTTTCCGGATGGCCTCAATCACGCGATCCAAAGAGTCAGCACCGTAGCCCTCTGCTACTTTCTGTGTGGCCAATGCTAGCAATGGCGTCAACCAATCAACGGGGATTCCCTGTTCCTGGCTGGCATGGATGATGTGTTCAAGTCCGAGTTTGTTCGTATTCATGTTAGACACATCGGTTGTGAAGTTTCCTTCATCACGGGCACGTGCGGCAACCGGATCGGATAAGAGCGGGGCAATCACGTGATTTACCCAGTTGGTTGCGTATGGAAGAAACTCTGTTCCTGTTATGTTTGCCGTACTTAATAGGGCATGTGCATGCATGGAGCCATACCAAGCCCCATACATCATGGTGAGCAGCGACAAATCATAGATCAACGGAACACCATAGTCTTCACCGAGATAGGCAGCGTTCCCTCCCAACAGTTGTAATGTCGGTTCATAGGCTTCAAATAAAGCCTTCGACCCGCCGTAGAAAATGAGTGTTTCTGGCAGTCCAATCATTTGAGGGACAGCCATGATCGCTCCATCGAGATATTGCCCACCGCGCTCGCTTACCCATTTGGCTGTCTTGCGTGCATCCTCCGGGGTTCCGGTGGTCAGATTGACGATGACACGCCCTTTTAGTTCACTTTCCGAGGGCTCCAGTAGCTCTTGCATGACTTTGTAGGTCGATAAGCAAACAACGACCAAGCTGCTTGCCGCGATTGCCTCTGTTACACTGCCCGCCAGCACTGCCCCCTTCTCGACTAAACCTTTGGCTCTATCTGCTGAACGATTCCAGACAGTCGTTGGATGACCGCCTTTTAGAAAAGCATCCGCGAGTGCTACTCCCATATTGCCAAGGCCAATAACCGTTACAGACGCAAGAATTGTTGTTGATTTCATAGGTCGACACTCCATTCATTTTATTTTTGCAAGCGAGATGATCCGGCGCTACATGCAAGGTCAACCGCTCTTGATTGCGATTCTAAAGCTTTACACTAGTGTGAATGTCAATACAAAAATCAATGCTTCTTGACACTTCTCACCCGGTGGAATAACATGGAACCAGAAACATACGATACCGTATCTTTTGGGGTGAACCATGCAATACGTACGTGAAGATTGGATTCGGGCAGGGCTCGATATGTTGGCTGAAGCGGGCATTGACGCTGTCCGTGTGGAGCCTCTCGCCAGAAAACTGAAGATCAGCAAGGGAAGCTTTTATCATCACTTTCCAGATCGCCAAGCGCTACTGGACTCCATGATCGATTATTGGGAGGAGCATGCGACCGAGCGGATCATTCGAGCGCCACACTCGGACAACATGTCGTTGGAACAGTTGTTGTCGGGCGTTTTTAGCAGCGAGCGAAAAATCGAAGCCGCTATCTACAACTGGGCGAAACAGCATCCTCCCCTTTCCAAGCGTCTTGTGGAAATCGAGCAGCGCAGGATCGGCTTCGTTGCCTCTTTGTATGAGAAAAAAGGGCTGGCTCCCACTGATGCAAAGGCTCGGGCTCAGCTCGCATACCTCCTCTATATTGGTTGGCTCGTGCGAAGAGAGCTGGAAGCGCCTTTTGATATGTCCGCACCGTTGCATCATTTTATGACTTGGATTTGATTACCCTCTACCTGCCTGACAGATTGTCTTGCGCAGGAATTTTTCCACCCAAAACATACGGATGCGTATCTTCTACAAAAACCTTACGAATCAATAGGAGGCATTCTCATGATGCATGTTTTCCCCATCTCATCTGCTATCTTCTTAGTCATCGTGTCCTTGCTGCATTTTTATTGGGCCTTTGGAGGAAAATGGGGGACCGATTCTGTCATTCCCACAACCGCTGATCATTCACGTCGGACTTTTTCCCCTGGGATAGTCGGAACGATCATTGTTGCCTGCTTGCTGGCATGTGCCGCTTACATGTTGCTCGCCCAGAGCGGCTATCTCTCTCCCGTAATAGCCCCTGCTCTAATTCAATGGGGATGCATTGTCTGTGCCGCTGTATTTGTCCTGCGGGCTGTAGGAGATTTCAACTACATTGGCTTTTTTAAAAAAGTAAAAAATACGAAGTTTGCCCGTCAAGATACGGCATTGTATACCCCTCTATGCTTGTGGTTAGGGATATCCTTTCTACTTGCATTGTTTTAAGTTCACAAAAAACCCTCTTCCCATAAAAGAGAAGAGGGTCGTTTCCATTACACATGGATGAATTACGCCTTCCGCTTCGCCGCAATCGCACGTAGCTGTTCAACAGCATCCATCGCTGCGGTATGAGAGCCGAGCATCGCATGAAACGGCTCCTCTCCACGCCAGCCATGGAAATCAGAACCGCCCGTTACAACAAGTCCGTACTGTGCTGCCCACTTGGTGTAACGCATTTTTTGTACCTCATCGTTGTCCGGGTGATTGACTTCAATCCCGTCCAATCCGAATACAATTAACTCATGGACCAGCTCATCATCGTCATACAGACCCGGATGAGCCAGCACCGCCACTCCGCCAGCCTCTTTGATCAGCGTGATTGCTTCCTGCGGGGTAATGCGAGGAGGATTGACATAAGCTGCTCCTCCTTTGCCCAAGTACTTATCGAAGGCCTCTGCGATCGTTGAAACGACGCCCAGCTCTATCAGTTCTTCAGCAATATGCGGTCGCCCGATATTTTTGTCCGTACCCTGTTTGCGGCGGTATACCTTTTCCAATGAAATATCGATGCCGAGCTCCTGCAGCCGTGCTATCAGCAGTTGGTTACGCTCATGCCTTGTCTCTCGCAAACGGAAGAGACGCTCTTCAAAAGCTGGGTCTTCATACGGGACAAAATAGCCGAGAACGTGAATATCCTGCCCCTTCCCTACGGAGCTCACTTCGACTCCCGGAATGATTTCCACGTCGAGTGCACGGGCAGCCTCCATTGCTTCTGGAATCCCTGCTACCGTGTCGTGATCCGTGATCGCCAGTGCAGCAAGTCCCGCCTCCTTCGCCAAACGTACGTTTTCCGCCGGCTCGCAGGTACCGTCTGACGCTTTTGTATGTGTATGCAAATCTGCCATAAGTTGCATCCTCGTCCACTCCTTCTTTTCTTTTTCTACAAGTCTGAATTGGTATTGCCGTACATAGTATTGGAGTAAGCTTGATTTCTCAATGGTTGAACCGAGGAGGATGTCCATGCGGTTAAAAATCAAGACCCTTACCGGTGTCGTTCAGCCACTCTCTTATGTTGACAAAATGCTGCGACAACAAGGCTTTCATCGATCAGGCGGGGACAGTATGCCCACGTACGATGTCGTCATGTACGATTCCGCCAGCAGCAGCGCGTATTTTTTGCGCATCCCTACGAACTACACCAACACAACAACCGGAAAAGGGGAACTGAATGTCAAACTGGGTCATCCGTATTTGGAAGCAAAGTTCTATATGAACACCACGTCCGAAGAAGTTTTTTTCATTCCCAAGGCCGTCCGCGAAGCTGCAGAGCATAAGCTAGCAGAAATCGCCGATTACCTTTCTGTTCCCTCTGCTCCATCCTGAACGGTTCTCCACAACCACCGATTATGTTCAAACCGGTATGCCACCCTCTTTGTTTTCTGAAGCCCGACCAAGTACCCCATAAACGCCGTTCGAAACAGAACGTAGCTCGAAGCATTCTCTATGGAAATGTGTAAACGCTCACATAGGAGAGTGAACGCTTCTTCTGGTGTTCTCTCCTCTACCAAAATGTCACAGATCACCGAGAGAATCCGCTCATGCCAAGCAATATTTTTATTCACGGCATCATGAGAGGTGGTGGTATATGCGCCGTGCCCAGGCAAGTATCCCTTGAAGTTGGTTGCAAGCAGTTTATGTAGACTGAGTAGGGTCTCATGCGCATCCACAAGAAACGGCAGCTTATGCTTTTCCAAAACCTCTTCGCCTAAATAACTGTCGGCAGCGAAGCAAATCTCGTCACAGACGACGCCAACCTGTTGCCAGCTATGCCCCGGCAGAGAAAGGATAAAGAAAGGTACCCCAGCAATTTCGATCCCTTCATCCAGTGGAAGGAGGTGGTCCACCCGAGAAGGTTGCGCCAGCAAAAACTTGTTTTTGAGATCCTCAAGTGGTGCTGCACCCATATTCAAGTAAATGGGCTCAAGTATCGGATTCCGAATGATCGCCTCTTCCAGCGGTGGCGCATAGACCCTTGCTTCGGGCCAGCATCCGAGCAAGTAGGCGTTGCCACCGAAATGGTCGGCATGAGAGTGTGTTTGAATGATTGCACACAAGGGCTGGGCGATAGCGTCCAGTCCTTTTTTGATTTTTTTTGCGTTCTGGGTATCTAGACCAGCATCAATCAAGATCGCTCCATGCTCACCAATGACAAGTCCTATGTTAACATGACCAGGAAAATAGCCAACACGCTCCGTTATCATTTGAAATGCTTGTCCAGACAAAACAGTCCCTCATTTCATCCTTTTCCTATTTATTTTCTCCAAAATATCGCCTTCCCCTTCCCTATTCCTATATCTCGTGTTCGTAATTACATAGAGCCGGGACGGACGGCCATCCATTTGACGCGGAAATAGCGGGCCAATGATCGTATACGGTGGCAGAGGTTGTCCGAGTCCACTGAACATATGCGTAGTCGCCGCCACGGCAACGATTGTCAGCAAAGAGAAAATCATTCTCTCCATCCCGATCGTTTGAATCGAGGAGAGTACGATCAGCCCATCTATTAGAAAAATCAGCAAGGCAACACGTAGCTTGTATCGTCTGGCAAGAAATTGCGCGAGCAGGTCTGTCCCACCCGTATTCGTCTCGTAGGCAAGCATCAAGCCGATACCCATTCCGATTAATACGCCGCCAGTAACTGCGGAAAAGGATGTTGACCATAGGTTCCAACCACGCATATCCGAGAGAATGTCTATGAAGAAAGCAGAAATCAGCATGCCGTGAAAACTGTGAAAAAACAATCGGCGATCATAAAAAAAGACGATGACATACACAGGGATACTTACCAAGATCATCACGAGACCCGGCGGCATCTGCATGTAATACGTCGCCAACAAACCGATCCCGATCATGCCCCCGTCCATCAGGCGGTGCGGCACCAAAAAGAGATTGACTCCTATGCCCAGAAGCACGCTTCCCGTGAGAATCGCTACACCTTTTTGCAGCCAGTACACGTCGCTCCCCTCCTTGAACCGTGCTCGTTTAGTTTATGATCGGAAAGAAGCAGGTATGTCCAAGCATTGCCTAAGAATGCGCTCGTTCAAATCGGAACGTTTTGACTGTTCGGTTGACCTATTGGTATACTTACGAGTAACAAGAAAACCTGTAGCTTGGCTCATGAAAAGCATATCCATTGCAGGTTTTAGATCGAATATTTATCTATTTTTGGTCGTACATGTAAAATACCATTATCGTATCGGAGGTGAATTCTCCACCTTTCGCACTGCGGGAGGCGGAGGTGTGCTTGGAGAGTCCGATAGGGGAGATTACGCTGAATCTGCTGCTCGTGGTATTTTTGGTTCTTCTGAACGGCTTCTTCGTCGCAGCAGAATTCTCGTTGGTAAAAGTTCGCCAAACTCGTCTGACCCAGCTCGTCAGTGAAGGCAATAACAAAAGTGCCCGCTACGCGCAAAAAGTCACCCGAGAGCTCGACGCCTATCTGTCCGCCTGCCAGCTCGGAATAACGCTGGCTTCGCTGGGATTGGGCTGGGTCGGTAAACCCGCCGTCGCCCATTACGTCGCGCCCGTCATGGCATTTTTTCATTTCCCATCTTATTTGGTCGGTCCGACCTCACTTGCGATTGCCTTTGCTATCATCACATTTTTACATATCGTCTTCGGAGAGCTTGCGCCCAAGTCCTTGGCGATCCAAAAAGCGGAGGCCACTTCCCTATGGACTGCTGCACCGCTCATGTTTTTTTACAAGCTGAGCTATCCACTCATCTGGTTTTTAAACGGAGCAGCCAGTTTACTGATCAGACGTCTTGGAGTCGAGCCTGCCACCGAAAACGAATCTGCTCATACAGAAGAAGAAATCCGCCTTCTCATGAACCAGAGTCATAAAAGTGGTCATATTGACCAGACCGAGATGGCTCTCGTCGACAATGTCTTCGTGTTTTCCGAACGTCTTGCCCGGGAAATCATGATCCCACGGATTGAGATGATTTGCCTCTACGACGACAACACGTTTGACGAAAACCTCGAAATCATGAGAGAGTCTCGCCATTCACGCTTTCCTGTCGCCCATGAGGATAAGGACAGGCTGATTGGCTTTGTGCACACCTCAGATTTTTACCTCTCTGCGCTAACGACAGGGAAAGCAGAGTTAACTGATTTTCTCCGTCCATTATTGACGGTGCCGGAGTCCATGGAAATTAGCCACGTCTTGCGCTTAATGCAAAAGCGCCGTTCCCAGCTCGCCATCGTGATTGACGAATACGGAGGTACAGCCGGGTTGTTAACAATGGAGGACATTTTGGAGGAAATCGTCGGTGATATTCAGGATGAGTTCGATGAAAATGAGCGCCCTGAAATTGAAGAAAGCTCCAGCAATACACTCTCGGTTTCCGGCAAAACTCTCTTGACAGAACTGAATGATTACATATCGATTGAAGTCGTTTCCGACGAAGTCGACACCATTGCCGGATGGCTCTACAGCCAGTTAAATGAAGAGGTCGCGAAAGGCAAAACCGTCGCATTCCAAGGCTATCTTTTTGCGATCAGTGAACTGGAAAACCATCGCATTACACGGGTGAGCATCACGTATTTGGGAGCAGAAGATTCGTCTGCTCTTCCTGAGGACATCCTGTCGCTGCACTCCTAATCGAAAAGAACAACCATAATGGCAAGTGTCCCCTGCCGACAGGGGGCACTTCTTGTTTCCGAGGTGTCATGATGAACTACGCTTTACTAGACAACAAACCCATCCTGTTGCTACCTGAGAACTACAACCGCATACCGTTTTGGCGTATGGCTGCCCGGCAGGACAAGGTACGCTGTCCAGCCTGTGCATCGGCGCTTCGTCTTCATGCTGGCATTAGCTTTGAGCCGCATTTCTTCCACCCTGAAGGAGCAGAGTGCCCGCTTCTGACGGATAATGGTCCTGCTCCTCTCGATTCGCTGCAAGCAATCAATGAGACGGCTGCCACTGCCTTTCAGGCTGTCTTGGCTGCTACGGTCAAAAAGGATCACAGCGACGATAACACGAAAGAATCACTCGCTTTCTCAACCAAGGAGCACAACGAGGTATCCATAAGCGAAGAAAATCCAGCCACCATCGGCTCCTTTCGCCTTCCGAAAAAGAGAACGATTGGCACGAGCACGACGCCTCCCCCGCCAGCTCCGAAGCCACCGATTTTCCGCAAACGCTTGATGCCAAAGAAGACCATCTCTCACATGGCTGAGCAAATGCGTGATCAATCGATGCACCCGGGACAACAGCAAGCGGTGCACGCTACCGAGGGGCCTTTTTTGATCCTCGCGGGAGCCGGAAGTGGCAAGACGCGCGTCATGACTGCACGCACGACTCACTTGATCTCAGAGTTAGGCGTCAAGCCGAATCAAATCATGGTCGTGACCTTTACGACCAAAGCCGCCGATGAAATTCGTCAGCGCATTGCCCGGCAACTACCCGCTGGACAAGCACGTGAGCTGATCGCTGGTACGTTCCACAGTATCTTTTACCGAATGCTCCTGCATCACCAGCCAGAACGGTGGGATCAGCAGCGCCTCTTGAAAAAGGATTGGCAAAAATGGCGGTTGATGCGCGAGACTGGCGCACTCCTCGGTCATGATGATCTTGCCACGTTAAAAGAAACAGAGATCACCGAAGCACTCGGCATCGTCAGCCGTTGGAAAAACGAATACATCCTCCCCCACGAGGTCGCGTATCGGGAAGCGACGAGCGATGCAGAAAAACGGGCGATCCAGCTTTATCCTCTGTATGAGGCCACGAAGAAAAAGCATCAATGGTTTGACTTTGACGACATGCTCATTGGCTGCTACGAAATGCTGCGCGATGATCCAGGACTCCTGCGCCGTTATCAGGAACGCATCACCCATGTGATGGTCGATGAGTTTCAGGATATCAATCGCATTCAGTATGAGACGGTCAAGCTGCTCGCCGCTCCACAGAACAATTTGTGTGTTATCGGGGATGACGACCAGTCTATTTACGGCTTTCGCGGCAGTGATCCGCAGTACATCTTGGGCTTCACCAAAGACTTCCCACAGGCGTCGACATTTACACTCGAGGTCAACTACCGTTCCCATTCCTCGATTGTCAGTCTTGGCTACTCGCTGATCGGTCACAACCGGGAGCGTTGGGCAAAGGAATGTCAGTCCTTTCATCGCGAGGAAGGCGATACGTATTTATTCGAGCCGGAAGACGAAGAAGAACAAGCTTCCCGGATCGTCGATGAAATTATCCATCGTCGCGAGCAAGGAGCCCTATTGGGTGAATGCGCGATCTTGTACCGGACCAATGAATCTGCACGCCCCATATTGGAGCGCCTGAGCGAAGCAGGGATTCCTTTTCATTACACGCAAGAGGAGGATTCCTTTTACCAACGCCAGACGGTTCGCTGGACGCTGAATTATTTGCGGCTCGCGTTAAACCCGGATGACAGCGATGCGCTAAAAGAAATATTGTCGACCCTCTACATCTCAGCCGAAATGTGGAATGCCTTGCGCAGTCAAGCAATTATTGAGGACAAGCCGATTCTGCACGTTCTTCCGCATTTGACACAGCTCAAACCGTATCAACGTAAGCATATGCAGCAAATCAATGAGATTCTCACCGCGTGCAAGGATGTTCCACCTGCTCAAGCGTTGGAGCTCATCTATGAGGACGGCAAACTCCGCGACTATCTAAAAAAACGTGCGAAAGACCGGGAAGATGGCCGGGAACGTTGGAGCGATGAGCTTCAGCAAATACTGGCAGCTTCCAAGCGCCATGCGACAATTAGCGATTTTTTGGCTTATATCGATCAAATGGCGCGACAAGAAAAAGAGTGGCGCACGATGCGACCACTCCCGGACGAAGCTGTTCATGTTTTAAGCATCCATCGGGCAAAAGGTCTCGAATACGACCACGTCTTCTTGCCCGATCTGGTAGAAGGTGCGCTTCCTCATGAGTACACATTGGATGAGCTGCGAAAAGGCGGCTCCGGTGCGCTTGAAGAAGAACGCCGTCTCTTATACGTCGCGATTACCCGGGCCCGTCACAGCTTGTGTATCGGTATCCCCCGGGAGCGATTCGGACGAAAGACCCGCACCTCCCGCTTCATCGCCGAGATGGGCAGGTAAGTACTGAAAGCCGCCGCCCATATAAATCAAGAACTCTTCCATGTTCGTAATCAATGGAAACATGAAAAAACAGGTCCCCTTTCACGCATTTTGGGTATAGTATGCGAGAAAGCGGGGCCAGTTATTCTTTTTCGGGAAAATTACTTCTGGTTAGCCGCCCATAATGCTGTAGCCAGCATCGACGTGCAGAATTTCACCCGTGATTCCTCGGGAGAGATTGCTGAACAAGAAGAGAGCGGTGTCGCCTACTTCTGATTGGTCAATCGTGCGGCGCAATGGCGCTTTTTCCTCAATTTCCTTCAGTACGGTGTTGAAATTGCGGATTCCTTTTGCAGCAAGCGTACGGATTGGACCAGCGGAGATCGCATTGATACGAATGTTCTCTTTGCCCAGGTCGTTTGCCAAGTAACGAACAGATGCATCAAGCGCTGCTTTGGCTACACCCATTACGTTGTAGTTTTGAATCACGCGCTCACCGCCAAGGTAAGTCAAGGTCACGATGCTTCCGCCCTCGGTCATCAACGGACGAGCAGCACGAGCAACTGCTACCAGGGAGAATGCGCTAATGTCTTGTGCCAGCGCGTATCCTTCGCGGGATGTGTTGACATACTCGCCTTCGAGCTCTTCGGTTTTCGCAAACGCAATGCAATGCGCTAGGCCATGAATAACGCCCACTTTTTCTTTGATCACAGCAAAAGCCGCTTCGACGTCCTCATCCTTCGTGACATCGCAGTTTACCAACAGCGACTCTACTCCCAATTTTTCCGTGAGTGCCGCCACGTTTTCACGCAAACGCTCCCCTTGGTACGTAAAAATCAGATTCGCTCCAGCATTATGTAAGGATTGCGCAATTCCCCAGGCAATGCTGCGGTGGTTTGCTACGCCCATGATGACGATGTTCTTTCCTTGCAACAATGTATTCATTATGTATCTGCCCCTTCCCAACTTATTCCCCTGCATTATAACCGATCTTGTCCATGGATACGAGGGGATAAACGAGAGGGGCAGTACAAAAACATTTAATCGGTACTTCCGGCCTGATCGGTTAGCACAGGTAGAGCGTCAGAGGAAGCCCACGATTCCTGCAATGGATTCAACGATGTTCCCATGACCGGGAATTCAGTCAGTGACTGCAAGAGATCGTCTGTTTGCATTTGCTCCTGATGGTTCATACTGTCAGTCCACACCCCTTCCTCCAGACTAGACTGGCTAGGAATGAGACCTTTTATGCATGCAAGTGGTTCGCGTGCAAATAGGCAGACAAAATCAGATACACCGCCATGGCACCAACAAAATAAACGCCGTACTGTGCCTTTTTGGTTTGGCCGATATAAGGGACGAGATGGCTGGCCGATACATACAAGAATATACCGGTCGTCATGGCCAACATAATGCCAGACCAATTCGGTGGAAACATTTGCTCGGCAAAACCAAAGCTGAGAGCTCCTGCAATCGTCGCGATTCCAAGCGATGTCGCCCCCCAAAATGCCTTCTTTCTCGAATTGGTCGCTGCCAGTAAAAGAGAGGCAATGGTCACACCATCCGGAATTTTGTGCAGCAGCATCGCCACCAACACGGATACCCCTACTTCTGAATCCATCCGCAGGCTAGCGACTAATGAGACCCCTTCGACAAATGCATGCAATAAAAAGCCCGTCATGACCCCAATGATTCCCGTGGAGCCAAATTCTCCGCTCGATTTGCTGATTAGTTCTAGAGCAAAAAGCGTCACAAAGCCAACGAGCACAAATGGCATCAACCACAAGCTCTTGTCAGAAAAGACATGTGGCATCAAATCTAGCAGCGTAATCGCCAGCAGTAGCCCAGCCCCTGCACTGATCATCGCGAACAATGCCTCGGATGACCAGGCACGCAGACATAACAGCAGTCCCCCGATACTGCTCGCCAAGGCAGCAGTCAAAAGGACAATCCAGAAAACAGATTGCATCATCCGGTCCTCTCCTCACCCAACGAGCAAAAACATGCTTACTCCTTCCATTATTACGCGCCTGTCCCGGTCATTATGAGCAGACTACCAAATTTGACAAAATACGACGAGCTGTCCGAATCGGACGAAAGATCACTAGTTTTTAGAACCTTTGTCGATTCTCTCTTACCCGGAAAATTTTGGTGCTATAATGAGTCCACCGGGAATACCGAGAGGAAAAAAAGGAGTGATTCGGGATGGATGTACAAGTTTGGATGGCTTCAAAAGAGGTAGCTGATCGCCTTGATGTGCATGTTCGTACACTGCGTAACTGGCTGGACTTGTTCGTACCTGCTCAGGAACGTCTGAAAAATCCGCAGGGTCACTATTTGATCAGCGAAGCAGGCTTTGAACTGCTCAAGGAAGTAAAGGAAAGAAAAGACAACGGCAACAGCTCGTTAAAAGATATTCAGCGCCAACTGATAGAAGAAGGTCGCCTGTCCGAGGAAATGCTCCTGGAAGAAGAACTCACAGGCGCGGAAGAAACCGCCGTTACGATCAGCGCCACAAACAAGCTGGGAACGGGCATGCGAGAAGTAGAATTGACGGTCCACGAGACACTCGTCCAATTTCAGCAGGAGCTCACACAGCTCTCCTCTATGAATCATATGCAATCGACCATTCTGCAAAAGATTGCGGACATTGAAGAAATGCAAGAGTCCCTTCGCTTGGAAATGCGTCGCGTTACTTTTGAACTGGATCTCATGCAGCAGCGCTTGACTCGTCGCAAGGAGCGCTATGCCCGCTACGAGCCTCGCTGGTCACTCAACCCTTTCCGCTGGTTTACACGTTCAGATCGTGCAGCCGAGCAATAATCAGGATATTTCGATAAGGTAAAAAATGACAATTGAGAGAAGTACCTCAACAACGGTAGTCTCCCATGTTCTACTGTGATAAAATGGAACTACATAAACTGACTGAAAATCAGGACTATTTACATTCCACAAAAAAAGGACTGGGGCTTTCGTTGTGAGAAAATTGCATATTACTTCGGTAAAGCCGGGCGATGTTATCGCCAAGAGCGTGTTCCAAGAAAATGGGAATGTTCTATTGGGGATCGGGGTACAACTAACCTCCCGTTACATTGAACGGCTTGTTCAATTGGGAATTGATACCCTTTACATTCAAGACAAGCACACAGAAGATATCATGCCCGAAGATGTAATCCGCGATGAGACGCGTAAAGAAGCCGTGGATGCCGTGTACAAAACGATGACCACCCTCATGGATCAGCCGCAGATCAAGCGCCGGACGTCCGCACCTGATTTCGGGAGCAGTTTTCAAAAGGTGTTTCGGGAAATCTTTCAAGATTTGAGCAGTCGTAAAGATATCTTGGTCAACCTGTCCAGTCTTCACGTGTTGGATGGTTACCTTTTTCACCACGCTGTCAATGTCGCCGTTCTGTCTGGTGTGGTAGGGATGGCCAAAGGTTACAACCAGCAGCAGATGATGGAGTTGGGTATTGGTGCGCTTTTGTTCGACATCGGCATGACACAGGTTCCTAAGGAGCTCTGGACCATGCGTACCGAGTTAAGCGCAGAAGAACGACAACGTGTCCAATACCATACGGAAGAAGGCTTCCATATTTTGCGGAATCAACATAACATCTCGGTCGTCTCCGCACACTGTGCGCTTCAGCACCACGAGAGATACAACGGAACAGGGTATCCCCGTCAGCTCTGTGAGAAAAACATTCACGAGTATGCGCGCATCGTTGCCATTGCTGATGTTTACGATGCCTTAGTTTCCCCGCGTCCATTTCGGAACAGCTATTCACCGAGTGATGCTACCGAGTACTTGTTCGCTACTGGAAACACCTATTTCGACCTCGACCTGCTCAAGCTATTCCTGCAGCACGTCGCCATTTATCCAATTGCTTCCACTGTATTGCTAAGTACAGGGCATACAGGGGTCGTTTCCAAAGTGAATCCATTGGCAGTGAATCGACCGACGATCCGTATTCTTACCAATGAAGATGGCTCTGAAGTAGCGAGCACCTATGAAATCGATCTCTACGATAAAGAATGGATGAGCGTGACGATCGTCAAAACCTTATAGGCATAAGATCAAGCTGAGATTCATTATTCATCTCAGTTTTTTCATGCGTGGGTACGTGTTGTTTTCGTACGTTGCAAATATCCCGCAACTAACACGAGAGCGGCCAATCCAATTTTGATCGCATATTCGAGCCAGAGCCTCCCTGCGATCCACTCATGTACCGCATCTTCCATGAGAATCATATTCGCCGCTGTCACAGCCAGGACACCTGAACCAACATAAACAAGCCATACAAAGCGCTCCATCGCTTTTAGAATGAGCTGACTACCAAAAATCATGAGAGGCACACTGATTAAAAGGCCCAGCACGATGAGGACGATATCTCCTTTGGCTGCCCCTGCAATAGCGAGTACGTTATCCAGTCCCATCATCACATCTGCTACGACAATCGTCTTGACCGCTTGAACTAAGTCTTCACTCGAACTGATCGCTTCCTCCCGCTCGTCCTCGCGTAACAGGTTGTAGCTGATCCATAGCAGGATAACTCCGCCGATCATGTACAGATACGGGATTTTCAGCAAATAAACAGCAAGAATCGTAGCAATCACGCGTACGATGATAGCAAGAAACGTCCCCCACAATATGGCTCGTTTTCGTTGTTCGATAGGAAGCTTCCGACAAGCGATGGCAATGACCACAGCATTATCTCCACTTAATACGAGGTTGATGGTAATGATGAGTAGCAGTGACGAAAAAAAAGCAGATTCAAACAAAGGATGCACCCTCCCTGAACTTTTTGAGCCCTACTCGCCACCTTGTATGGTACCCCCGATTTTTTGTATGATGGTAACGAGGAGGGTTGTCGAAATGTCGAAACAATTCGTTATAGAAGCGATCATGTTGGCTATCTACGGGGAGTTGATGGTCCCATCGCAACCAGTAGAATATCTGATACCCGCGTCGACAATCTATGAATTGGACGAATTTATCCAGAGTCCTGAACCTATCATGCCCTACTCTGCTGATGATCAGTATGTCCGGCGGATTATGAAAGAAATGAGCCAATTTTTTGCCGATCCATTCAATCGCAAGCGAATGGAAAAAGGACTGATAGCCCCATGGTCCAAGGTTCCTTTTTCTTTTCCGAACGGTGTGACCCTGACAGTCGTAAAAGTGGAGGACAACGCCATGTGGGGGGAGATATTTGATCCCGTAGAGACACAGCTATTGTTGACGGCCATGAAATTTGAGGCCCCACTTCTCACAGACCAGCCTGATTATCAGGATCGGATATTGGAATATATCGTGCCTGTTCAATTTTACGATGTGGATGATTTTGATTTCGCTCTCGAGCAAGGAATCTCATTGAACGACCTACGTGAACCATAATCAAGAAAACAGACCGACGAGCCTGACGCTTGTCGGTCTGTTCTTTTTCGTCCAACATCAAGTGCTGGTGTCTTTGCCTGTCACAAAAAAACGTCCTGAGTAGGTTTGTCCATGGTACAATATGGGTAAAGACATGGAAAGCGGTTCGGGGAGGAATTGTGCACATGGAAATGACGAAAAGAAGCAACGGTTCGGATTGGGAGGCAGAAGGAGCTGTTGACCAACAGATTTTGTTTAAAATGGGGAATGAATATTACGGACTGTCGATTTCACTCGTGCGTGAAATCATCAAGCCGCTGCCCATTACACGTTTTCCAAAATCTCCACCTTATGTCGAAGGAGTTATTGATCTGCGTGGACGGATCTTACCGATAATCAACTTGCGGAAAATGTTTGATTTGGAACCTTTGGAAGAAACGGATGATACTCGCTTTGTTGATTTGCAGATGGATGGGTTGAACATCGGGATTATCGTGGATGCGGTCTCTGAGGTCATGAATATTCCGCAGAACTTGATCGAGCCTGCCCCACCCATTATCGCTGGTGTAGAGGGCAAGTATTTGCAAGGCATTGCCCGTTTGAACGACAAGCTGATCATGCTGCTCGATGTGGATGAAATTTTTGGACAGTGGAAAAAGAAGTAAGTGACAGTGTAAAGCCCAGTGCGATGATGCACTGGGCTACTCTCTTCCTCCGCTTGCTAAATACGCATAGTTCACCCATACCATCTCTTCGATTCCTAAAATTTCTTTGAACAGGTCAACCGAGTCGTACAACAATGAAGCTCCTGTGTCGTCATCGACGTTCGTCAACAACTGCAAATCAAAAAGGGAACGCAACTGCTGAATCTGCTTCGGACCAACGATCCGACTAAATGACTGCGGCTTGATACGTGTGATCCCTTTACCTACCTCGCGCCGATACAACTCCGAACGCACTACCCTCTCCAGTATGTCTTCATACTTTTGCCGAACGTCCTCGCTGTCTACGATTCCTTCCTGCAGGTCAATCTCTGGATAAAGCCTACCAAACTCGGCTTCCGCCATTTCTACATCGAGCGAGTAGCTGATAGTCGCTGACGCAACCTCGAAGCCTGCATCGAACAAGCGAAAGCCCCAGCCGTTGTCCTCAGCGTCATGAAACCAGAGGAGAGGTACGAATTGCTTGGACAGTCTCAGCAAAAAATCAAGCGTCGTACAGGTTTCCAGCCACTCATCCTGCAGGAAAAATGCATTCCAGTCGCTGTTGACGTTTCTGTGGAAGTGTGGCTGCTCTGTCTTGGATAAGGCAATCAGTACTTTCGGTTCGTATTTGCGTGGATAAAGAATGCCGGTCGTGAACTCACCCATCCGTTTTCCACCGCTTTCTGGAAGGCTTCCCTGATCCTTTCTTCTTAGTCTATTCAGGCAACGCTTGTTTTTTGCTGTGATCTTTATCAAACGTGCTCGTGTGGATCATCGTATGTACCGCTCCCTCGGGTAACAGCTCGGAACGATACAAATGGAAATGCCGTGCCTTCCATTGTGGCGGCTCCTGCGCTAAATAACGTTCATTCCAATCCAGGAGGGCCAACTCATCTCCGTTGTGATGCGGACCGCGCGCCAGCGTAATATGCGGCCGATACCGTTTCCGATCGTAGGACAAGCCTTCGTGCAATTCGAACCGTCTGCCCAACAATAAATGGAGCTGGTTGAGAGGAGAAAGTTGGCCACGCAACCCCAGCCAGAGCACACGTGGATGCAGGGCATTCGGAAAAACCCCGAAGTTGCCAACACGCAGGGTAAAAGGCTGGATGATCGCGCCGACGATATCCATATCCTCACAGATAGCGGGTACGAGTGAGTCATCCACCTCTCCAAGAAAATGCAGAGTCAAATGCAAATTAGCGAGAGACTGCCACCTGTCCGCCTTCACATCTTGCTTCAACCGTTTTTGAACATCGGCAATATAAGTGGCAGCCTCAACTGGAATATCCAATGCTATGAATAAGCGCATTTCTGTCCTCCTTCGAAAAAAATAGCCCTCCTGTGACGGAGAGCCATTTATCTTGCATGCCGCGTTAGGCAGCCATCATCTTTCCGGTTACGATTCCCAAAACACTCCTGACGTATTCCGCAAGACGGTTCGATCCAGGCTGGTAGGTAAAGCGCAAGGTCAGCTCGCTATGACCGACATGACCAGCGGGAGGGATATTCCAGAAGTACTCTGCTTCCCCGTATAAATACTCTTCAATGCGCTGCTTCTTTCCTTCGATATCGATACTCGGATCATGCGTCAAGGAAAACTTCATCATGACTGAAAACGAATCTGTCCAAACGTGATCGCGCTTATGTAATTTCCCATGGATTACTACTAAACCGGCGTCCCCCCACAGATTGTACTCGAGCAAAGCCTGAAACTGAGGATGTACCTGCAGCTCCAGGGCCGGAAGCCCTCCTTCGATCGTAAGTGCGTGACGTTGTGCCAGTTGCTCAATCTCCCCTTGAAAACGGTGGGCGCATTCAGAAACAGCTTGAAACAAATTGGGTTCAACAGCGTACATCGTCGTCACCTCTCCCCAATGGATTGTCTGTCTTACCTAATTCGAATTCCCTCTTGTCATATCCTTTGTTGAAAAATGACTTATTTACCCATATTTCATCGAAGACCAAAAAATTCCCGGGAGAATCTTTTTTCACAATCTCTCAACAATTACAGGTAAGGGACAGACATTCCTGGAAACGCTTTCGCAAACACCTGCGCTAGATGCTTCTGTACATCTTCATCCAGCTCTAAATGATAGAGGCGACCGCTCTCATAGCGCAATAGTGGATAGGCCCCTACCTGCAAAGGTGATGCGTCCTGCGTCTGCACATACTCCGGCAAGGTCATCAAAAAACGCGAGAAAGGATTCGCTTCATCCTCTGACATATGAACAACCTCGAACAAATGCGAGAGACTTGGCGTCAACACGATCATCGCGTAATCGCCCGCTTCCGCAGCCCATACGGTAAAGGACGTATCCCGGACCTCGCTGCGGGCGTGCCTGCGCATGACCCATACTGCTTGCTGCACAGTACTCATCAATAAGTGCTGCGCTCCTTCTTCACCATGGACATCTCTCATCTGCTTGTAACGCAACACGAAGGCCATCCCCGATTCTGTAAAAACAGATGCAGGCAAGCTCATCGCTGGGATGCTTTCGGTCTCTTCCTCACGCACCTGCACCTCTTCAGGAAGTGTATCGGGTGTTCCCTCATATAGCGCTTGAATCATCTCACGTGTACGAGCCACTTCCCCTGGGGAAAAAGAAATCGACTCGGAATAGATATGGGTAAGCTCGCGATCCGTATAAGCCAAGTAGTGCAAAGAAGTATAAGGCTGCTCAATCAATCTCAAGGCCATGCTTCGCTCTTCAGCACGCGCTATGTCGAACGTCAAGGGAAAACCAAGTGGATTCAGCGGGTCCGACAGTGTCCAAATGACAGCGAGCAGCTTATTTTGATACGTCTTGAACTCGAGCGAAACGGCATCTCTCGTCTGCTCGCTGAAAGCATCCACCGATTCGAATACCAAGTACAGCTCCACCTCACCTGTGCCGCTAAGACGGACAAAGTAAGGAAGCCCCTCTTCTTCTGCCAGCTTGTACAAATCGTGATAAACTACGGGATCGAGTACTTCTCCCTGCGTTAAATCGTCAGGAGAACACAGGGTGTCATCAGGAGTTAGCGGAGGAAAAAAGTCGTCGTTCATCCGTTATTCCTCCTGTTTTCCCCAAGCTTTTAGCAATGCCCAATTGTCCATTTGTTTTAAGAGAGTTCGATCTGTCGCGTCAATGTGGACAGGGGTAATCGCAATATAGCCATGCTTGAGCAAATCATAGTCCAGCGGCTCCGCTAGTGGCATGACTTGAGGATACTCACGTGCCAAATAATAGCCCTCTGCTTCTTCGCTATATTTGTCTTCATAGTGGTTCATGGACAAGGTAGCCGGAACCATTCCTTTCACCTCAGCCAGCGGTACATGCGGGATATTAATATTCCAGAATACCTCTGACGCCAGTTCTCCTTTGACCGCACGATCGCTGAATTCTTTTACGATCGGACGAATCATCTCCACAACATCGCCGTAGTTGTCTTGATCGAACCAGTTATCATAGGAAAGGGCAACTCCAGGAACACCCAAAATTACCGCCTCCCTGGCACCGCTGCACGTACCGGAGTAATAAATATCACGTCCGAGATTCGTCCCGACGTTAATCCCCGAGAATACGATATCCGGCTTTTTCCCATGTTCAAACAGGAGATGGTAAGCAGCTTTTACACAGTCTGCAGGGTTGCCATTGACCGCCCACGCTTTCACAGGCATTCCGTAAAAATCACGCTGTTCAGGCGCGAGTGCACTGCGATAAGTGATTCCGTGCCCGACCCCGCTTTTCTCTTCAACCGGCGCCACTATATAGACTTCCGCTCCCTCCAAAGTGAGCAAAGCTTCTACCAATCGCTTGATACCAAGAGCATCGATCCCATCATCATTCGTAACCAAAATCCGCAAAATAGGGTCTCCTCCTTCATCCATAGCGTTGCCACTCGCTGAGACGTTATTTTTCTTATTGTACTGTAGAAAACGAGGCTGCGCCACGCTTCCACCTAAAACAAAAGGACCCCAATCATATTGGGGCCCCGGCTATTCGCCTACAATATCTTTCCAGCGTTCGCGCCAGACAATCCCTTCGCGAATCCACTCTTCTACTTGACGCTGCTTTTCCTCCGAGATTCCGATCAGGCATGCGATACGGGCAATCTCTTTTGTCTCCGACGGTGATAGCTTCCGATCGATCAATGCCATGTGGTAGAGCTTGCGCATCATAACGAGCTTTTCAGCCTGCGTCATAGCTACCAGGTCTTCTACGATGACCTCCGGACGCTTCGGATAGTCCATATCATCCATTAAAATTTGTCGTTCTTTCAATGTAAAATGCTCGGAATTCACGATTTCATGAATACGATCCATTTCTTTATTTCCTATATAACCGTCGGCGTGTCCGACGCAGATCATCAAGCGAATGGACGCAAACAAAATGTGTTTGTCCTTTTCGATTTTGGTATACACCGGCATGGTTCCTCCTCAAAAAACTTTATGAGCATAATATAACTACATATGATAATACGATGAAAAACGAAAGCGGTTTCACATAATTATGTGACAAATTTATGCTATTCCCTCACAAAAATGCGTCTGAAATCAATCCAGCCATAGGCATCCAGACTTACACCAGATAAACGCGGATGTGCAAGCATTTCTACCCGATTCGAATACAGCGGGACAAACGTACTGCAAGCCGCGAGAGTTTGCATGATGCTGTCCACGCAAGCTTGTCGGTCTTGTGCCGTTTGGACGCACGACATGCGGTTCATCCAATGCGCGATCTCTTTCTTTCCATGCGGATCTAAATGATGAGAAATACTCAACGCACCCGCGTATAGAAATTCTCGTAAAGACAGCTCTGCCCTTTCATCTACATTCGCACTATCCACAACCAAATCCGCCTCTCGTAATAACGAAGGCAAGGCAAGCTCCTCCGGGGATGCGTACCTGATCTCTATGGCAATTCCGTATTCCTTGCACGTTTTCTGAATCCACTGGGCATCTTCTATATGATCGGAATCTGGATACGTATAGAGCGAAAGAGCCTCTCCCAGATACCCGCTCTCTTTGAATATACGAACCAGCTCCTGTGTATCCGGCACCTCTCTTTTTCCTTGGAACGAATCCGTATTACCCCAGATGACTGCATGCTCCCTCGTTCCCTGTAGCTCTTGTCTCAAGGCTTGTCCACAAAGGATAGCAACCAGGAGACTTCGAAACTCGCTATGTGACAGCGGGCCATTTTTTGCTCCATTCAAACTGACGTATTGAAAACATTCTTCTAATCTGCCAACGTCACTCCATGCCAGAAAGCTCGTATCACGATGATCATCCAACGCCGTTACGGATAAAAAGCCCTCATCTGCCTGTGCTTCTGCTGCCATTCCAGGAACGCACCAGATTTCGATTCGGTCCAAGAATGGCCTTCCACCAAAATAAGGCGTGAACGCTTCTAGCACGATCATGGAATCGTCGTTGCGGACTACTCGAAACGGCCCCGTTCCTACTGGCATTTTTGCAAATTGCTCCCCCATCTCCAGAACGTAATCGCAGGGGACAATTGACATATATTCCTTGCTCAGTGCCTGTAAAAACAATTCATCCGGCCTATGCAAAGAGATCGTCAATACGTAGTCATCTTTTACGGTAATCGATTCAATCGAAGCAGCTAGCCAGCGATGTTTATAGGAATGCTCCATCAAACGAAGCAAGGAAAAGCGCACATCATCTGCAACAAGTGGACGTCCATGATGGAATAAAACACCTTTCCGCAAGTAAAAAGTCCACTGCTTTCCTTCTTCACTCGCCTCCCAATAAAAAGCGATAGCGGGTTCAATCCGTCTCATGACCGGATCAAACCGGACCAGAGAATCAAATAGCTGCTTGACCATATGTGACTCGGAGCGCAGGAGAATATGAATCGGATCAAGCCCTGCAAATGGTCGACTGTAAAACAAACGCAAGGTATCGACTCTGCCCTTACTTCCCTTTTCCCGCTTCACACGATGTCCAAACTGACTATTCATCCATCGTGAAAATTTTTCACCCAAAACAGGCAAATTTCTCCCATATTCCTCGATCATATCTCGTGCAGCACGAATCTCCCCTTTTTGCACGAGTTCCTTGGCTACGCTCATAATCAGGTCCTCGGGCACAAGCAAGCACGTCAATACAGATCGATTACCTCGCCCTCTCCCCGGCTGCCAGACTATCCATCCCTGGCTTTGCATTTTTTTCAAGGTCAAGGTCGCATTCCGCAATGTACAAAACAAAAGGGAAGCAACTTCAGCTAACGATATGTCAAGCGGATGCCCTATCGCTTCAGTAGGTCGACCCGCACATAAGCGCATGTATTGTTCAACCAGTTGCATCTTGCCACCACCAATTTCCTCATAAAACATGAAAAAGCTATACGCCTAATCGTACGCTTTTTCTCCGGTCTTTGCCACCTTACAATTCTAAAAACACCAACTAACCGGAAAAGCCGGAGAAAGGACTTTTTTATGTCACACTTTCCTCAAGCACTCCGTCGAGTCTTTGCTGCGTATCCGACACTCCTCTGGGTCCGTTTGTTCGGCGAAACGCTTACCTCTTTATCCAGCGCCATGATCGCCCCGTTTCTCGTCTTGTACTTGAGCGAGAACATCGGCGGCTCTGTCACTATGACCATGCTCGTCATTGGTTTGCAGCCCTTCTCCGAGATTTTGCTGACGCTATTTGCTGGTGGCATCACGGACCGTTATCGCCGTAAAACGATCATGCTACTCGCCTTGTTTCTGCAAGGCTTCGCCATGCTGGGAATGGCTTGGGCAGACTCTATACTGGGCTTTGCCATCCTGTATATCATCAACGGTGCTGGTCGCTCCTTGTTTATCCCTGTCAGCCGTGCACATCTCGCTGATACGATTTCCTCCACACAAATGGCTGGTGCTTTTGCCCTTCTCAATACTTCCAGCAGTATCGGGGCCGCATTGGGACCTTTAGTCGGTGTCATCATTTATAAGTACGATCCTGCTATGGCATTTTTATTTACTGCGATCTCGCTATTGATCTATGCTTTTGCCGTCTGGTGGAAAATACCGCAAACACCACTGCCAGAAGCTCCCGTCGAAGAAGCAGCAGACGTACGTTCACGCGGCTCCTGGCATGTTTATCGACCAGCCCTTGCCATTATGATGCTGTCTTTGCCGATCAGTCTGTTTTACGCGCAAACCGAAACGAATCTCCAGCTTCATCTGAAATACACGCTGCCAGACTATTTGCAAACACTCGCCTTGCTCATTGCGGTAAAAGGGGTCATGTTGCTTCTGTTCGAGTATTTGCTCGTCAAATGGACCCAGCACCTGTCAGCCCGCCTGTTGATTAGCGGCTCGTACATTTGTTTTCTCATCGTATCCTTGGGCTACGCCTTTATTGACAATGTACCTGTCCTTCTCGCTTTGCAAGTGTTACTCGTCATCGGAGAGAGTATTGGTCTGACGCAATTGATGGCCTTCGTCACACGGATATCACCTGTCACAATGCGCGGGCGGTACTTCGCGATCACAGGAACACACTGGGATATTTCCCGCATGTGCGGACCGTACTTGGGCAGCCTTGTCTTGCTGCACTATGGCGGCACGCTGCTTTTCACCATTGTCGCAGGCATTCTCTTAATCGGTGCCGGATTCATATACGTGTATCTTTCCAACAACGAAAAAGCCTCCCCGCTTGAACAGGAAGGCTGATTCGACCCAATTAGGTTAACAAGAAGCGATCTTCACTGAAGCTTTCTCCACCGCGGGCTGTTTCGAATGCTCGAAGCAGATCCTGCGGTTTCATCGTCCGTTTTTTCTCATCCGGAATGTCGAGGATGATTCCCCCATCGTGTAGCATCAACAGACGATTCCCCATATTCAACGCTTGTTCCATATTATGCGTGACCATGATCGTTGTCAGTTTATAGCGCTCCACGATTTTTTCCGTTAAATCTACAATCAACTGCGCCCGTTTCGGGTCAAGCGCTGCTGTGTGCTCATCGAGGAGCAAAATCTTCGGCTCTGTGAAGGTAGCCATCAACAGACTTAGCGCTTGCCGCTGACCTCCTGAGAGAAAACCAACTTTGGTCTTCAAACGGTTCTCCAGCCCTTGATCCAACTGCTTGAGCTGCTCGCGAAACAACTCTCTCTTCTGGTTATTCACCCCAAATCCAAGTGTACGGCGTTTCCCCCGCCCCAAAGCGATTGCCAGATTTTCCTCAATCGTCATGTTCGGCGCTGTACCTGCCATGGGGTCCTGAAACACACGGCCGATCAGACCTGCGCGTTGGTGCTCCGCCAAGCGCGTGACATCTTTGCCGTCAATTGTAATGCTACCGTTATCTGGCGTCAGTCCACCGGAGATCATGTTCATCATCGTCGATTTACCCGCACCATTACTACCGATAACGGTGATGAACTCTCCTTTCTTTACGTGCAGATTGACGTTTCGAAGCGCGATCTTTTCATTCACAGTTCCTGCGTTGAATACTTTGTTGACGTTTGTAATTTTAAGCATCGCTGCTTCCTCCCCTTGCCGTGCGTCCCGCTTGCTTTTTCCAAATGCCTTTTGCCACAGTTGGAACAGTCAGGGCAAAGATAACAATCAGGGCAGTAATCAGCTTCATGTCAGAAGGATTGAGTCCTGCATCCAGCGCCAGTGCAATGACCAAGCGGTACACAATCGAGCCGAGAATGACAGCAAGCGTCACTCGGAAAATCGAAGAGCTGCCAAACAAAACTTCCCCGACAATAACGGAAGCGAGACCGATGACGATCATCCCGATCCCCATTCCTACATCCGCAAAGCCTTGGTATTGGGCTACCCACGCACCAGCTAACGCTACCAAGCCATTGGAGAGAGCCAAACCGATGATCGTAGTCGAATCTGTGTTTACCCCAAAGCTGCGGATCATCTTCGAATTGTCACCTGTCGCACGCAAATCCAGACCCATATCCGTATGAAGGAACCAGTCAATGATGAGCTTCAACACCAGAACACCTACGATAAAGACGATTGCTACACCTGTCAGCAAGGTAACTCCACCTACGGTCAGGTTCGGAATGCCCATATCCTTCACATAAGTGAACAAGGTATCCTCCCGCAAAAGAGGCAAATTCGCTTTTCCCATGACACGCAAATTGATCGAGTACAAGGCGATCATCGTCAAGATCCCCGCCAAAAGTGCGTTAATCTTTCCTTTGGTATGCAAGACGCCCGTAAAAGCTCCTGCCAAACCACCTACGATGAAAGCTAACAGGGTAGCCAAAAACGGATTGGTGCCATCGATAATGAACTTGGCTGCGATTGCGCCTCCCAAGGCAAAACTACCATCTACGGTCAAGTCAGGAACGTTCAGGACTCGGAAGGTCAGATATACACCGAGAGCCAAGATACCAAATAGTAAACCTTGCTCAATGGCTCCCATTACTGCCAGTTGATTCATAGAAGAAATCCTCCAATTACTGCATTTATTACTCGATCACTTGTCCAGCACGGTCGAGCATGGCTTGCGGAATCGTCACACCCATTTTTTCCGCTGCTTTCTTATTCAATACGAGCTTCATGTCTGCTTGCACTTCTACAGCCATATCAGCTGGCTTCGCTTCACCCTTCAGGATTTTTGCTGCCATATCGGCAGTTTGCTCGCCCAGCTTCGTGTAGTCGATCCCGTAAGTGGCAATCGCTCCGCTCTTCACAGAGTTTTCTTCCCCTGCGATGACCGGAATTTTTTGTGCTTCCGCTACACCGATAACAGCTGCAATCGAAGATACAACCATGTTGTCAGTTGGTACGTAGAAAGCATCTACTTTGCCCACCATGGACTCAGCGGCTTGCTTCACTTCTGTCGCGCTCGTAATTGCCGCTTCTTTGATTTCTAAACCAAGCTTGCCAGCTACAGCTTTTGCCGCATCTACCTGTACTTTGGAGTTGACTTCACCAGAACTATAAATAATTCCAACAGATTTCGCATCAGCTTTCATTTCTTTAATCAGCTTCAATTGCTCTTCGACAGGGTTCATATCCGATGTGCCTGTTACGTTCGCTCCCGGCTTGTCCATCGCAGCTACGAGACCAGCTTCTACCGGGTCTGTTACCGCAGTAAACAGGATCGGAATCTCTTTACTGGTTTGTGCAGCAGCCTGTGCCGTTGGAGTCGCAATGGCCAACACCAAATCTACTTTGTCAGCCTCGAATTTTTGGGCAATCTGAATGGCTGTATCCATGCTCGCTTGAGCGGATTGCACATCGATTTTTACTTGCTTGTCTTTTTCGTAGCCGTTTTTAGCCAGTTGGCTGATAAAGCCCTCTCTTGCTGCATCTAAAGCAGGGTGTTCAACGAATTGGGCAATGCCAATTGTCAGTTGCTTGGTTTCAGTAGACGGAGCAGGTGCCGTCGTGGTTGCAGGAGCTGGTGTAGAATTGTTTGCAGGGGTAGTACTTTGCTGTCCACAAGCGGTAACAGACAAAAGCAATAAAGGAAATAAAAAACTCTGAAAAATTTTAATACTCTTCTTTTGTTTGAACATTTAGTGAATTCCCCCTCGTGAATTTTTTCTACAATTTTAACATGGATAAAACGGTTTTAAAAGAATAAAAAGAGAGCATGACGCTCTCTTTTTACTTGATGATTTCTTTCGCCTGTTGTTTGAGTGCCTCAGAAATAGTGAGCCCAAACTTTGCAGCAGCTGTTTCATTAATATACAAATCAGCTTGTTTCGAAATCTCTACAGGAGTATCAGCAACGGTTTGCCCTTTTAAGATACGGGCAGCCATATCGCCTGTTTGTTTACCGATTTGGTAGTAATCAATCCCATAAGTAGCAACCGCTCCACGTTTCACTGTATCGGTATCAGAAGCAAATACAGGAATTTTGTTTTCCTCTGCTGCACCCAGTACCGCTTCAAAGGAAGATACGACGGTGTTGTCAATTGGGATAATAATGGCATCTGCTTTACTAGCAAGACTTTGAGCTGCAAGCTGCACTTCGGATAACTGCGAAATGCCTGCCTTGATGATTTCTACGCCTTCTTTTTGCGCTGCGTCTTCCAATTCTTTGACCTGTACCTCTGAGTTAATTTCGGAGGTCGTATAGATCACGCCCAGCTTTTTCAGCTCGGGTAGGAATGTTTTCACCAGCTTTAATTGTTGTTCCATCGATACTTTATCGGACGTCCCGGTGACATTTTTGTCTGGCTTCTCCAGACTGCCAACCAGTTGAGCCGAGATCGGGTCTGTTACGGAACTGAAAACAACAGGTTTGTCAGCAATCGCCTTGGCTGCAGCCTGAGCGGATGGCGTCGCAATCGCTACGACAATATCCTTTTTATCTCCGGCATACTTCTGTGCGATCGAGACGGTATTGTTCATGTCACCATGGGCGTTCTGGGAGTCTACCTCCAAGTTCTTGCCCTCTTCGTAGCCAGCATCCTTCAGACCATCCAAAATTCCTTTATGAATAGCATCCAGCGCAGGGTGCTCCACGAATTGTGTCAGCCCCAGCTTCACTGTTTGCTCTTGGCCTGTCGTTGCTGCTGTCTCTGTTTTCCCACCTGTTTCGTTGCCACATGCTGCCAAAGAAAACGCCAGCAATGCGGTCAGTACCATACTGACTGCTCGTCTCATCTGTACTTCCTCCTCTAGTCTCTACTCTCAGCTGCTCTAATCACCCTAAGCAATTAGGCTCATTGCCATCTATGCAACTTGTGTCCCATTATAGCAATTATATGACGCATTGAGAAGCCCCCCTTTCCTCACTTACGGGGAACTGATTTCTTCCTCTGCTTTGCCGATTTTCTTTGCATATACCCTGGTGATTCTGTAATGGTCGACTTCTCCCACGACAAATTCGTACATCCCCTCTTTTACTCGATCCCCCACGCGCGGCGGATGATCGATTTGCATGTAAATCCAGCCTGCTAGCGTATCGACATCGCTCGACTCCAATTCAATGTCCAGATAATCGCCCACTTCTTCCAGTAGCATACGCCCGTCCAGTGACAGCATCCCGTCACTGCGCTCCACCTCTGGGCGTTCATCGTCAAACTCGTCCTGAATGTCACCAACAATTTCTTCCATTATATCTTCCAGGGTCACCAGTCCGGCAGTGCCCCCATACTCGTCAATGATAATCGCCATTTGACCTCGTTGTTTTTGCAGCATGGTCAACAACCGGCTAATCGAGATTGTCTCCGGTACAGTCAAAATAGAACGCATGAAGGTCTGAAGGTCATGGCTCTCTCCTTCCAGAAGCCCTGTCAGCATATCCTTAATGTGCAAACTCCCCACAACATGATCCTTGTCACCATCCACGACTGGATAACGGGTAAACCGTCCGTTTTGGACATGCTTCACGTTCTCGTCAAAAGGATCGCGCAGGTTCAGGACAACCATATCCGTACGCGGAACCATGATTTCTCTTGCCATCGTCTCCGAGAAGTCAAAAATATTGTCAACCAGCATCAGCTCGGTTTGATCAATCAAGCCGCTTTTATGGCTTTCATTGACAAGAATGCGAATCTCTTCTTCTGTATGTGCTTCCTGATGCGGCTCCAAGGATATATGAAAAAGCGCAAGAAAACGGCTCGCGGACCAGTTCAGCATCTGAATAAAGGGATACATGATTTTGTAAAAGAGCTGGATTGGCTTGGCTACCGCAAGTACCACCTTTTCAGAGTATTGAATAGCCAGTGTCTTGGGAGCCAGCTCCCCCAGCACGATATGCAAAAACGTAATCACCGAAAAAGCGATAATAAAGGAAATACTGGTAACAACCGTTTCATTTAAATGGAAATAACGAAAAACTGGATGCAGAAGATGCGCGATGGCAGGCTCTCCCAGCCAACCGAGCCCTAATGAAGCGAGCGTAATCCCGAGTTGGCACGCGGAGAGATAGGCATCCAAATTGTGCAGAACCCTCTCGACGTCAACAGCGCGCTTGTTTCCTTCCGCTGCAAGCTGGGCAATGCGCGATTCCCTTACTTTTACGATCGCGAATTCAGTCGCAACAAAGAACCCATTCAGGAGTACGAGGATCATGACCAAGATCAAATTAAACAAGCTTCCCCAAATTGCCATGCTCCTCGCCGTCCTTTCCGTCCATGCTTTGGGATATTGTTTCCCATCCTCGCCAAAATGTTACCTGTTCGTTTTTCTTTCTTTTTGAGATTGTGATACCATAGTGCTGATTCCTATGCCTTTTGTAATGAGGTGAGTCTATTGTCGTACCGTCCAGACCTGCCCTTGATCGTTCAAAGCGATCGGACGATATTGTTGGAAACACAGCATCCTTTATTTCCCGAGGCCAGACAAGCTATCAGCGGTTTTACCGAGCTAATCAAGAACCCAGAATACATCCATACCTATCGAATCACTCCTTTATCGCTTTGGAATGCGGCTGCATCTGGTCTTACATCCCAAGAGGTTACAGATGTGCTTGGCAATTACAGCAAGTACGGTGTCCCACCTACCATCGTCAAAGAAATCGAAGATACGATGCGAAAATACGGCTTGTTTCGTTTGGAACGTATTGGTGATCAACTCGTATTAATGAGTGATGACCCACTTCTTTTAACAGAGGTGACCAGCTATAAATCAATCGCTGCTCTTTTTGAGAATGAATTCGTCATCAAAAGCTATGCGCGTGGTCTGATCAAACAAGAGCTGATGAAGCTCGGGTTTCCTGTTCAAGATTTGGCAGGCTATACAGAAGGTGAATCCTGTGCAGTCAGCTTGCGGGAAACGACCTCCCGAGGCAGAGCATTCTCCTTGCGCTCTTATCAAAAAGAAGCTGTCGATGCCTTCTATTCTGGTGGAGCTGTGACCGGGGGAAGCGGCGTACTCGTCCTGCCCTGTGGTGCTGGAAAAACAGTCATTGGACTTGGTGCCATTTGCCAATTGCAAACAGCCACACTCATTTTGACCACGAATACGACATCGGTTCGTCAATGGATTGCAGAGCTCTTGGACAAAACGGGACTTGATCCAAATATGGTCGGCGAATACACTGGTGACAACAAAGAAGTCAAGCCGATAACTGTGGCGACTTATCAAATTCTTACATACCGCCCCACCGCCGAAGATGATTTTCCTCATCTGAAACTCTTTTCAGAGCGCGACTGGGGGCTTATTATTTACGATGAGGTGCATTTGTTGCCCGCACCCATCTTTCGTGTCACTTCTGGTATTCAAGCCACTCGCAGACTTGGGCTGACTGCTACTCTTGTTCGGGAAGACGGACGGGAGGAAGATGTATTCACGCTAATTGGTCCAAAAAAGTTCGAGGTTCCGTGGAAAGTCATGGAAGAGCAAGGCTGGATCGCAGAAGCGCATTGCCGAGAAATTCGACTCCCCTTTGAGCCGAAGTGGCGGGAGGCTTATGCACATGCAACCGCTCGTCAAAAGTTTCGCATTGCGGCGGAAAATCCAAAAAAACTGGAGGTCGTCCGCGAGCTATTGGAGAGGCACGCCCACGATCGTGTTTTGATCATCGGGCAATATATCGATCAGCTAGAGCAGATGGCAACAGCCCTCCAACTGCCACTCATTACAGGAAAAGTACCGGACAAAGAACGTGAGCTTTTATACACGCAGTTTAAAAAAGGGGAAATCACACGCCTGATCGTATCCAAGGTAGCCAACTTTGCAGTTGATTTGCCGGATGCCAACGTCGCGATCCAAATTTCCGGGACGTATGGTTCCAGGCAAGAAGAGGCACAGCGCCTTGGACGTATCTTACGGCCAAAAACAGACGACAACACCGCCCATTTTTATACATTAGTAACACGAGACACGAGAGAGCAGGAGTTTTCGCTCCATCGCCAGCTTTTTCTGGTCGAACAAGGCTATCCATACGATATTATAGAAATCGAAACGCTGGTTTGAAACGTTTACGAGTAACCAGCGTCTCATAGAGGGAAGGGAGGCCAAAGATTCAATGCAATCCGACGCCGAAATCATTCAGCGGATTCTTCAAGGCGACATCGAAGCGTATCGCGACCTCATCCAGCGATATCAGCATATGATCTACGTTTTCATTTACAAAATGGTAAACAATCGCTCTGATGCAGAGGATCTCACTCAGGAAGTATTTGTTAAAGCGTATGAAAAATTGTCCACATTCCGCGGGGACAGCCAGTTTTCTTCTTGGTTACATACGCTTGCACGAAATAAGAGCATCGACTTCTTGCGTCGCCGAAAGTATCATGACTCGGATGAACAACTGGCCTATGTGCCGTCCAATACACGGGACGAATCCCCTCAGGAATCGCTCATGACAAAAGAGCAACGCCGAGAAATTCAGGAGGCCTTTGCCTTACTGTCGGATTCTTATCGAGAAGTGATTGTCCTTCGCTGTACGCACGAATATCCGTTTGAAAAAATAGCTACACTCCTCGGCATCGCCGAATCTACAGCTCGCGTCCGTTACTTGCGTGCTCGTCAGGAACTCGCAAAATTGTTATCCCGCAAGGAAGGGGGGCTCGTACATGAACTGCCAGGCATTTAGAAAAGCATGGCTAGATGACACAGATAGCGATTCACACTCACATATTGAAACCTGTGACGAATGCATCGCTTGGATAGAAACGCAAATGACAACAGAAGAGGAGGTGCAGTTCTTGAAGGAGGTTCCACTACCTCAAGCGAACCTGGAAGACAGAATCATGCAAGCAATCTACCAGACCGCAGGAAAAGGTGTACCCCCTCACGCCGCTTCTGTATCTTCAGAGCAACAAACGAGCACAGTAATTTCAAAGCCAAACAAGCGTTGGACCAAAGGCTTCCCTTCATACGCCTGGGTTAGCGCAGCGGCTGTCTTGCTCGCAGTTGGTTTCGTCGGATACCAACAATTGGAACCGAATAGTATTCAAATGGCTGCTGTACAAGAAAACGGAACGAAAGACACCAGGAACACTATTGCCTACGACGAAGCGGGATCAAAATCGGAACCGCAAGCTCCAGCACCTGCTATCGCTTCCCTACCAGCAGCCGCTGATAGTGCGACGATGAAAAAAGCAGAAAGCAATCCAGAGTCCGCTGCTACACAATCGCAGGTCGCTCCGACTGCACCTACAAAAGAGACACCTCCTGCATCACCTCCCCAATCGAACAATGCGATTGCGATGGTGAAACCAGAGGAAAAAGTAGCAACACCAGAGCCACGTACGATCAATAAAGACGGGCAAAACAGCGTGGCATCACGTGGACTGCAAGGAAACACTACTGATCAAGCAGCAAAAGCGAAATCGGAAGTTCCTGCCGAGTCAGTAAAAAGTGGTGACCATATAGCCGCTAAGGAAGCCAATAGCACTGCTGCTGAGAATCCTACGACCTTTGGGATCGCTTCCGAACTGGAACCAGACACTGCTGATGGCGGTACGACGGAGAATGCATTAGTAGGTCCAACGTTGCCGTCGGCAGCGAAGCAGCCCATTACGCTCTCTTCCTTCTCGGATTTAAACACCGCTGTACAAGCATCAGATATGCCCGTGCCTGCCCTCTCGCAAGCACCGAATGGGTTCTCGATGAGTACGGTATCGGTCCAATATGAATCCGAAACCAGTCAGAAGGTGACTCGCTTAACAGCAGATTACAAGCGGAACAACGACTGGATTCGCGTGGATGTTGTGCGAAATACAGAAGGCAAGCGCAGTCTCTCTATCCCAGGTACTTTCTCCGCTACTCAGTTGTTCGCGGTCAACGGAGAACAAGCCATCGCCGTTTCTTTTGATCAAACCGATTCAAAAGCATCAACAGCACAGCACGCGGCTCATTTTAACGCTCAATCCGACAACCAGTCGTTGTATATAGTCATGACGGCACATGGAGTCACTTTAAATGAATTAATGGATGCTGCCAAACATATTACGTGGAATCCGTAAAAAGATCCCTATCATTAGAAAAGACACGGCCTGAAATTCAGGATCGTGTCTTTTTACTGGGAAGATAATCATGAGGTGCTTTCTGTGGCATGGTCAGATCGCTTCTGATAGCATAGGGATTCAGCGTTTTTCCTATTTTAATGCTGCTGATTTTTTTCCTGATTCCATTGCTTGATCTGCTCGATGATTTCCCGAATTTGATTCCGTGCTTCCAGATGCTCTGGCTCGCTTCCCCAATGCTGAATCAGCGGCGGCATCGCTTTTGCCATCGTCGTGTACAAGCACCATACTTTTACCATTTCTACGCGCTCAGGAGTCGCTTCTCCTGTCAACAGCTCTGTAAATTTATGAACTAGATCCTCCAGTTCAGGGACCAACGCTTCTTTTTTGTCGTCCATGTCAGTTACCTCACTTTCGGGAACTTTTCTATTTGTATCCTTGGTTTATTTTACGAAAAAATCACCACGTGGAAAAGGAAGATTTTTCAGGTGGGATCGGTTACGCTTAAGCTATCAAAATGATCGAGGTGAAGACTTATCAAAGACATTACTATTCGATTAGTTCCAACAACCAGAGATAACTGGCAGGATGCACTACGCTTGCAGGTGCAGGATGAGCAGCAGCGGTTTGTCCCCTCTATTGCCGTTTCGTTGGCGAAGGTTCATATCCGTCCTGACGGTGACAACTGCGCCTATGAACCATTCTGTTTGTATGACGCTGATGAAATGGTTGGGTTTGTCATGATTGCTTATGACGCCTCCACAGATTGGTGTTACTGGTTCAATGGTTTTTTGATTGATCACCAGTACCAAGGCAAAGGATATGGCAGAGCGGCACTCACAGCGATCGTGGATACGGTACGGAACCGTTTCCCGCAAAGCCGATTTGTCAACCTGACCGTATGCCCGGACAATGCCGGTGCAAGACATTTATACAGTCAAACCGGTTTTGAAGAAACTGGCGACGTATACGATGGAGAGATTGTCTACAGACTCACGTTATGATAAGCATGAACAAAAACCGCCAGAATTTGGCGGCTTTCATGCATATAGTTATTTCGTTTCTGGTACCATGAATTGCAAAAGTCCAAAAGCCACACCTGCCGTCAAAAGCGCACTCCAGATAATAATGCCCACCGCCATCCACAACATGAGCTTTTTCGTAGGGGCTCCCAGCGAGATGCCAATAGCAGCTCCCAGCGGGGCTCCCGTTAAAAGCGGCGAAGCGAGACCGAGGCCGACCACTCCGTATTTATCCCATATCTGCCACATGCGCCCCTGACGCTTGCTCCGTTTCTCTACACGCTTTAAAAGCCAATTGCGCAAGGAACCTCCCACGAAAATAACAGCACCTGCGCTGATAATCGCACCCACCGCACTACATATTCCGATCAGAACCGGTGGTAGCTGCAACATAAAACCTACAGGGATCGCTGCCCATAGCTCAAACATGCCAGATAGTGTCACCGAGCCTGCTTTCCATAATACATCCATTCTGTTCGCCTTTCCCCTCTCGCTGTCTTTTTTCATTCGTCATGGTTAAGACGAGCAGACTTGCCATTAAGTAACGGAATTTGCCAAATTAGGATGTGACATCCCTACGGATAAAGGTCGCGTACGCAATGATCAGTGCTGCGATCGCCCATACACTCAGTACCGTCAACGAGAACGGCAACGTCATCCCCTTAATCGGAGGCAGTGTTCCATTGAGATAATCCGTAAGCTGCAAATTTACCACGAACAAGTATTTGGCTGATTCCCAGGAGGATGCCATCTGCGTCAGGATCGTTCCGCTAATTAACGCAGCCATCATAATTCCCATCCCCGCAGCCGCACTCCGAACCAAAACAGAGACCATAAGTGTTACGGTTGCAACCACGACGCAAACGAACCATCCTAGCCCGTACTGCATCAGCAAAAATTGCCACTGTGGCAGCATGAAAGCCCCAGATGTCTCGAGCTCTCCTCCCGATACTTCAAAGCCCGTCAAAATGGGCAGGTCCCATCCTGAATAGCCAAACACGACCCCAGAGAGCAAATAAGCAAGAATCAGTGTCGTGAGAACCGTAAGAGAGGTAAACAGCAGCAGGGTGATGTATTTGCTGGTCAGTACCTTCCAACGCCGTACGGGTCGCGTTAATAGTAGCTTGACCGTCCCCTCACTAAACTCAGAAGATACGAGGTCAACCGCGAGTACGACGATGATCATCGGCAAAAACATCGAAATGGCTTGATCCATAAAGCCACGAGCGAATGTAGGTCCCCCCGGTGCCATCGGGTTAATGTCGTGATCCAAATAATATTGCTGCTGTGCAATTCTGACCTTGATAAAATCCCGCCACTCTTCAGGAAGACGACTTGATGCCAGCCTGTTTTGCATATCGACGATTTGTTGGGTTAATAGCGGGCGCCAGTCGGTCGTCCCCATTCGTTCTTGTGCAGTGACAACCGAGCGGTACTGCGCGTATGTAAAAATCGGGATCAGAATCGCCAAGATCAGCACGACGACGAGAAAACGGCGCCGACGCAGCAATTTTATGGTTTCATTCTGTACGAGCCCTACCATGCTCTGCTCCATGACTTCCCCCTCCTCCCGTCAATGTAAGGAACAGGTCTTCCAGTGTAACCGTCTTTGTCGCAATCCCCATCACAGGAATGCCACCATTGACCAGCGCTTGGTTCGCCTCGCTCACTTTTTCTATATCCATGCGTGATTTCAGGCGCTCTTCACTAATCACCCACACTTCTGTCACTGCTGGCAGTTTTCGCAGGACTTCCACGGCCTTTTGTATATGGGAAGATGGGATTGTCCAATCGACCTGATCAGCAAACTGCTCCATCAGTTCTTTGACTAATCCAACCGAAATGACCTTCCCTTGGCTGATAATTGCCACCCGGTCGCACATCATCTCGATTTCACTGAGAAGATGACTCGAAATGAAGACAGCGAGCCCTTCCTCCTCGGCAAGCTTGCGAATAAACTGGCGCAATTCACGAATCCCCGCCGGGTCCAAACCATTCGTCGGTTCGTCTAGGATCAATATTTTCGGACGGTGCAAAAGTGCCTGCGCGATCCCCAGACGCTGCCTCATTCCGAGTGAGTACGTTTTCACCTTATCATCAATCGCCCGCTCCAAATCAACGAAGCGGACGATTTCCTCAATACGCTCAGGCGTAATGCCGCCGCTCATTCTCGCAAACTGCTCCAGATTCTCTCTGCCCGTCAAAAACTTGTACAGCTCCGGATTTTCGACGATACAACCAACCTGTGCAATCGCTTGCGGAAACTGTTCCTGAAGAGAGATGCCTCCGATGCGAATATCTCCCCCATCGGCTTTTGCCAATCCAACGAGCATGCGAATCGTAGTGGTTTTGCCTGCGCCATTCGGCCCGAGAAATCCAAATACCTCTCCGGCGAAAACGTCAAACGTAATATCATGAATGATCGGCTTTTTGCCAATCGCTTTTTGCAATCCTTTTACTGAGAGGACCGTTTCGGCCAATGTACGCCCTCCTATCTGAGTCTCCCTCGTCAACTGACGATGGCGTTCTGTTTATGGTACACTGTCATAAGATGTCCATCCACATTATACCATGACCATACACTTTAAAACGAATAGGAGGATACCCGATGCGCACATCCGGCCAATTTCTTTGGCGCACGGCAGGTCTCTTGTCTTTACTCTCCTTTCTCTTATTTGCGACAGGGTTTGTCCTCGCGATGAATCCGCAGCAGTTGGCACCATCCACAGCAACCCCACCTGCCAAAAAAGAGCAACCACCCTCGCCTTTACCAGAAAAGGGTGTCCATAAAGTAGTCGCACTAGGGGATTCCCTCACGCGCGGTGCCGGAGACGCCAACGGCCAGGGCTATGTCGGACTCGTTCGCCAAGCATTGGAGAAAAAATCGGGCCAGTCTATTACGTTCACAAACCTTGCAATTAATGGACAGGAATCATCTGAGTTGCTCAAGCAAATGTCCCAGGAGCAAGTAAAGAAGCTGCTCGCAGAGGCCGATCTGATTCTTTTTACCATTGGCGGAAATGACTTGTTCAGGCAGACAGGCGGACTGTATACCATTGAAAAAGAAAAAGTGACCACAGCTCTTAATCAGCTTGCGGTCAACTATGAAGAGATTCTCAAACAGATTCGCACCGTCAATAAGACTGCGACGATCGTTTACACATCCCTGTACAATCCTTTTGGCAATACCGAAGCAGCCGTCGACACAATCGGGCCCGTACTCGACTGGAACAATCAGGCGTCCCAAATCGCCTCCCGGTACCCGCAAGTTCTCGTGGTGCCGACCTACGACTTGTTCTTGCGCAAGGAACAAAACTACTTGTATACAGACCATTTCCACCCGAATGCCGATGGCTATAAGCGGATGGCGGATCGTATCTTGCAAGCGTTAGAGTGATTCAGCCCTCGCCTCATTCAAGGACTTGCCACGGGTTGCCTCAAAGGCCCGAGCACCCGCCCATTGGAAGGCACTGCTCATCATCGAGGTAGCTGCTACCACTAGGAACAAGGTCGTACCTCCGTAGTGCGCCAACAGCAATCCCCCCATCCACGGACCGATGAACTGGCCGAGGTTGCTGAAGCTTTTTGCACCGTAATAGCTACCCCGCATATTCTCTGGGGCCATTCGGTCGATCAGGACGTCCCCTGCGGTAAACGTAAGGATTTCGCCAATCGTGAAAAATACCATCGCCACAATGAAAATCAGCCACGAATTGGCAAAGGCATAACCCACATCACCAACCGCATACATGGCGTTTCCCACCAAAATTGCGGTGAGAGGCGTCTTTTTTTCTGCCCAAGTCGTCAACGGAAGCTGCATCACAACAACGACAATCGCATTGACGGTCATCAGGATGGCAAACAGTTCTGTTCCATTCACGACTGTCATTTCTGCGAATTTGGCCAGCGTAGAAGACATCTGCGAGTAGCCAATCGCTCCTAAAACACCGGCGAGCATGTACAAGCGAAACGCCTTGTCGTTCACGACTACACTGAATGCACGGCTGAATGTAACGACTTCTTTCTTTTGGCCTTCAATTTGTTTGATGCCGAACTTGTTCAATAATCCTTGCAAGCTAATCACATAGATCAGATAAATCAGCGCAGTCATCAGGAATGGCAGGGCTACAGAGCTTTTCGCCAGCACTACTCCTGCAATAGGCCCAACCGCTACCCCTACGTTAATTGCCATGTAGCGAATACCGAACACCCGAAGCCGTTTCTCTTGCGGCGTTACATCTGCCATCAGTGCCTGTGAAACGGGTTCGTAGAAGGAGCGACAGAGTCCCCCTGCTATATTGAGCAAAAGCAGAATCCACGGGTCTTTACTAAGCGCAAACCCGACGAACACGAGCGTCCATACATACAACGCCCCTAGCATGACTCGCCTGCGCCCGATCCTGTCTGACCATGCCCCCGCAATAAAGCCTCCGATTGTACCCGCGAGTGGTCCTGCTCCAATCGTCAAACCGATCATTGCCAAGCTCATATCTGTTTGATTAGACAAGTATAAAAACAAAAACGGCATGCTCATCGAGCTGGCGGCCCGGACGAACACGGTCCCGACGACTAATGACCAGACGATCGGGTGAAACTCCTGTAAACGCATCTTGATCCAGCTCATTTTCTCTCTCCTCACCACTGTTATGCTTTCCCATCGCTGCCAGAACAGATGCTCTGTGATGTTCCCATTGTAGAGAGGCAATGGTCGTTCGTCAATGAGCATTCAAAATTTTTTGATTATGAAACATTTCTATGAGAGTAATCAAAATTTCGATAGGGCTGGACACAGAAACCTTAGACAACACAAAAGACCGCCAGAAAACACTGACGGTCTTTGCCTATTCTTTTTACAAAGTAACTTCAATACGATCAACCATTTCTCCCTGCTCGTTCCATTTCACCGCACGGTAAACGCTATCGTGGTAAAACGTGAACCAAGCACCTTGCTTGATCCCGTTGTTGATCCATTCTTCTTTTGCAAAGATGGATGTCATCGGATAGTCGTCGTAGGCCATCACCCATAATGGATTTTGATGGGCGTGTGTAGGCATGATGTCCGCCAGATGCAAAAGCAGGTGCCCCTCTGTCTCCATCCGTACGATAGCATGTCCCTGACTGTGACCGCCTGTATGATGAAGCGTGATTCCTGGCACTACTTCGTGCGAAGCTCCGTACGTCTTTACCTGATTCTCAATCGGACGCCAGTTCTCTTCCCAATATGTATTCTTCGAGCGAATATTCGGCTCTCTCATCTCCGCCCATTCCTGCTCCTGCACGTAGATGACAGCTTGTGAAAACGTAGAGACAAGTTGTCCATCACGAACAGAGACAAGTCCGTTGGCATGATCGTAGTGCATATGTGTCATGATGACGATATCAATATCGGCAGGAGACAACCCTTTTGCAGCGAGGGAGTCCACCACTTGAGACTCTTCCTCCAAGCCAAAATTGCGCTTCTGTTTGTCCGTTAGCCGATCATTTCCCATACCCGATTCAATCAAGATGCGCTTGCCATGAGCCTGTACCAGGATTGGGTCAGCACGCAAAGGGATTTGATTGAGATCATTCGCTGGGTATCTTTTGCTCCAAAGCGGCTTGGGCACGACTCCAAACATTGCGCCCCCGTCCAGCTTCGTGAGTCCACCTCTCAGCCAAGACAATTGAAACTGACCTACCTGCCATTCGTTCCCTACCATGATCCTACCGCCTCCTCGATTGCTCGGAATGATGATTGAAGTTCGAAAGCGAAAAGCACCCCGTTCAGGGTGCCTTACAGCTTTTCTGCTACACTCACAGTTCTAGTCGCCGGGGCGATTTCTAACAGGAGATCACTCGATACAGCCTGCACAGTGACATCTGAATCACTTCGTCTATGATGAAGCACGAGTTGCGCTACCTTTTCATTCTCTCGGTAAACGCTGATTAATGTCTGTAATGGATTGGCACTCCCGCCTGCGATCAACTTAAACCCCGGGGCTATCGTAAACGTCCATCCCTCCACCTCTACTAGCGGTGCTAACGAGTACAGGAAGTAACGTTTCCCTAAGAGAATGCCATTATGGTTCATCAAGGCGAGAGCCCCCAATCAAATGAATTTGAACAGTATAACTTCATTTTGCAAAAATTAGCGGAGGTTGAAAAGCGATTCGACAAAACTTCTAAAAAGACGACATACTTTTCTTAATCATATCTGATCACCGTTGTTTTCGAAATAGAAAATCTTTTATCCCTTAAATCGCTCTTCCTACGGTCGCCCCCTCCAAAATGGCGCGCTTGGCATCGAGCTCTCCCGCTTCTTTAGCACCGCCTATGAGGTGCACAGGTAGTCGATCCAGCAATGCGTGGTATAGCGAATTGTTGGAGGTCGCTCCAGCCGCTACAATGACCGTATCAGCAGGTATCATGCGTTCCTCCCCATCCTGAATGAAATACACCCCTTCTTCTGCAATCCGGCTGTATTCAATTTGTGTCAGCATCTCTACGCCCCGTCGCTTCAGGTTGGAGAGAACTGCCCAGCGCGTCGTTTTGCCCAAGCCCGATCCGACATGCTTCCCACGCCGCAGCATGCTGATTTTTCGTTTTCGCTGTTGCAGTTGTTGTACAGCCCTTCCATCCAGAATCCGATACTCCTGCAAGTATTCCGCTGCCTTCGGTGAAATCGTATCGTCGTGCATCAGCAAATGGGACAAATCACAAGCGATTCCTCCCGCACCGACGATGACTACTTGTCTACCAACCTTGGCGCGCTTTTCAAATACCGCATCATATCCCTTCACGTGTCCGAGCTCCACACCTGGAATCTCTGGACGCCGTGGAATGACACCCGTTGCCACCACAACTTCTGCAAAGCTTTCTTCGATTAGGGCTTCTGCCTCTGCCAGTGTTCCGAGCCTTATTTCGACACCAAGACGTGCAAGCTCTGTCTGATAATAGCGAAGCGTTTCATTAAATTCCTCTTTACCTGGCACCTGTCTGGCGTAGTTTAATTGTCCACCGATCTGTTTTTTGGCCTCTATGATAACCACCTGATGCCCTCGCTCTGCCAGCACACGAGCCGCCTCCAAGCCAGCAGGCCCCGCACCGATTACAGCTACCTTCTTGCGGTTTTCCGCCGGAACCAACTGCCACTCTGCTTCCCTGCCCACGAGAGGATTGACCAGACAGGAGGCTACCTTCCCCTCAAAAATATGGTCGAGACAGGCTTGATTGCAAGCAATACACGTGTTTACTTCATCAAAGCGTCCTTCTTTACTTTTTTGAACGATATACGGGTCCGCTAAAAACGGACGGGCCATCGAAACCATATCACTGCATTCCTCATACAAAATCTTTTCAGCCTGACGCACGTCGCTGATGCGATTGCTGGCGATAACCGGGATGTTCACGACCTGCTTGACTTGCTGCGCCACCCATACATATGCTCCACGCGGCACCATCATGCCAATCGTCGGTACTTGTGATTCATGCCAGCCAATTCCGACATTGAGAGCATCAGCTCCTGCCTCCTCCAGCATTTTGGCAAATTGCAATGTCTCTTCCATCGTCGTACTATCTGGCATCAAGTCCAATCCCGACATCCGGTAGATGATCGGATAATCCGGTCCCACTGCTTGGCGAACACGGTTAGCCACCTCAATACCAAAACGGGCTCTGCGTAAAAAGTCCCCACCCCACTCATCTTCTCGCTTATTGGTCACAGGGGACAAAAATTGATTGATCAAGTATCCTTCCGAACCCATAATTTCTACGGCATCAAATCCAGCTTTTTTAGCACGGGCGGCACCATCAGCAAAGCATTGGATCGTTGCTTCGATCTCCTCTGCATTTAACTCTCTCGGCTTCCAACGGTTAATCGGCGCCTGCAATGGCGATGGTGCTACCGGGTCTAATCCTGTTGCTTCCTTGTAGGCATAACGCCCAGCATGGAACAGCTGCAACGCAATTCTCCCATTGGCTTGATGAACCTCTTTCGTGATCAGGCGCAATTTCTCGATATCCTCGTCTTTGTATACATTGCAATACTCGTCGCCCATGCCGCCTTCTGGATGTACGGCAGCCCCTCCTGTCACAATCAGACCTGCCTCTCCATTGGCACGCTCTGCGTAAAAGGTAGCAAGCCGCGCTACACCATTCTGAAGCTTTTCAAATCCAACGTGCATGGACCCCATCATAATCCGATTTGGCAACGTCATCGAACCAATTTGAATCGGTTCCCATACTTTTGAAAGTTCCACGTTAAACGCCCCCTAACGAGTGAATGCTCATTCATTTTCATTATCTATACGATTCTCTCTCTCCTCCTCATATTCCTCCTTCCTCACCATGCATGCAAAAAGCTCAGGGCATTACGCCTGAGCTTCCTTATTTCTTATGTACAGCCTATGTTTTTATGTGCCGAGTTTTACGAGCATTCCTAAATCTGCGGAAAATCTTGCGATGGTTTCTGTAAATGCGATATCCTCAGCTTCTGTTCGCGGCATCTGCACGACAAAATGATAATCCAGCACGACATTCGCTTCTGCCTGCTTGCCAGGCTCCACAAAGCGGCGCTTTTCTGTCAGCGAGCACTCAGCTACCAAGCTTTTTGCTTGCGTCCATAATTGTTGAATCTCCTCATCTTGCAAGCTATAAGGATAGTCAATTTCCACCTCAATTTCACAGCTATCCTCTTCCGCAAGCGAAAACAGATGGATGGTCGCCGTTGGTTGCTTCTCATCCTCCGCCTCGGAAAACGTGATCAGAACCTCTTGCCCTTCCGATTCTTCCAACAATGAATGATCGGAGCGCAAGACGATATCCGAAATCATTCCATGCGTATGTAACTGTTGATTTAGTTTTTCCACCATAAATTGTAGCACGTACATTTTTCCTCCTGTTTCACGATTTCCTCTCGTTGCAGTATAGCACGAGTTCTACAAATGCGAAAAACCCCTTCACGAGGAAGGGGTCGGGGTATTGTTCATATTTTTTTGATTCATGAATTCGGACAGCCACGCACGACGTACTTCTTTGTTTGGACAGTAACCTAAAATGTAGCTTTCTCCGCGCATATATTTTTCCTTAATCCACTCTTTATGCTTGCGGAAAAAGGCATGCTGGAAATCAATCGGCATCTGCTGATATTCTTCCAAAGCTGAAGGGTTCTGGAGGAAAAAATCTTCATCGTACACAAACTCTTCGTTTTGTTGGCGGCTGATCAGGTACACAAAAGCAATCACCAGGAACAGGTTCACCAAGAAAATCGTCATAGAAATCCCTCCAGTCAGTAATAATTATCTGATTAATCTGTCTTATCAGCATATTATTATTGTACCACGAAATTGGTGTTTTCTAAACCTTTTCCATAAACGAATTTTTAAAAATTTTTGATGAATCGACAAATAAAAACACCGGCTCGTGATGAACGGGTGTTTTTCGTACTCGTTAGGAGTTTGTGTTCGGACTATCTGTCGTTGCAGGACCAGCATCCTGACTGGACGGCGGGATGATATCCGGCGGTGGAGTAGAGTTGTTGCCGTTATTACCTGCTGGTACATTCCCAGGAGATTGTGTTGCATCAGTCGCAGGCGTCTGCGCTCCCTGACCTTGATCTGTCGACTGGCCTTGCCCTTCTGGGTTTACGACATCAGGTGGCGGCATTGCGCCTTCATTTGCCGTACCGTCTTGATTGTCTGTTGGATTCGTCGGCTCTTGTTCTTTCGGAGCCTCCGTTTTTTGTTTCGTTGGTGTTGACGCAGCTGATTCTGTCGTTTTCTTCTTGACGCTCTTCTTGTTGCTTGTTGCTACCGCTTCACCGGAACCGAGTATCGGCGAATTGTTGAGCGATGCTACGACGCTCTCACTCAATCCCATCTCTGATTGCAAGGAATCGCGAACAGACTCGAGCTTTTCTTTTTCGAGATATGTGTATCCTCCCTGCCAATATGCCCCATTATCCAATGCAGTGACCGTAGAGGAATTAAATCCTTTGAAATCGTAGGCCAAGCCTTTGATCTGATCTTTGGAAAGATCGGTATGTATATTCTTGGCGCCTACGTCCATGACATTAAAGATCTTCGTCAACCCTTCAAGAGAAGCCGCTTTGTCCACAACAGCCTTGATGACCTCTTGTTGGCGACGGTTACGGTCGAAGTCACTGGAGTAGTACTTCGTTCCACGGTTGTCATGACGATGTCGAACATAACCAAGTGCTTGTTCACCATTCAATTTTTGAAGTCCTGGCTGGAGATTGATGTGTGTATCGTCAGTTGGATCATCGTATACCAGTCTGCGATCCACATTGACTTCCACACCACCCAATTCGTCAATGACCGCTTTGAAACCATCGAAGTCAATCGCTACAAAATGCTCAATCGGAATACCCAGTATTTCATTCAACGTTTTCTTCGTTAAGGAAATACCATCTTCGGTAACCGTCCGGTTGTTGCGCTCTGCTTGTCTGCGTTCTGCTTCACCATTGGCATAGACAGAATTGATCTTATGGTAGTCGCGATAGCCCGGGATCTTGACGCGTGTGTCCCGTGGAATGGATACCATGGTAACTTTCTTCGTCTTTGGGTTGGCAACTGCCACGATCATTACGTCTGTATTCATGGAACCTGTTTCAGGACGGGTATCAGAACCAAGCAAGACGAACGACATTGGCTTATCCGAGTAGTATACAGGATCGACATTTTGGGATACTGGCGAAGTAAATCCGCTGTTTACAGGGCTCGTTACTTCCGTCAGAGTGTCTTCAATTTTCCAATAAATTGCTCCAGCCACACCGCCAACCAGCAACAAGGTGATCAATGTGAGGGATACCACGAGTTTACGTATTTTTCGATTACGGCTCGGCTGTTTCTTTCGAGAAGCTGAAGCGCGTGTTTTCACAACAGTATCTGGCATATGAATCAGTCTCCTTGTTCGCGCACGCTTTTTGACAAAGTAAAGGGAGGCACGATTTTGAATTGTGCCACTCGACAATATGCACCACTATTTTCTTCAGTTGGCAATACTCTGATTCAGGTATTGTACCATATCGTTGTCTGCATTTGTAGAAAAATGTTCCTTTAAACGAAAAGTCCCCCATCTTTTTGTCGATAAGGGGACTTTAGTTGCACATATAACTTTCGGCTTATTGCAAGCCACGTGGCGCCTGACTAAACCCTTGTACAGGACCTTCAGGACGCTTGTTTTTGGAGCGATGTGAATCTCCGCCCTGCCGAACATGGCTCTCTTGTTTTCCGTTTACATCATTCGATTTCTTTTCCATGACATACACTCCTCCTCTGTACGAACTAACGGGTAGTGTACGTCAAGCTATGTATTTTCATTCTCTGTCGAGGATCTGTCTTTCTTTTGCGGCATAGTAATCTTTTCGTGCCAAAAGGGTGTCGATATCATATCGACCATTTCCCTTTGTTCTCATCTCTGCCAGAGCAACCCCGAAAGCTGCTTGTTCTGTAAGGGACAGCGCTTTGTTTTGCGCATAAATGATACCCGCAGCAAACGCATCTCCTGCTGACTCTCGAATCGGCATAGCCGGGGCAGCAAGCCATTTGTTCTCATGTGCGGTGCAAAGCCACAGCCCTGCTTCCCCACAAATGACCATGACCTGATGGATACCTTCTGTCACCAATTTTTTCGCGCATATTTCTACATCATTATAGGAATGAAGCGATTGGCCACCCAACACTTCCAGTTCATCAATGCTCGCGACAAGTATATGAACACCTTCAAGCAACCCTTTCCATTTTTCTGCTTTTTTCACAGATACAGGGTCTACGATGATCTTTTTGTCGAGTCTTCTGGCTTCCGCTAAAAATGCTCGCATAACCTCGACGGGAAGATTGGCATCCAGAAACAAGCCTGCGGCCTGAGGCAAGCACTTGAGACCTTGCTGGACAATCTCCGCTGGCCACTCTTCATTTAGTTCCATATCTGCAACAGCCGTGTACAATTCACCGTCACGATCACGAATAGCCAAATAGCGCCCAGTCGATTTCCCTGCGATTCGCAACATACCATGGGTTGCCACTCCACTATTTGCTGTGACCTGCCTTAACCACTCGCCATCTGCATCTTCTCCCACCAGAGCAAACAACTGCACTTCTTCTCCTAGCCATCCGAGATTTTCCGCCACGTTTCGAGCTACGCCACCTGCTGCTTGATGCACTTCACCCGGATTACTTGTTCCAGGTAACAGTCTGGCAGAAGTGATTCCCTGCACGTCAACATTGGCTCCTCCCACGCATAGCCAGTATTCTGTTATACCTTCCAGCATTCCAGCATTCCCCCTAGCCTTCTGCTCATGGTCTAGTCCATTGTGCTCCTCTCTTTTTTCGACAGCATCTCCCCATTTACCTACCTTTTTAAAAACTTCCTGACAGATCAAATTCTTTATTCCGGACCATTATATTCCTGTCATTTATGGATGACGTCCTGTAGAATCCGTGCTACATTGAGAAAAATGAAAAAGTAAGTTACGAAAGAAAGGTTGGGGATGAACTGACATGAGTGCCTCATCGACACCCATTCACTCTACACCCGCAGGGACTGCGGCACCGACTGTCTATCGCATGCTCTTTGCCATTAGCATTGCGCATCTGTTAAACGACAGCTTGCAAGCGGTCATCCCTGCATTACTTCCTATTGTAGAGAAGAATCTGGCATTAACGTTTACACAAGTCGGAATGATTTTACTCGTCATGAATCTTACTTCATCTGTTTTGCAACCATTCGTCGGTTACTTCTCCGATCGCAAATCGATCCCTTTATTGCCACCACTGGCTTTGATCGTATCGGGATTGGGGATGCTGGCACTCGCTTTCTCCGGCAATTACTATTTCGTTCTCCTAGCAGTCGCCTGTGTTGGGATTGGTTCAGCCATCTTCCACCCAGAAGCCTCACGCTTCGCTCACTTGGCATCCGGTCCTCGCAGAGGGCTAGGGCAATCCATTTTTCAAGTGGGTGGAAATGCTGGGCAAGCACTCGCTCCCTTGATGACCATCCTAGTCTTTGCGAACCTGGGACAGACTGGAGCTGCCTGGTTTCTGCTACCCGCGCTGTTAGCTAGCGGCATCTTGCTCTATGTTGCTCTCTGGTATCGTGGACAACAGCGTTTGAAAAAGGCTACTGCCGCACCTGTCACGTATACGAATCGGAACAAGCGGCTGATTGCCCTCGGCCTCCTGATTGTCATCGTCAGTGTGCGTTCCTGGATGAATGCTGGCTACCAAAGCTTTTACCAGTTTTATTTGATGTATGTGAAAGATATGGATTACGCCAATGCACAGCTCGTCATTTTTGGTTTTCTTTTCGCAGGAGCGATTGGGACATTTTTTGGCGGACCGCTGTCTGACCGATTCGGAAAAAGGAACTTGCTCATCATTTCCACACTCGGTTCACTTCCACTGACATTGCTGACACCTTACGTCTCAGGTTTTTGGGCCTTTCCATTGCTGGTGATTAGCGGCTTTATCATGCTTTCCAGCTTCTCCGTCACGGTCGTATACGCACAGGAGCTACTGCCTGGTAAAATCGGTACCGTATCCGGGCTGATTATCGGGCTTGCGTTCGGAATGGGAGGCATGGGCGCTCTCGTATTCGGCTATCTCGCCGATCTCTACAGTTTGAGCTTTGTTATTCTGTTATGTTCGTTCCTCCCGTTGATTGGTTTTATGGGCTTTTTCCTGCCGAAAGACAAGACACTCCGCGAATGGGCTCACTAATCTATACCAAAGAAAAGTCAAAACAAAAACCCGAGGACACAAATCCTCGGGTTTTGTTAATGCTAGGGATCTAAACCAATACACCTGTTGGTGCGCCCAGCACTTGGGCAATGACTGGTGGATACACCTCAGGCGTACCATACAGTCTCCAAGTACCATCCTCACTTTGACCGAGCAAGCCGTGGATCATCCAATCTGCTGCCAGCATAGCACCCAATTCAGCGCCAATAGACAGCTTGATTGTCTCGCCATTCACACGTTTTGCCGTACAACCAGATGAAGTGATTTCTTGCACGAGTATGGATTCTTCCGTGATATCTTTGATCGCCATCGGGTTGCTGTAAAGATTTTGAGTCGCTTCTTTTTCCAGCACACCACGCAGGCGATAGGATTCCGGCAATGTTTCCTTCAACTCGGCGAACAATGGCTGCATGACAGGATAAAGCGCGTATGGTCCCTGCTTATCCAGCCACTTGAAGAACGCCGTCAAAACAGACATCAGATTTGTTGCCAACGTTTTGGTCGTTGCGTCCGTGCGCGTGAAAATGTCGTGGACGAGGAAGTATACTAGGTCCTCTCTGCGCAACTGCTCCCATGTGAAAGATGGGCCAAACGCTCCTCTGACGAATGAACGGAAGTTGTTCATGACCTCATCGTACTTTTTGACTGTTGCTTCTGACTTGCCCTCGGTCATCTCTTGCACGAAACGACTGATGTCCGCAAGTCTATCAGGATGTACGGTGTACACACTCTCCGGCAACCCCTCGATCAACGGACGGCGCAGCAGGTTATGCACATGTAGGCTGTCATTTGACAACGAGAGGCGCGGACGTAGCATGTCCATACGGATAAAGCGAGCCAAGCCTTGTCCGATTTTATGATCCTGTTCCATTTGCTCCATCAGCTTATGGAGTTTTTCATGCAACTCCTCGTTTTCTGTAGCCGCAACCAAGAGCGGAGCCAAATCATCGAGCTGTTCATGGGAAGTAACCAGCCATTTTTCAGCAAAATAGGTTTGGACTGCCCACTGCAACACTTTTGGTGGCATAGTAGGCTGACTCGTGATGAACAGAGTTCCTTTGGACAAACGAGAACCTGTTGAAGTAAGAACGCGAATCTCCTCTTCGTGCTCAAATGCAAGCAGCAGCAAAAGCTCTGCCACTTCGTCCAACTGCGGTGGATACCCTTCCAGAACCAGGCTGTCATCCTGCAAAATCACTTCTGCCTGTACTTCGTATAGCTCCAGCAAGGCATCCTTTAAATTCGGGAACAAATGCTCTTCCTTGCGTGTCGCATATACCCATATCTCACGAGCACCATCTCGTTTTTTCAGCTCAAATGCAGGGTTCGACTCGATTACTTTCAGCAGTTGTTTACGATCCGGCAAAGCATAGGTACGACGCAGAAGCGATTCTTGCTTCGGTGCTTCCGACTCGCTTGCCGCTTCCCCGAATTGAACGATGAAGTGATACAGCTCTGTCGTATAGCTTCTCTTGCTCGTATCTGCCTTCGCCGCTTCTACTTCTGGATGCTGGTGTAACCACTCGAGCAGGCTTTCCTTGACATGTGGCTGCAAGATGATGCTTCCAGAGAAGAGCATATCACGCAGACCTAGATTCAGCAGGCGCCCTACGATCAATTGTCCAGGGACAACATTCAACGTATTGGCACGAAGCAGATAGTGTTTTTCTTCCGATATCGGTTGTTGAACCGTGATGACATCACGATCCACTTCCACGATTTCATAAACATTCAGGTGTAATCCAGCAAACGCCCGGCGAAGATCAGGCTCCATCCGACGTCCATGCTGTTTGATATAGTTCTCAAGCAGCGTGCTTCCACCTGTTTTGACGTCCAATACGCACCAGTTGAAGAAATGGGCTGCCCACTCAGGACGTGCGACGCTCTCTTGGGTCAAGCCTACTTCTTCGGCAAAACGATTCCGCGCTTCTTGAATCGTCTCGCTGGTTACATTTGCGCCGACAAAATGGTTCAGTCTTTCGACCCAGCCAGCGTATTCTTTTTGCAGCTTTTGCTCGTGGCGGCTACGCAGCTCCGTAATAGGAGTGACAACCCCACAGCATTTTTTGTATTTTTTTCCGCTCCCACAAGGGCACAGTTCGTTTCTTCCTACCGACATAGAGGGTTTGGATCTCCTTTCCATCCCACGCGGCATGCGCGGGGAATCATGCACAATCCCCCTATTTTACCGCATTATTCGTCATGTGTTCAAGTGTTCTCGCTTTGGTTCATGTGCGATACCCACATCCGTGTTGTTGCTTTCCCATTGAACAATAAATTGTTCCAGTCGATTCATCAACCTGACGATGCGCTGCTTCTCGCCCATGCATGCTGAAATAGCAGAGAGTTGGTTCGTGGCAAAAAGCTCCACCACTTCCTTCTCCATGTCTTGAAGGCGAATCCGATAGCCCGCGATAACATCGCGCAGGATGGCAAATCTCTGCTCTAACCGGATCGTAGCCTCAAGCTTACTCATTGTTGTTCACTGGTCGCTAGCACCTGTTGAATGCCAAGTACGATCTGCTCATGCTTATGTTTCTCTTTCATTAGCACTTCTATAGCTTGCATATTGCTTTGTTGAAAATGAGCGACAACTTCTTGGGACATTTCTTGATTTCTTGTCTCCAAGCGGTTGATAGCTTCTTGCATCAGTTTTTGTACTTCCTCGAGAACTTGCTGGTTGGTAATGGTAGACATAGTAGCATCCTCCTTGGTAAATAGTAGTTCTTGTTGTTCTTCCACCTGGTGTAAGGGATTCGCTGGTTCTTCCGATGCAATTTCTTCTGAGACGGACTCGCTGTTTCCTATCGATACAGAAGGGGCAGCAACTGCAACCTCGAGGGCCGCCTGCTCTTCCTTGGAATCTTCGCTACGAGCAATGATGTACATGGTATCACCGTCAATGCGGAAGCGGTCATCTTGCGCAGGGAGAAAAGCAGCATCTGCAGCAATTCCAACTTCCTGCTCCAGAAAATGGACTAATGTGCGAGCAGCTACCTGCGTAATGCCATTGTCGCGGCAAAACGCATACACTTGGTCATTGCCCAAAGTCCACTCTGCCAAAAACCATCTGCTGTCGCCTTGATATTGCACAAAGCGAGGATCGCGTTCCAATTGCAGCATACGAAGAATCTGATTCCAGCCAAACTGCGTTTGACGACGCAGCTCTGCGACAATTTGCTCAAGCTTTTTTGGTGTTTGGCTATCGCGCAAATAGCGATGAGCCAAGTCGTAGACTTGATGCGGCTGGTGAGTGACCTCTACGATCGCCTCTGAGCTTCCAACCCGCACTGGAGACTGCTCCATGTTCAACACTTTATCCAGTATTGTCTCGCAGTCCAGATCCAAAAAAGCATTCAGCTCATTCGCTTCCATCCGGGAGCAGATCTCCGTACGTGGAAGGGAGCGCTCACCGGGCCGGAATACCTTTTTTACAATACTTGGTAGGGTATAAGTTGGCCGTTTCATTGCACTTTCTCCTTCTCGTGATCGGCATTGTTTGCCAAATCAAATGGGAATCAAGAAGATATTCTACAAAAAGAAAAAAAATCCTACCTGCCTTGAAGTGTTTATGAATTCCGATAATGATGAAAGGGAAAACCCGACATGGCTTCTACGCCATATCGGGTTTTGGTTATTGGGTAGCTTTCCATCCCAGCCAGGTTTCTTCCACTGCACCCGTAGCAGCATCGATCTGCAAAGACTTGGCATCTGCTGTCGGTAAATAGGCCAACTGCGGCAGTTTCGCTGAATGCGCACCTACCTTCGGATACCAGTATGCCAAGCGCAGATTTGCTTCTTTGACATACGCATCCTTTGCTTTCTCATCCTTGACAATACCGTCTTTCCTGATGGTAGCAGGCATGGACGGCAGCTCATTTACTTGAGCAAGGACTACATTGCCCTTCTTTGCGTCCACTTCCATGTAAAACAGTGGTCTTTTGGTTGGGATACCATCAATCTCAGGATGAAAAGCAAAGCTACTGATCGGCCGCACCAGATTTTGATCCGCCCAGCCCGGCAGATTTTCTACCAGACGCGTCTCTTTTATGGAGAAAGATTGTTCTTTGGACGATAAGTATTTTTCCACAAATTGTACGGCGATGTCTTTTGCCTCATCATGTGTGAGCGGCTTCTCAAGCTCCTTTTCTACGGGACCGTCCAGCTTGAATTCAATGGGTGATTTTGTTTTACGGTCGAGCGTAATCCACGCGCTTTGATACGAACTTGCATTCCATTCATGGCGATCGATGTCACTGTTTTTGTACTTCTTGTCTTCTTTTACATTTTTGTACGTGCGTTGATTCAGCTTCAGCCCAAAATCCTTCTCGAGCATCTGCTCCATTTTTTTCGTATCTCGCCAGACTCCCATGTCTGCTGTTCCTTTGATTTTCATCGTCTCATTCGTTGTTTTATACACAGACGGAACTTCTTCACCAGTCAGAGCATCTATCGTTGGCAATTGGTCAGGCACGTAAACGAGCTTGCCCGCTGACTCATCGTAGACCAATTCCAAGGATACCTTGTCTTGCCACTCCTTCATTGCCTTTTCAAGCGCTACAGCCTTGCTTGGGTCTGCTACTTCTTCTGCGGTAGGAAGCTTTAGCTTTTCTTGCTGAAAATCGACAACCTGACCCTTTGCGTCAACCATGACCCGTGCTGTCTCTTTGTCCACCCATGTGTTGTTCAACTGTGGGTAGACACTGACAACCGCCAGATGATCCAGCTCAGATACACGATCGTAAGAAAGCATCGCTTGCGGGGAAATAACATGGTCAACCGCTATGTAGTTTCGAATAAAATCGACAGCCTTTTGATAGACTTCCTTTTTATTGATTTTGGTTGCTTTGTCCCGATTCACATCATGCAGGACAAAACTGGTCATATCTCCCTCTGCATTTGTGGAGATAGTGAGCGTCGTATTCGTGGTAATGATACTCTTTCGATCCGAAAGATTAATGACATACCCCGATTTGCTTGTCCCTCCGTATGAGTCCACATGAAGACCCTTCATGAGAGGCACATAGTCCTCTTTCAATTCTGTTAACAAGTGTGCAATGTCTTCTGGCAACTGAATAGGCTCCAAACTTGATTTGCCATCATACGCATAAGAAGACAACGGATGCAGAAGTGCCACTGGTGTCGTGACCATGCTGACTGCCAACACAAACATGGCAGCTCTGTTTCGCTTTTTCACTTGAATACCTCCTCATTACAAGACATTACTGTTAAGACGAGCATCCTGCAAAAACGTTTCTGATTTATCTAAAAAAAGCCAACTGCTCGTTTTGCTTAGCAGTTGGCTTTTTGGTCCATGAATTAATACCCGCGCCAGACTTTACGTCTAAGCACGCCAGCGTACGCCCATTCCTCTTCTTCTGTCATGTCCGCTAGTGTTTGGCTCAAAGCGTTCATTTTGCTGTCGATCTGATCCAGGTAATGGAACATGACAGCTGTAGGCGTTTTTCCAGATACAGCACTACCCCAGCCGTTCTCTACCTCTCCATGATGACTCAAAATGCAATGCTTCAAGTGCAGAACTTCCGCGTCCCCTAAAGAAATATCTAGCTTGCGGCAAATACCGCTTACCATCTCGACTCCCATAACCAAGTGACCAATTAACTGACCTGGCGTGGTGTAGTCCGGGGCGATGGGATCAGACAGCTCGTACAGTTTTCCAATATCGTGTAAGATACAAGTCGCAATCAATACATCCCTGTCTACTTGTGGATACAGTGGCAAGAGGCTCTGTGCCGCTGTCAACAGGGAGACAATATGCTCGAGCAAACCATGATAATAGTTGTGGTGCATGCGAACGCCAGCCGGATAATGGCGAAGACGATCCTGAATCTCCTCTGTTGCCAGCGCTTCTTGAATAATGGCCTTGAGCGTGGCACTCTGCAGGCTGTCGACTGCATGGGTAAGCTTTGTCCACAGTTCCTCTACTGGAACTGGTGAAATCGGAATAAGCGACTCCATCTGAACTTCGTCGGATGCACCAGCCGGTCTGATTCGTTGAATCACCAGTTGCTTTTTCCCACGATACACTTGGACGGCAGCGTCGATCTTCACGACAGCCTTGACGTTAATCCATTCCTTCATTTCTGCATTGACATCCCACAGCTTTGCACTGATCGTACCGGAGCGATCTCCCAACTCCAAGTTCAAGTATTCACTCTGGTTACTCGCTACGCCTGCTTCTTTGTTTTTAATCAAGCAAAAAGCGACAACACGCTCTCCCTCTTGATAATCCAATAAATATTTCATCTATTTGTCCCATCCTAGCTTATTTTTTTCGGAACAGGGTTTCTTCCAGCTTTTTCACTATTTTCTTGCCGACCAGATCATCCGCTGATCGAACCACCTTCGTAATGACAGCCAAGAGGTCTTCTTCGCCATTCCAATGCTCACGTACAATCGATTCATCGATATCCACCAAAATCTTGCGCAACGCATAAACAGCCAAAATGACGTCGTCCACAAGCCCGAATCCGCCGACTAATACCTCCGGAATAAAATCAACCGGGGTAATGAAGTAGGCAACCGCTACTCCCGCTATCGCTTTTGATTGAACACCTACGCGCTTGTCCAGCATAAGGCGAGCCAAGAGAACAAACAAATCTGGTGCAAGCAGTATAAAGTTGGCTACAGAATCATTGACTCCCTTGTCTCGAATGAACGCTTCGATTTTCTCACGCAATTTATCATAAAATCGCTGATGCTTTTCCGGTAATACTACAGGAACCAGTTCGGTCGGCTTCTGAACCACAGGCAGTAGATTTTCGTTGCGGTTTTCTTCACTCATTCTGATCCCTCCGTAGTTGTTTTTTTACATTCGCCTTGTGCCTGAAATACGACCAGGCTGCGATCAATGCGAGCAAAGCGATAAAGAAAATCGCGAGGTTACGAGCAATCAAATCAAACAGCTCATCCCAACGTTCTCCTAATTGCCAGCCAAGCGTCACAAAAAGCAAGCTCCAAAACAGCCCACCCAAATAGGTATAGAGCATGAAAGTCGGAAATGGCAATCGCGTAATTCCGGCGAAATAGGCCGTAAACTGACGAACACCAGGGATGAAATAGCCTAGCGGAAGCGCCCATTTACCGACGCGATTAAACCACTCTTCCGTTTTTTTGTAAACTGTATAGCCCATCCCCAGTCGTTTCCCATATCGTTCGAGAAAAGTGTAGCCTAATGTTCTGCCGATCCAGTATGCCACCGTCATCGCTGTAACGGAACCGAGAAAGCAGACGAAAAAAGTAGGCCAATATTCTAATTTTCCCGTTGAGACAAGAAATCCAGAAAAAACGAGCAGCGTTTCTTCAGGCAAGGGCATCCCCAAAATTCCTAGAAAGAACAATCCAAACAAGGCGCCATACCCATATTGCGCAATATAGTCACCGAAGGTTCCCATTACATCTTCCACGAATGTCACCACTTTTCCAGCAAGCTGCCCTCTTCCATTATGCCAAAAGAAAGGCGCATTCACAAATCAGAGCTCGTATGGCAACTATTAATTTTTGCCAACTTGGAGATACTCTACATCATCAATTGAAAAACGAATCCAGCTTCACCATTCGCCTTACTCTTAGGGGATATTACAGACAAATGACTTGGGACAAACGAGGGATAGCACGGATGTGGAATAAAACATATCGAAGGCTAAAATTCGAATACTACAAGGTGCTGAGAATGAAAGGGGCTCCAGCTTTTGTCGCCCGCGGATTTTCGCTCGGAATCTTCATCGAGTTCATTACCCTGCCTACTTTTGGCCTCGCGTTTTTATTGCTTTTCCCGCTTTGCAAGCTGCTTCGTGCCAGTTTGCCCGCTGGTTTGGTTGCGTTTGTCATCGGAAAGCTCATCTTACCGCTTTTCATCCTTTTTAATTACAATATTGGATACGTGTTGATCGGCAAACCGTTACAAGGGCATTTGATCCATCACGAGTCCGGGATGCAATGGCTTGTCTGGGTGAAAGAAAAAGGACTTGTCTATTTTACCGGGAGTGCCATCATGGGACTGATTGTCGCGTTCATGAGCTACTTTCTCGTTTTAACTGGCCTTCAATTGTATCGCCGCAAGAAATTACGGCGCTCATTGCCTGAGGAAAGCCCTACTCCTTAGTCACTGAACGAAAAAGACCGGTCCGACAATCGAATGTCAGTCCGGTCTTTTTTGCTCGCAATGTTATGCAAAGTAGCCTTGATCGTGCAGGTGCTCCATGATTTCGGCAACAGTTTTGTCTTCTTTCAAGAGCTCCACGGTTACTTCCACTTGCTCTGGGGACAAACCGTTCGCTCCGAGGCTTTCCTTGATCAACACGTCGTTAGGGCGACGGAAGTATGTTTGCAACGTACGCTTCACACGTCCTTCCAGACTTGTTCTCAGCATCAATTCAGTCGTAGACATCTGTTCCACCTCTTTCCTAGCAAGATTTGCGTAACCCCTATTATCTTATAAAACCGTGGAATAATCAACCTTTCTGCGAAATAGCTTCCTTGCATAGTTGATCCCGGTTTTGGTCATGGGCAGAACGGAGATGTTCATCAATCGATACACCATCATACATCAGTTGGGAAAACTGCTCTGTAAGTACATCTTCCTCTACATTATTGGCGATTCCCTCGAAAACAACTGCACGTGCATCCAACAAATACTGGCGATCTCGTGCAATTCGATGCAGAATTTCCTCGCGTCCTTTTGCAGGTACTCCGTGTCCAGGAATGACTTCTTCCACTTCTCCCAGAAGGACCAACCGCTCGATTTTTTCCAGACTCTCCAAATAGGCGCGGCTGTCATCGATAAACGGGAACTCCAAATTGGATAGCATGTCACCGACAACAAGCAGCTTCTGCTCCCGGAACAAGGTCGCCATCTGATCAGGTGTATGTCCTGGTACAGGCAGGAAAAAGACCTCCTGCCAAGCTTGTGCATCCTCCACAAGCTTGGTGAACTTTGGCATTCCTACTTCATACGATCTGACCACGTAATACGAGCCATCAAACCGTTTTGCCTTGTTCAGCTTATCCTCGATCCGACCATCGGTGAGGATTTCCTTTTGTGCAATGATTGTGGCATCCGGAAATTTGCCGGCCCCGACAACATGATCCCAATCTCCGTGAGTCAGGACGAGAACGAGCTCTCTTCCATTCCTTTCCCTTTGCACATAGTCAGCAATCGCCTCTATCTCATGGGGAAAATAGGCCGGATCAAACAAGTAGAGTCGTTGCTCGGTTGATACGACTGCACTGGTCGTTTGCCACAGACAACTTGTAAACAGCTTGTAGGATTGTGGCATATCTATATGCCTGGCATGATGTTGCGCTTATGCTCAGAGATTCGATGCAGGTAATCGATGCGTTCTTTAGCTTCCGGTCGAGTTTCGCCTGTAATCAGTAAACGATCCAGGTCCTCATAGGTGAAGCCCATCTCCTGTTCATCCGTCTGCCCTTCCCACAAATCGGCAGAAGGCGGCTTCGTAATGATCTCTCCAGGCACCCCGAGCTCAGCAGCGAGAATTCGCATCTCATGCTTGGTCAGGCTTGCTACTGGATTAAAGTCGGCAAGACCGTCTCCGCCTTTTGTCATATAGCCAACATGAATCTCGCTGCGGTTGCACGTATCCGCTACCAGGTATCCTTTTTGGTTCGCGATGGCGTACAACACTGTCATGCGCAAACGAGCCTTTGTATTTCCCTTTGTTTTGTCATCAAGCCCAAGTACACTCTCGATAGCAGGAACCAAAGCGTCGTAGGCAGGCCCTACATCAACCGTGTGCAAATTGAATCCAATCGCTTCAGCAAGTTGCTTGGAATCTGTTTCATGAACGGTTTGCGAGTAAGCAGGCAACCAAACGCCAATGACGCGTTCAGAGCCCAATGCACGAACACACAGCGCTGCCGTAACGGCACTGTCAATCCCACCAGAAATACCAACGACTGCACCGCCGAGACCATTTCCGTCAATTTGCTCACGAATAAAGGCAACACGTTTTTCCACGTCTTCTTTTACATGAATCTGGTAGTTCGCCAGATGTTCTTGAAACTTGTCCACGCTACCTACCCCCAGGGTTGATTATTTCTCCCTCATCCTACCATGCCGTTTTCGGTGTGGCAATTGGCGCAGAACAGGACTACACTATATACTATAAAGAGTTCTTGACTAACGAGGAGAAGGAGAGAGTCGATGATTATCCTCAAGACACCTGAAGAAATTGAACTCATGCATGCAGCAGGCAAAATTTTGGCTGCTTGTCATCGTGAGATTGCCAAGATGATTCGTCCAGGCATTTCTACCTGGGAGATTGATCAATTCGTAGAAGAATTTTTGGCTGAAAATGGCGCGACCCCTGAGCAAAAAGGGTTTCATGGATATCCCTATGCCACATGCGGTTCAGTAAATGATGTCATCTGCCATGGCTTCCCGAAAAAAGAGCCTTTGCGTGATGGCGATATCGTCACTATCGACATGGTTGTTCGCAAAAACGGTTGGCTGGCTGACTCCGCTTGGTCTTATGAAGTGGGAACAGTGTCCCCAGAAGCGAAAAAACTGCTGGAAGTCACTGAAAAATCGCTGTATCTCGGTATTGAGCAAGCTGTCGTAGGCAATCGGATCGGTGACATTTCCCACGCCATCCAAACGTATGCACAAGCACAAGGCTATTCTGTCGTGCGTGATTTTACCGGACATGGTATTGGTCAGGAAATGCATGAGGAGCCGTTCGTTCCTCACTTTGGCCCTCCTGGCAGAGGTCAACGCCTTAAAGAAGGCATGGTCATTACCATTGAGCCCATGCTGAACATCGGAACGTACCATGCGACGGTCGATGAAGATGGTTGGACAGCACGTACTCGCGATGGGAAGCTGTCCGCTCAATTCGAGCACACCCTCGCCATTACCGCGAATGGACCTGTTATCTTAACAAAACAATAAGGATGTACGTAAAGCCCTTGCATTGTCAGGGCTTTTTCTTTTTCTCCCAATGTGCTCGGTCGCACATCCAAGCGTTGACATCCCTTGTTCTGCTCCGTATGATGCAAGTACGCTTTGTTACTATCCAGTAACAAACTTATCCGACCAGCAACCGCTAAGTACAAGGAGGGTTTCATCCCATGTCCGATACAATCTCCTCGAAGCAACTACGAGATATCCCATTGTCCGTTCTCGATTTAGCACCCATTACCGAGGGTAGCAACGCCGCTGAATCGTATAAAAACAGTCTCAATCTAGCGCAACAGGTGGAAAATTGGGGCTTTACTCGTTATTGGCTTGCCGAACACCACGCAATGCCCAGTGTCGCCAGCTCTGCCACCTCTGTTCTCATCGGTTATATTGCCGGCGGCACCAGCAAAATCCGTGTTGGCTCAGGCGGCATTATGCTGCCCAATCATGCTCCACTCGTGATCGCCGAGCAATTCGGGACACTGGAGTCTCTCTATCCAGGCCGGATCGACTTAGGTTTGGGACGCGCACCCGGGGCGGACCAACGAACAGCTCGTGCGCTGCGCCGCGATTTGCGGGTTGGTGGAGAGGATTTCCCGGAGTTATTGGAGGAGCTGCGTGAATATCTTCGTCCACGAACAAGCGAGTCGGCATCAGCCATCCGCGCTATTCCTGGCGAAGGTCTGAACATCCCGATCTGGCTGCTCGGTTCCAGCGATTTCTCAGCTCGACTGGCGGGCATGCTCGGATTGCCGTTTGCTTTTGCTGGACATTTTTCTCCTAACTTTACATTGCCTGCATTGCAGACGTATCGTCATTGTTTCCGTCCATCGGAAGTGCTGGATCAGCCATATGCCATGGTTGGCGTCAATGTGATGGCAGCCGATACAGATGAGATCGCAAATCGACTGGCCACCTCCCATTACCAGGCATTCTTAAATCTCGTCCGCGGCGATCTCAAGCCAATCCAACCACCTGTGGACAATATGGATGAGCTATGGAGCGAATTCGAAAAACTGTCTGTCCAAGCACAGCTGCGTTCTTCCATCATCGGCAGCCCTGCTACTGTGAAAAGCAAACTGCAAGAGTTGCTCGATGCTACAGGCGCAGATGAGCTCATGATTACGACGCAAATGTACCACCATGCCGATCGTGTACGCTCTTTTGAAATTGTCGCTGACGTCTGGAAGTCCTAAATGGGGGATGGTATATGACGGAAACAAAACGTCCTCGCGTGCCTCGTGAAAAAGCACAAGAGATCATCTTGAACGCTGCTGAAGAATTGTTTTATCAAGAAGGAATCCATGCCGTCAGTGTAGATGCCATCGTCGAGCGTGCCGGAATGAATAAAATGAGCGTCTATCGGCAGTTTTCCTCGAAAACGGATCTGATTCTCGCCTATATGACCCGAAAGCAAAACGTATTTTGGCAAGAGTGGGAAGAGAGCATCGCCAAGCATCCCAATCGGCCACGGGAGCAAATCATTCAGTTTTTTGCTGATCTGGCTGAGCGAGCGACCAACGAGGAATTTCGCGGCTGTTGCTTTATCAATGTAGCTGTCGAGTTTCCTGATCCGGTTCATCCTGTTCGCGAGTTGGTCTGCTCGCATCAAAAACGAATCCGCGACGCTTTTTTGGACCGCACGACTGCCCTTGGCGCAGCAAATCCATGCGAGCTGGCCTATACGCTTATCTTGTTGATGGAAGGTGCTTACGCGGATAGCCAGACGTACGGAACCGATAGTGCAGCGATCCGCATGGTTCCTGCCATCGTAGAAAAGGTTTTGGACCAAGCGCTTCACAAATAAAAAAGTGGCTCCCTGCCTTCTTCGGGCAGTTGCCACTTCCTCTTTTTGTCGCGCATAGAGCTGTTTTAGCGCTGAGCACTGGTTGCATACTTGTCTTGTTTCGTCGTCATCGCTTCTAATTCTTTGACGTCTTGTTCCAAGTCATGGATGTCTTCTTCAATCAGTTTTTTCAGATGTTGCTTTTCCCGCAGGATTTTGCGGGTTTGCTCCAAACGCTGATTCAAATCGAACACGCCGAGATACACTGCTTTTCCCTCCCTATGTAGGTTTTCCACCTTACATGTTATGCAGCGATCTCAAGAAGTTGCTGACCAATTTTTTTGTGGGATCAAAATAGGTAAAAGTGAAAAGAGACTTCCCGTGAGCGTAAAGCCCTGGAAGTCTCTTCTTTACTTTACAGTCCCTTGTATTTGCCCAATTCTTCACGCAAGCGATACACTTCCTGTACCAAAGCACGCTTCTCCAGACGGTCAATCTCCTGATCCAAATCGTTCATACGTGCATGTCCATTATATGGTACATCATGCATCGGGAAACCGTCTGAAGCGTATGACCATTGCGGTTCCTTTGGCATGATCATCGCCATTAGCAAGTAAAGCAAAATCGGTACTCCTGTAAAAACAGTGAGAACGACAACTCCTACACGTACCAGCGTAGAGTCAATGCGCAGAAATTGCGCAATCCCACCACAAACTCCAAATAACCGTTTATCATGAGAACGGTATAGTCGTCTTTCCATCATTGCATTCCACCCTCTCTACAGTATCCGCTTGCCTTGTATCTACAGGATACCCGATAGGCGATTCCGGTAAAATGGTCCGTAGAGGGATTTGTCCTCCGTCGCTGGACGGAGATCAATCACTTGGCAGGCGGCTCATAAACGGGGCGGGGACGATCGAACTGTTCGCCCAAAGTCGCATACGTATGGCCTGCTAATCTGCTAACAGGCGCAAACGCTGTAGCATCAATCCGTCCTGCATGATACAGCTCATCCGCTACATGTACATGTACCACTTCCCCGATAATCAAATCCGAAGTGGTCGGACTACCTAATTCCACAATCTGATGCAGCTTGCACTCAAAATGGATGCGGGATGCACGTAGTCTCGGCACCTTGACGAGAACAGATGGGGCAACTTCCAGCCCCACTGCCTCTACTTCACTGATCTCTGGCGGATAATCAGCAGAAGTCTGATTGACTGCATCCACATTGTGTACGTCCACCATATTCACCACGAATTCTCCCGTTTGCATGATGTTTCGTGCCGTATCTTTTGGGACACTACCCGGCTTGCGCATGACGGCAACTGAAACCATCATCGGTTCAATGCTGGCGACATTAAAATAGCTGAAAGGAGCGGCATTGACGATCGCCCCCTCCCCTAACGAGGTGACCCAAGCGATCGGCCGCGGGACGATGCAACCGATCAAGAGCTTGTATTTTTCCTGTCGTTCAATCTCGTGAATAGCGATTTCCATTGCGATTTTGCACCTCTTCCTATTCCTTCGGTGGCAACCAGCTTGACATGTATGCCTCATCCTCAATTTCCAACGCTTGCTTTGTGACGTGAAGCGGGTGGAATGTGTCCAGCATGACAGCCAGCTCTTGTGTTTCTTTTTTTCCAATGCTCGCCTCTACCTTGCCTGGGTGCGGCCCGTGAGGAATCCCCATTGGATGCAGAGTGATTGAACCCTCATAAATACCTTTTCTGCTCATAAAATTGCCATCTACGTAGTATAACACCTCGTCGCTCTCTACATTACTATGGTAGTACGGCGCAGGGATCGCTTGCGGATGATAGTCGTACATCCGCGGAACGAACGAGCAGATGACAAAGTTTTGACCGGCAAAGGTTTGATGGACAGGTGGTGGTTGATGAATGCGCCCAGTAATCGGTTCAAAATCATGAACACTCAGTGCATACGGATACAAATAACCGTCCCAGCCAACAACATCAAACGGATGGAAGTCAAAGAAGTAGCTGTAGACCACGGATTGGCGTTTGACGCGCACTTCGAAGTCTCCGCTTTCCACATGCGTCACCAGTTTTTCCGGCAAACGAATATCACGTTCACAAAACGGCGAATGTTCCAACAATTGACCATGCTCGTTGCGATAACGCTTTGGTGGCACGATCTCATTCTGTGACTCGATAACGAGGAAACGACTCTGCACAGAAGGTACTATCCGATAGGTCGTGCCGATGGGAATAACGAGGTAGTCGCCCGGCTTGTAAGTGAGTGTACCGAAAATCGTTTGCAGCTCTCCCTCTCCTTGATGGACAAAGACGACTTCATCCCCATCCGCATTGCGATAAAAGTAATCCATCGGCTCTGTCGGGGCGCATACTGCCATGACGACATCGTTATTCCCCAGCATGTAGCGACGTCCGAAAATCGGGTCCCCACCTGGCTGAACATCAAATGTTTTAAAATGCTGATGCTTCAAATCAACCTGCTCTACATATTCCAAGCGGACATCTGCGTATTTGCGCGTCTCCCTCACTTGGGTAGGTGGATTGTGGTGATACAGAATAGATTGAATTCCGGAAAACCCTTTGGTTCCCATCACTTGCTCGCGGTACAGTCCCCCATCCGGCTTGTAAAATGTCGTATGCCGCTTTTGTGGAACTTCCCCCATTCGTTGATAAAAAGCCATACGTTCCTTCCTCCTTTTTTCATCCTTATTCACAAATCGTATTGCGAAGCACACCGAGGCGTTCCACCTCTAGCTCCACTACATCACCTGGCGCAAGCCAAGCATACTGCTCTGTCCCGAGCTCCAAAATGCAGCCAGTCCCTACCGTTCCCGATCCGATAACATCTCCGGGATACAAGGAGCAATCCTCTGAGGCGCGGGCAATCATTTCAGCGAATGTATAGTGAATGTCTTTGAAGTTTCCTTTTGAATACTCCCTACCATTGATGCGTGCCACCATCTCCAGATCGTAGCGGCTGCCCTTTTCACCTGAGATACGTACATCGGCCAGCTCCTCTGGTGTAACCAGCCACGGTCCCATGGACGTTGCGAAGTCTTTACCTTTGGCTGGCCCTAAGCCGACCTTGACCTCTTCCCGTTGTATATCCCGGGCGCTCCAGTCGTTTAAGATACAATATCCTGCGATGTGCTCTTCCGCTCGTTCTACTGGAATGTTTACTCCTGCTTTTCCTATCACGCAGGCAATCTCCAGCTCATAGTCCAGCCACTCGGTTGCTTTGGGTCTGCGAATACTCGCTTGCGTCCCTGTAAAAGCTGCTGCATTCGAAAAATAAAAGACAGGAAAGTGATACCATTCGGGCACCATCGGAAGTCCGCGTTTCGCTCTTGCTGTCTTCACATGGGCCTCGAAGGCGTAAAAGTCACGAAAGCTGGCGGGACGTGGTAGTGGCGAACCTAGCTCGACTTGCTCTAAATCCCAGCCATCCTGTGCCTCATATGCTGTTTGGAGAACGGGTAACCAGTTCGCCCACTCCTCGAGCAAACCAAGCACTGTACTCGGCGCCCCCGGGCAAGCATGTGCAATATCTTTGACTTTTCCTTCGTGCAACAGCCCCGCTCGCCAAGCATCCCCTTCTCTTTCTCGATAGGAAACCAGCTTCATGAAACCCTCTCCTTCTCTTGGGCAAAAGAAAACCCAGCTCACCCCCAAAGCAATTCCGGTGCATGACAAAAATAAAAAGGGAAGCCCTCTTTGTCAAAACGATCCGAAACAGGCATCAGGCGCAAGCTGGGTCTCGTCTGCTACTGAAAAAAATCTTTGCGGGATTTTCCCCCGCAGACAGCCAGCTATTCTCTGTTATGTTTCCAATGTTTATAACGAATTTCTTCTATCATATCGAAAACGCTTACAGCTTTCCAGAGGGAAATGACGAAATTTTTTGCCTAGGTCATTTCCTTGCACGGATAATCGGGAAAAAATTGTTGGACGAGCTGCTCCATATCACTTGGCAGCGGCTCCTCCCAGTTCATCGCAAGACCGCTACGCGGATGGACAAAGGATAGCCCCCATGCATGCAAAGCTTGTCTGCCGATATGCTCCCGTTCTCCCCCGTACAGATCATCTCCTGCAAGTGGGTGCCCTTCACTGCTCATATGTACGCGAATCTGATGCGTGCGCCCTGTCTCCAACTTCACCTCGACAAAACTCATGCCTTCCCCTCGGGCAAGCACACGATAATGGGTAACAGCTGTCTGTCCATCCGGTCTTACCTGTCTGGTGATAAATGAATTTTCCGCCAGACCAATCGGCGAATCAATCGTACCTTCGTCTGACTCCACGAGCCCTTGAACGATAGCTCGATAGGTCCGCTGCAACGTCCTGATCTGCTGCATGCGGCTGAATTGTTCATGCGCCCATTGATTCTTGGCGACGATCATCAAGCCTGATGTATCTTTATCCAAACGGTTCACCGCTCGGAACTTTCTGTGCTCACCACGATTTTTCCAATAAGCGATCATCCCGTTTGCCAAGGTTCCACTGGGATGATTTCCTGTCGGATGAACGACCAATCCCGCTGGCTTTGCGATGACCATCAAATCCTCGTCCTCGTAACGGATGGAGAGCGGCATGTCCTCTGGGGCAACGGTCTCTTCCGCCTCTTCTTCAACCATGACTGCTATTTTATCGCCGGCATTCAACTTTTCGTTCACGAATACGAGGACGCCATTCCGTGTAATGGAGCCTTTAAACTTGGCACGAATGAGCAAACGACGCGATACACCATACCGCTTTTGCAGTACTTCTCGCACGGTTTGCCCTGCATCTGCCTCATCAACCGTAAAGCTTATTAATTCTTCTAGCATGCTGTCTCTCCTTTAAGTCTTCCCTTCCCCTCAGTATAGCAAAAAACGATCATGGCTGTTTGGCCATAACCGTCCGGATTGTCTATCAGATGTTGTCTTTCACTTCGATGACAAATGCATGACCTGCATCGCCTTGCATCCACTGACCGCGAACATCGAACAAATACCAGCCCGGCTGTTCGGGTGCTTTCCACTGATTGCCGTTTTCTACTGCTTGCTCAACTTCATTCATACCGTTCCATTGGGTTACCTTGAGTGTATTTGCAGTTGGTTGCTGGGCAAAAGTGACAGTCAACGTCGCCCCAGGCTTTACTTGCAGGGGCGCAGGCTTTTGCTCTGCGACGAGTTCCGGTGGTGCCGCCGTATCCTTGCAGATCGCCTCGCTATTATAGCTCCAACAGGAAGATGCAGGCACCGTCGCAGCAGTTTTTCCGCTCCATTCAATGACTGGCTGTGGTGGCTCCGCAAGCTGCGAAGTCCCTTGCGCGGACGATCCGTTCCCACACCCTGTCAGTAATAGTGTCGCCATCAGAAATAGTTGACCAAGCCATCCTACCTTTTTCATCCAATCACCTCAAACCTATGACGCGAGAAAAAGGGGATTCGTTTCATACAACTTGGCTCAGTCGATCATTGCCCTATGATTGCCAAACACGAGCAGGAATCGAAAAAGTAGTAGAGACCTGTTTTACATAGTCATCAAGCTGTTCTGCCGGATTTTCGATTGGCTTGCCATGGCATACTTCCAAATAGCGTGGTCGCAATTGGCGGACGATCATACTGCTTTTGAGTGCTTGCGCCATATCCGCCGTAAACATCGGCATAGGACGATGCAATCTGCCGCGTTTGGAAGTAAACAAGTCTCCCGCCAAAAGCACTCCATCCTTTTCGTGATAATACACCACATGCCCCGGAGAATGACCAGGTGTCAGATAAGGTTGCAGTTCGCCAATGGGAGCAATATTCCCTTCGGCATCCTCTGGCAAAGACTGAGCCAGGCCAGGCTGGACGTTTACTTCCAGCTTTTTACGACGAGGATACAGCTCTTTCCCTTCCATATACGGAATCTCGATTCGATGGGCAAAGACTGGTACAGATTCTGCCTCTGTGATTTTTTTACGGCCCCCACGTGATCCGAATGACCATGCGTCAGTAAAATTCGTTTGAGTGGTCCTGCATTCAACTGTTTGATAAAAGCCATAATCCGGTTCGTCATAAATGGCATCCCTGCATCAACGAGCGTAACGCCATCTTCCTCCCTCACAATCCAGACCCGCAATGGAATCAACAACCACGCTTTGATACACCAAATGTTCGCCGAGACTTGCTCCACTCTGATCATTCTCTCGTCACTCCCTGTTCATTATTTTTTGACTTCCTGCGAGAAAAACATCTACAGCTAAAGCGAATGTAGGTGCCAGCCTTTCTATCAAGCTGTCCAATGGTTCTTCGGAATGTGTATACGTACCGACGATGCCATGCAACGTGTAAAAGTAAATCCGTGCATGAGCCAGTGCCTTTTCTTCCTCTATGTCACTTGGCAAGCAACGTCTTACAGCCTCCCTCAATAAACCAAACAATTGATTCCGCAGCGTTTGCAAATCTTTTTCCGGCTCCTCTACATCGATCCGAGAGGCTTTGATCATGAAAAATAAGGTATACATCGTTCGATTGCGCAAGCAAAAGTGGATGAACTGACTGCTGATTTCACGCAGGTTCTCTTCTGGTGTTCGTCCGTGTTTGGACAGTGTTTCTTCCATCTCTAGAGCCAAGCTTTGCAAAGGTTCCTTGGATAGATGATGAAGCAGAGCTTCTTTGTCCTTGAAATAAATATAGAGGGTTGTATGGGAACAGCCGGCTGCTTTGGCGATTTCCCTGATGGATACCGTATCAAAGCCTCGGGTTGCGAAAAGGTCTGCTGCCGCCGTCAAAATCGCCCGTTTCGTTTCTTCTGAGCGTATTTCTTGTTTGCTTGCCATGCGAGATATTCAGCTCCTTGCTTCTCGAAAATTTTATAACCATTGGTTAGTAACCGTTGGTTATAATATAACCATTGGTTACTATATGCGTCAAGACTATTTTTTCCACTTGCTGCAAATAAAAAAACTCCCTTTTCGTCACTTGGACAAAAAGGGAGCTTCCTTATGAAAAATGCTTACTTTGCAGCTTGTGCAGCAGCAATCGCCGCTTCGTAGTTTGGATGCTCACCAGCAGCAGCCACATACTCAGCGTGTACAACCTTGTCGTTTGCATCGATTACGAATACAGCGCGAGCCAAGAGACGGAATTCTTTGATCGCTACGCCGTAAGCTGTACCGAAGCTCAGGTCTTTGTGGTCAGATACTGTTTTCACTTTGTCGATGCCAGCAGCACCGCACCAGCGGTTTTGCGCGAATGGCAGGTCAACGGAAACAGTCAGCACAGTAACGCCGTCCAATTTCGCAGCCTCTTCGTTGAAACGGCGAGTTTGTGCATCGCACACGCCAGTGTCAATAGAAGGGATTACGGAGATGATGCGAACCGTGCCTTTGGAATCTTCCAAAGTTACAGGGGACAGATCGCCACCTACTACAGTAAAGTTAGGAGCAGTATCTCCTACTTTGATTTCAGGACCGAGCAGTGTTACAGGACCACCTTTGAATACAAATGCGCCTTGACGCTCAACAGCAGTTGTCATGATTTCTTCCTCCTCACCAAATCTTTCAGTATGTACCTCAATTATCATACCCTATCATTCACTTTTTTTCACTATGCCAATAGTAGAAATTACAGATTCACTTGCACTTTTCCGCTTCGCTTGGCTTGTACCTCGGCGATTCGCTTCACTTCATGCTCATATTCCCAATCCGTTTTCGCATTCAGCTCATGACAGCGCATCAGCGCGTGATAGAGGGCAAAAGCAAAGGTAACCTGCTTCATTTCGTACCGCGTTCCATGTGCTTTCGGCAACGCCGTGTTGATAATCTCAATTTGATAGGTAGCTTTTTCACGCTTGTCCCTGACTGGCACGATATACCCCATACGCTTTAAGACATGACCGTAATCGAATTCTCCTTCATCGTCAAAATCGATGGTGTCGTCCGAGGTTGCCAAATACTCCAGCAAGGTCCCCATATCCAGCGTTTCGAAGCAAGCAGGCTGTGGCATGGACAAAACTGAGCCATCATTGTTTACAAAATAAATATAGTCGCGATAATGAAAGATCAGTTCATCTTCTGGAACTTCGTCGGGAAACATCCATTGATTTTGCGGTATCAGGTAACGCCAGATTTGGGCAGGTTCACAATGGAGTAATTCCATGGCAGGGCTCCCTCCTTTTCCCTACCAGTTTTGGCAAAACCAGCACTGGCTATTCAGACAGCTCCAGCATGTAGCGTCGCCAATTCCCATGCGGAATGTGCACGCCTGTTTGCTTGACCAGGTCTCGATCCAAATAACGATAAACGTAGACGTTCACGACCTGACCTGTTCCTCCCATCGTCGCTGGCACGATGATCCGTTCGTATTCATTGCGCGGATCACACTCGCCATAGTACGTCTCCAGCTCGTCCAGTCCAGCTAGTGCTTGCTCGTACACGTCAGGAGCAAACATGACGATCTCCCCCACGACCTCCTGCTCGCCTTTCAGCAATCCCGGATAGCCTGCTGGCAAATGATAGATCTCGCCTTGAATCGTCGCAGGTGTTACCTCATGCTCATACGGTTTTACGTAATTCCTATGATTTCCAAAGCCCGCCAAAAGTGTACCATACACAAATACAGGCAGCTTGTCGTTCTGATTGTTCATGCTCATCTATCCTCCTGGTGATCGAAAAAAGGGTGTCTTGTGTCGAGAAAATTTTGTATATTTGTTCTATATATAATTTTAATGCGTCTTTTTTTCCGAGACGTAAGGGGGAGAGAATAATGAAAAAGAGAAAAATCAATCGCCTACTGGTAGCAAACCGCGGTGAGATCGCCATTCGGATCTTTCGGGCAGCAACGGAACTCGGCATACGTACGGTAGCCGTATACTCCGAGCAGGACAATGTTTCTATCCATCGCTTCAAGGCTGACGAGTCTTACTTGGTCGGTGCGGGAAAAGGGCCTATTGAGGCTTACCTCGATATCGAAAGTATCATCGAAATTGCCAAGCGCAACGATATCGATGCCATTCACCCAGGCTATGGATTTCTTGCTGAAAATGCTGATTTTGCAAAGCGTTGCCAAGAGGAAGGTATCATTTTCATTGGACCATCCCCTGAGCTGATCGACAAATTCGGGGACAAGGTTGAAGCACGTCGTCTTGCGATTGAAGCGGAAATCCCAGTGATTCCAGGCACTCCGGAGCCAATCGAAACACTCCAAGAGGCGCTTCTTTTTGCCAAAGAATACGGCTACCCCATCATTATTAAAGGTGTATCTGGCGGCGGAGGGCGTGGCATGCGTATCGTCCGCAGTCAGGAGGAATTGCAGGATTCGTTAGATCGTGCACGTTCCGAGGCCCGCTCTTCCTTCGGCAATGCCAAGGTGTATTTGGAGCGATACTTGGAGCAGCCCAAACACATCGAGGTCCAAATTCTCGGTGACAACCAAGGAAACATCGTCCATCTGTATGAGCGCGATTGCTCCGTTCAACGGCGCCATCAAAAAGTGGTTGAAGTAGCACCGAGCCTATCGCTGGACGACAAACTGCGTGAAGATATTTGCCAGGCTGCTCTCACTCTCATGAAAAAAGCCGGTTATTCGAACGCTGGAACTGTCGAGTTTTTGTTGACGCCGGACAAGCGTTTTTACTTTATAGAAGTCAATCCACGTATTCAAGTAGAGCATACCATCACGGAGCTCATCACTGGAATTGACATTGTTCAGTCGCAGATTCGCGTAGCCGAGGGCCATGCGCTCTCCGATGAGGAGATTGGCATTCGAGCGCAAAGTGATATCCAGATGAGTGGTTTTGCCATCCAGTGCCGTGTCACGACAGAAGACGCTGAAAACAACTTCCTGCCAGATGCCGGTCGCTTGTCCGCCTGGCGTTCCGGTGGCGGCTTCGGTGTAAGGCTGGACGGTGGCAATGGTTATCCAGGCGCGATCATTACCCCGTTTTATGACTCGCTACTGGTCAAGATTTCTACGTATGGCGCGAGCTTTGATCAAGCAGCTCGTAAAATGCTGCGTACATTGCGTGAGTTCCGTATCCGTGGCGTGAAAACGAACCTGCCGTTTTTGGAAAATGTCGTGACACATCCTGATTTTTTGAGTGGTAACTACGATACATCCTTTATTGACACCAAACCAGAGCTGTTCATCTTCCCTGGCCGTCAGGACCGCGGTACCAAATTACTATCTTATATCGGAGACACGATTGTCAACGGATATCCTGGTCTTCAGAAATCGGAGAAAAAGCCGCACTTCGACTCGCCTCGCATCCCGCGGACACCATTTACCCAGCCATATCCGGACGGTACGAAGCAAATTTTGGATAAAGAAGGTGCCGACGGTCTGGTACGCTGGATTCAGGCACAAAAGCAGGTGCTTGTCACAGACACGACATTCCGCGATGCCCACCAGTCTTTGTTTGCGACACGTGTGCGCAGCTACGATCTCGCTTCCGTTGCAGAAGCAACAGGCAAGCTCGGTTCCGGGCTCTTCTCGCTAGAGATGTGGGGCGGTGCCACTTTTGACACGACGATGCGCTTTTTGCAGGAATCTCCCTGGGAACGGCTGCAAATCCTTCGCCAGCGCATACCGAATGTTCTGTTCCAAATGCTCTTGCGCGGAGCAAATGGCGTAGGCTACACCAATTACCCGGATAATGTGATTCATGCCTTTGTCAAAGCCTCTGCGGAAAACGGCATCGATGTCTTTCGGATCTTTGACAGCCTGAACTGGCTTCCCGGAATGCAAACAGCCATTGAAGCCGTACGTGAATCTGGCAAGGTCGCCGAAGCAGCGATTTGCTACACCGGCGATATTCTGGACCCGACCAAGACCAAATACAGCTTGGCCTACTATGTCAATCTGGCTAAGGAATTGGAAAAAGCAGGTGCCCATATTCTCGCGATCAAGGATATGGCAGGTCTTTTGAAGCCGTATGCTGCTTATTCCCTCGTCTCTGCTTTAAAACAAGAAATCAGCATTCCGATCCATCTGCATACGCACGATACGTCAGGAAACGCTGGCGCCATGCTTCTGAAAGCGATCGAAGCAGGCGTGGATATCGTCGATGCTTGCGTCAGCTCCATGTCTGGACTCACTTCCCAGCCAAGCTTGAACGGGTTGATCGCGAGCTTGGCCCATACGGAGCGTGAGACTGGCTTATCTCTTGAATCGTTCAACAAGCTGTCTGATTACTGGGAGGATGTACGTCCGTACTACCAAGGCTTTGAAAGCGGCATGAGAGCGAGTAACACCGAGGTGTACGTTCATGAAATGCCTGGAGGCCAATACACCAATTTGGAGCAGCAAGCCAAAGCGGTTGGACTGGAAGGTCGTTGGGACGAAGTGAAGCACATGTATGCTGTCGTCAATCAGATGTGTGGCGACATCGTAAAAGTGACGCCGTCATCCAAGGTCGTCGGTGATATGGCCCTGTTCATGGTCCAAAACAATTTGAATGAGGAAAACATTTGGGAGAAAGGCACTCGCCTCGACTTTCCGGATTCCGTCATTCAATTTTTCCAAGGGTATCTCGGTCAACCGCCGGGAGGATTCCCGAAGAAATTGCAGGAGCTCGTGCTAAAAGGTCGCGATGCCTTTACGGCACGTCCTGGCGAATTGCTCGCGCCCATCGACTTTGCGCAAGTTGCTGCTGAGTTGGAAACCAAAATCGGACGTGAGCCCAGTCATTTAGACGTCCTGTCCTATATCATGTATCCGCAAGTCTATTTGCAATTTGAACAACGCCTGAAGGAATATGGTGATCTGTCGGTATTGGATACGGGAACGTTTTTCTACGGATTGCGACCGGGTGAGGAAACCGCCATCACGATCGAGCGTGGTAAAACATTGATTATCAAGCTGGTCGCAGTCGGCGAGCTTCATCCAGATGGCCGACGCATCATCTATTTTGAACTAAACGGACAGCCACGTGAAATTTTCATCCGTGACCAATCCGCAAAAGTCTCTGAACTGATTCGCCGAAAAGCAGAAGCGCAAAACCCTGCCCACCTCGGTGCCTCCATGCCAGGAAAAGTGCTCAAGGTGCTTGTAGCAGAAGGTGACAAGGTACGAAAAGGCGAGCATCTTCTGGTAAGTGAAGCGATGAAAATGGAGACGACGATTCAAGCCCCACTCGACGGAAAAATTAAAGCCGTCTACGTGAAAGCAGGCGAAGCGATTCAAACTGGCGATCTGCTCATTGAAATGGAGTAGGCTTCGTCTATAATAGGAGATAGTAAATTGTTCCTGGGGATTCATTCCATTTACATTTGAGGAGGTGAGCGACATGAAAACGAATCGAGTCAGCCATGTTCCATTTACGCAGCGGGTAGGCCGCTATCATTCCCATATGCTTCAGGCAAAACTAAGCACCCCAGTCAATCCGATTCTCAGTTTTAATTTGCAGCCGTACTACACTCGTCATCAGCAATGGACAACGGAGCTTTCCGATTCCTTATCGCGTCTGTACCGGTTTTCCTCAGATCTGGAGAAGAGTGCTCGGGAATTCATTGCCGCCGGGAAAGACAGCGAGGCTGGACCTGACATTGAGCTATTACATGAGCGAACACAGTCATTAGTAAGTAAATACAATCGCCTGCAGCTATTTCTTGCGGAAAAAGCAGATACCTTGACGACACAAAAGCTGGATGCATTCGCTCAAGTGGCAAAAGACGCAGAGGAAAAACTCCAAACGTTTGGACTCAAGCTGTTACCAGATGGACAACTGGAAATGGACGATGAGAAATGGTTGGAGGCCGTACAGACCAGCTATGTGGACTATACAAATACAATGGAGCGTGTAGCCCAAGCATTCCGAGCAGGTACATTGGGATTACAAAGCAAGCCCCTTGGCTCCTTTTCACGTTACTACGAGGAAGCGATGGCCCTCCATCCTTATATCTCCTCCTCCAGCTCGAGCCTTCATTATCAGCATGTTGCGAAAACAGGCTTGTATGTAAACGAACTCTGGTAATGCCATACGCTTACTACCGAAAAACAGGTATGCCCCTTTTATGGAGCATACCTGTTTTGTGCTTGTCTTACTTTTTACTTTCTATCCATAAGGTCTTCCAAATCTTGTTCTTCTGCTCTGGCAATTATCGTATTGGAATAAACAGTAGGTTCATCGGATTTGGTAAACATCCCCTGAACTTTATCCACGATTTGCGGAACAGAATCCAAAATCCGGTCGTAGAGATGGGTTGTATTTTCAAGCGGAATCGAACGAATTCCTTGTTTGCCTACGACCAAAAAAGCTACAGGCGTGATGGAGACACCGCCCCCACTACCCCCGCCAAACGGGTGACCCGTATGTTCATGTTGCTGATGGTGTTGGTGGCCATTATGATGCTGATCGTATTGGAACTCACTACCCCCGGCCGCGAAACCAAATCCTACCTTGGAGATCGGAAGAATGACACTACCGTCAGGTGTCTCAACAGGATCACCAATGATTGTATTCACGTCCACCATTTGCTTCAGATTTTCCATCGCTGTTCTCATGAGGCCTTGAATCGGGTGGTCTGCCATATTTGTCGCTCCTCCTTCCTATCTGTGTCATGTTTTATCATTCCCCCAACAAATCCGAAGCATGTACCCTGCACAAGGGAATAAATATGCATGCTCTCACATTTGTGATTAGGCACGCGTAGGCGCAGCTTGCCATTTTCGCTGTTTACTTTTTCGAATCCGCAGAAAGACTTTTAGCGCGTAGAAAACGAACTGACCCAAATTAAAATGCAACACCGCTTGAACTTTCGTATGTAGAAGTGCTTGGTTCCAGACAGGCTGTACACTCATGGCAGGCATCGTCTGTAAAGAGATGGAGTGGGAGAGAATCCCGACAATCAAGCTTTTCACTCCCCAGATTAGTCCTGTCAGCGCTCCTGTTTCCGCTGCCTGACCTGTGCCCAACAACGTATGCCATTCTAACTTCGAACAGCGAATTTGTTTGAACAGGTCTTTTAGCAAAGGCAGCAAGTCACGTACTCTTTCTAACACGTCACGATAATTGCGATACCATAATTTCACTTGTCTCCGCGTAAAATCTTTGACCTTTTCCCGAAGCTTGCTTCCATGCTGGATCGTTTCCACCTTTGCAACAAGCTCTGGCCCAGCTTCTGTCATTTTCAAGAGGAGAATGGGAATTTCGTATTTCCTGCGAATGATACCCCAAGCTGCAATCGTAATCTCCAATTGATCATTATCGCCCTCGCGACTGTATAAACACGTCAACTGTATTGGCGTGATTACTAGTAGGACAAATAAACCAAGCAATCCTAGCAACACCCATACCATGAAAAAATCCCACCCCTTCCACGTTAGTATGAGTGGAAAGAGCAGGAAATATGTTCAGCATTTTTATTAATCAAGCACGTATACTTTAACGCCTTTTTGCAAGCCGTGATTTTCAGCTTCGTTCAACGTCGGAAGATAGAGATCCACATGGCGTTGCTTTACCGCACCACCGATATCAGCAGCCACTGCATAACCGTAGCCATCGATGTACAAGTGCGTACCAAGCGGGATGACATTTGGATCAACCGCTACAACACCTTCGCGTAGTGGATACTCCAGATACGACAGGATCTTGTCGTTCGTGTAGCTGTAAGCAGTCGTCTGTACCGTTAATTCCTGGCGAAAAGGTGTCCCGTTTGCGAGGGCTTTTGTCATTCTCGGCTTATCCGGAAGCAAGTGAAGGGCCGCGTATGTGGCAGCTTCAGCCCTCGTCATGTACTTGTTCGGCTTTAATGTACCGTCCTCATAAGCACCCATTAACCCGTTTTGCATGGCGTAAACGAGTGGGCGCTGCTCTTTCTCTTTCACGTTGTTCCCATCTGGGTATTGGTTCAATGTCTGGATCGTCGTAGACCACTTCAAGTTATTGACTACTCCGCTGTCCCCCATCGTTCTTACCAGAATAGAGGCGAGCTCTGCTCTTTTTACTGGGGCATCCGGATGTAAGTATAGGTGATTTCCCTGCTTCTGCCCATGGACAATTCCCAGTCGATAGGCCGTCTCTGCATAGGACGACAGCCAACTGTTTGCCGGTACGTCCGCAAAGGATGATTGCTTGTTGCCAAGAGGTTCAATTCCTTTGGCATTCACAAACATCGTGAGTAGTTCGCCCAATGTCACGTTGTCATCAGGTCGAAAATATTCGTTTTTTCCAATTACGTCGGCTATGTATAGTTGATTGATTTCTTGTTCTGCCCAATGGCCGCTAATATCTACATAAGGTGTTTCATTCATGTGAGTTGTTTCTGCCTCGACAACTGGTGTACCTATGAGTAAAAAGGTTGCCAGCGAGGCAAGGATCATCCGTTTCTTCATCATCAACCTCCATGGGGAAATATGCGAATCCTTTCGTATCATTTTATCGAACTATTTTGCAAAAACAATGAACAATAGTTTCCAGTCAAAAGGAAAGCCCTCGAACAGCATCATGACGAAGACTGTTTCAAGGGCTGCATGAACAATGGTTATATGGCAAAAATGTGTTTGCCGATCTTCTTCACTTGTGTACGAGACCAAATCCAATCGGAGGTCGCCGTAACAGGGTTAAAGTAGTAAAGAGAATTGTTTGTCGGGTCCCATCCTCGTACAGCATCCCAAGCTGCCTGGTAAGCAGTCTTGTTAGGAGTCATCCAGAATTGTCCATCATCTACTGCAGTAAACGCTAATGGCTCAAAGATGACACCGGCAAGTGTATTGGGAAAGTTTTTAGACTGGACACGGTTTAACGCGACCGCAGCCACAGCCACTTGGCCCTCATAAGGTTCTCCACGTGCTTCGGAATAAACCAGTTGCGCCAGCATCTGCATTTCCGCTTTATTTACCGACACTTTCTTTAGAACGCGCCATGTATTTGGACCAGTGATACCGTCAATCTGTAATCCGTATGCTTTTTGAAACTGTCTGACGGCCTTTGTTGTATTCGCACCGTAAATGCCATCCAAATTGCCATTGTAGTAGCCCAGCATCTGCAAACGATACTGCAAATCCCATACATCCCCGTTCACACTACCTCGTTGAATCTGTGTAGCTGCCAGGGAGTCGGCCGGGATGATAAACGCTACAGCCATAAAGGCAGCAAGCAAGGTTGTTACTGCTTTCTTGCTCCACCACATAAATTGTTCCCTCCTTTACCCAACTCATTCTACAAGTTGGCGAAAGTAGGTTCAATTCAAGTATTTTGGCACAAATGGCAACATGTACCTGCTATTATCCTTTTGGTCGAAACAAGACTGCCGTGATAAATCCGAAGACGATAGCAGCCGAAATCCCCGCACTCGTCACTTCAAAAATGCCGGTAATAATGCCAATAACTCCATGCTTCTCGGCCTCCGCCATTGCCCCGTGCACCAGTGCATTTCCGAAGCTCGTGATGGGTACTGTCGCTCCTGCTCCGGCAAAATTAACCAGTGGCTCATACAGACCAAGTCCGTCTAGCACTGCTCCACTGACTACAAGAGAAGACATCGTATGGGCAGGTGTGAGCTTGACGACATCCATGAGAAATTGACCGATTAAGCAAATCGTTCCTCCTACGAGAAACGCCCACAAAAACATCATGGTATCACTCTCCAAGTTGCTCCGACTCAACAGCCACGGCATGGGCGATGCAAGGAATACTTTCTCCCTGCTGGAAGGTCAACGGGGATAAGAGGGCTCCCGTGGCAACCAGCAAGATCCGCTTCCATTCTCCTTGCTTCATCCGCCGAAGTAGGTGCCCGTACGTCACTGTAGCGATACAGCCACATCCGCTACCACCTGACCACACATTTGGATTTTCTCCATAAATGAGCTTCCCGCAATCGACATAACGCTCTAGTGGAATGCGCATGTGATGCTTGGGCAACAGATCAGATAAAATGGCATGGCCCGTTCGTCCTAAATCCCCTGTTACAATCAAATCATAATGATCGTGAGGGAGCTGAAAGTCACGAAAATGCGACTCAATCGTGGATAACGCGGCTGGCGCCATCGCTGCCCCCATATTGAATGGATCTGTCAATCCCATATCGACTACATGCCCGATGGTGGCTCCCGTAACCCGCAATCCCTTACCCTGACTGGCTACAACAGCAGCCCCTGCTCCCGTTACGGTCCATTGTGCCGTTGGGGGCTTCTGTGAACCGTACTCCGTTGGATAACGATATTGCTTTTCCGCAGCCCCATTGTGACTGGAGGTAGCAGCCAAGACGTATTCAGCAGCTTGACTATTCACCATGAGAGCAGCCAAAGCCAAGCCTTCCATCGCTGTTGAGCACGCTCCGAAAATCCCCAGAAACGGAATCGAAAGCGTCCGGGCCGAAAAGCTGGCAGATATGATCTGGTTCATTAAATCCCCGGCAAGCATAAAGTTTATTTGCTCTTTCGTGAGCCCCGCTTTCTCCACTGCTTTCGAGCACGCTTCTTCTAGCAGGACTTTCTCCGCCTTTTCCCAACTGTCTTGTCCAATCATCAAGTCACCGTGCAAGATATCAAAGTCGTCGGCTAACGGTCCCTTAGCCTCAAAAGGCCCACCTATCGCAGCGTGACCGAGAATGACAGGTTTTAAAGGAAAGACCCAAGACTGATGACCTTGGCGCATCCGTCAGCCTCCCATCGTAAACAATGTTTTGATCAAGCCAACAACGAATGCCGCCGCTACTCCAAACACAATCACTGACCCCGCGAGCTTGAACATGTTACCGCCGACCCCCAGTACAAATCCTTCGCTGCGATGCTCGATCGCCGCAGATGCAATCGAGTTGGCAAAACCCGTAACTGGCACACTCGTACCTGCCCCTGCCCATTGGGCAATCCGGTCATATAGTCCTAGACCGGTCAAAAGAGCAGAAAGAATGATCAGGACAGCTACTGTAGGATTCCCAGCGGTTTTCTCCGTAAAATGGAAGTAGTGAATGAACATTTCTTGTATCCCTTGTCCGATCACACAAATGCCGCCACCCACTAAAAATGCCCGGGTAAAATTGCGCAGAAGCGGTCGCGGTGGCTCATGCGTCTTTGCCAATTGCTGATATTCTTGCTGGACGGGGGTCAGCTTTTTCTTTTTTTGATCTGCCATGTCCCTTACTCCTTTTTACCGTATCATAAACGGTTTTACTTGATCGATAATCTCTTGTAGCTGTTCCGAATCGGTTTGGTAGGTACGCTTCATTTGCTCATTTTTTGTATTAAGTGCATATAGCTCCAAATCCGCCTGACATTTTTTCAGTGTAGCAAAAGCCAGCTTCATCGCTTGGGCACCGGGAACCATCAGTTTATCGTCATACAGGTCGAGATAGAGCTCGCCACCTTTGTCTACTTGGCCGAGGAAAACATTTTCCAAAGCCACTCCCGCTTTTTGCAGCTCCGTGCGCACCCATCTGCGATTCAGACCTGCTGTTGCTAAAGGCTCGTCCATGATCACGCCATCCATAATGACCACTTGATTCTCTTCCGTAGGAGCCACTGTCAATTCAAGATGTTTGGGGGTTACCGGCTGACTCTCTGATTTTAAGAGGACACTGACTTCCCCGCTTGTTTCCATTAACGCAAACTCTACATCGGCTACTCGGAACACGTTTTTGATTCGTAATTGTTCCATCAAGTCTTCCGCGGTCAATCGTTCCTTTTTCAGATTGTCTTCCAAAATTTTGCCTTCCTTGATGAGAACCGTTGATTTCCCTTCAAATAAGTCGCGGAGAACCTTGCTCTTGAGTGAAAGCCACTCCATTAAATAAGGGAAAAGCGCAAAAATCCCCATGGCGATCAAACTATGGTAGACCGGCCCATCCATTTCGGTTGCCATAAAAGCCGCAATTGAACCGATGCTGATGCCGACGATATATTCAATGTATGTAAGTTGCTTGATTTGCCTTTTCCCAATGATCTTTGTCAATAGAAATAAGTAAGCAACAGCGCCTATTGAGCGCAAAAGGATGGATAACCAATCAGGCATAAGCCACCTCCATCACCTGAGGTGATTTTTATAGATAGTAAAACCAAGAGAGAGGAAGTCCCTCTCCCTTTCCCTATACTTCCACTAGAATCCCTTAAACTGTGGTTCTTCCTTTTCCAGCTCCGTTACACGCTGCTGGAGGTTGTCTACGATGGATTGCGTTTGCTCTGCTGCTTGCGAATACAATTGCTTTGCTTTCTTGTTTTGCGTGCTAAGAGCAAACGTTTCAAAATCTGCTTGTGCACCTTTCAAGCTGGCAAGCGTTTGTTTTACTTGTGCTCCTACTGTCATATCCACTCACCTCCTAACACATATAGAATCCGCGTCCACCCATTATTTATGCGGTGATCTGCTTCATTTTTATTTGTCAATAATTTCCCTTTCATTGGAAAAATAAAAAGAGAGACACCATAGGTGCCTCCCTTCATCCAGCTTATGAGATTAGCCACGTCCAGCCAGTTGTTGCTCAGCAAAGGAGACAAGACGTTTTGTAATCTCTCCTCCAACTGAACCGTTTTGACGGGAAGTGGTGTCTGCTCCGAGCTGAACGCCGAATTCGGATGCGATTTCGTATTTCAGTTGATCCAGAGCTTGGTTTGCTTGAGGAACCAGCAAGTTGTTACGAGATCCGCTGTTGTTGTTAGCCATCTATATCACCTCCTCGTCGTTTGTAAGTTTAATATGTGTGAAGTTTTGCTTGTTCATGCGTCCTTTTTTTCTTCCAATTTTAGTCTGTTAGACGGAGCAGAGCCTGGGCTATTTGATGAGCTGCTTCTGGTCGCCCGAGCTTGTCCAAACATCCTACGAAAGCATCCCTTTTTTCAGACTTACGCCATGACCTGATGATTTCTTTGATTTCTACCGGCGTTTCAGCCAAGATCGCCGCTTGTTGCTCGAGTAAAAAGGAGCAATTATGCTTTTCTTGTCCAGGCAATGGGTGAAATAAAATGAGCGGTGTCTTAAGAGCGAGTGACTCCGCGCATGAAATGCCACCTGGCTTCGTTATATAGACGTCCGCCGCTCCAATCCACTGCCACATTTGCGGCTCATATCCTTTCAATAGAATACGATGGTCAGTGCTCTCTGTACCCAACAAGCCCGTCAGTCGTCTGTACAGGCTTGTATTCTTCCCTGTCACGACTACAATCTGCAAAGGTTGCTCTTCCAACAGCAACTCTCGTACGACCCGCTCTACACCACCATACCCGCCTTCTCCCCCACCAATCAGCACGGTGAATTGATCTTGCACGAGACCTAGTTGCTGTTTCCAAGCCGCTTTGTCGGTATGCAGCGCTGTTGTAAAAGCAGACCGAACTGGAATGCCATAAACATGGGTTTTTTCAGGAGCAATCCTATAGCGTTCGATTAGAATTTGTGCAATTTGCTCATGGGCCACCATGTATGCATCAATTTCTGGATGAACCCAAAACCGGTTAATATGATAGTCCGTGGGCACACAAACGAGCTGAAAAGGCTTGGACACCCTTCTTTTTGCTTCTGCCAATGCGGACAAGCAGTATGCATGCGTGGCGATGACGACATCTGGCTTCTCTTCTTGTAATAGTTGATTGGTTAATCGAGCGGATAGCCACCATCCCAGTGCTTTGGTCAATGCACTGCCCAGCATTTCTTCCTGTTCATAGATGCGTTGCCACACGGGTTGACCGTAGCGCAGCATATTGCGATAAAAAAAATGAGAGAGCACACGTAAGCCTGGACTGGCGGTTTTCAGTCCTCCCACCACTCGCGCCGATCGTGCACCCTCCATTTCCAGTAAAACTTCTTGCAGAGCTTCAGCAGCCATCCGATGACCACTCCCTGCCCATTCCTCTGTCACTAACAGAAACCGCTTTGCCATTAGTAGGACTCTCCTAGAGGCTGCTTGCCCTCAGCATATCGATTAAGTAAAAATTCCTTGGACATATAAACACGCTTTAGGGGCCTTTCATGATTCCATGATTGCAATCGTCGCTTGCCATTGGGATGCACGATTCTCAGCATGAGACGCAAATACCATCGCTTGTATCGGAAAAACCAAGTCATGGGCACATCAGAAATGGAGAAGCCCAGGGGTGTTACCCCTTTATGTAGCATGGTCGTTCCCACTATCCCTTTTATTTGGTCTTTATTTTCCATGGAATTCAGGAACGTGGCTAGCTTCGGCAGTGATTGGAGGATATGTCTTCGCAAAAGAAGTGCCACGCGCAGTTCATCCTTCACTCCTTTGCACAATGTCGCAAAGTAATAATTGTGGATATGTAGCTTTAAGATCAAATCCCCGTCATGAATGATGCAGTTATCGGTAGTAACGAGTGTCTCTCCCCGATAGCGTAAAACAACAACGCGAAATATATTGTTCCCTTTCTCAATATAGGTAAGTCTGGTGCAACGCTGGTAGATTTCATCCCAGCATCCCCATAGCATCAAGAGGCTTGTATTCATTTCGAAATAGTTCCTTTCCCGCTATGTTTTCATTCAGCTGGAAGCGACCACTTCCATTCCGCAAAAACGGTCATGACCTTTGTTGTAGTATGCCCAACAATGCACAATCCTCATCACCTTTTCACGTCCTTTTCATCCGCCCCCAAAACATAACCACTACGGCAGCCAATACAGGCAACCACATATGATTGAGAAGCAATGGATTCACCCACTTCCAGACATACGGATCCTGAAGGCACATATCAACTGCTGTAAAGGTAAGAATTCCGCCACCAATAATGACCATACTGGGAAAACGATTCATCACGCGGGCGATCCACACACTTCCCCACATTAATAATGGAATGCTCATAGCTAACCCCAGCAAAACTAACCATAAATCGCCATGTGCTGCTCCACCAACTGCCAAAACATTGTCCAAACTCATGACAAAATCTGCTACTATGATGGTCCTGACTGCCTGACCAATTGTCTGATTATGCGATACGTCTGTGAGCTCTTCATTCTCACCCAGCATCAGCTTACACGCTATCCATAGCAATAATAATCCCCCGATTGCCTTCACGAGAGGAATATCCAACATCCAGGTAGTCATTCCCGTTAGCACAATTCGCAAGAGGATTGCACCCAATGTCCCATATAAAATCGCGCGTTTTCTCTCATTTCTTGGGAGTCCGCGGCAGGCCATACCTATGACCACAGCATTGTCGCTGCTTAATACCAGATCGATCATAAAGATGTGTACAAGACCCAGCCAAAAATACTCGCCCATCCCTGCCTCCCTGGTCCAATAAAGTTCGTCCATTCTACTTTATGCGACTGGAATCGGACTCATGATTGAATATTTTTCCGAAAAAAGGCGGTTTTCAGCGGATTTTGTAGATAAAAACTTCCGAAAAAAATACATTTTATTGCGAAATCAGGCTAATTATACCTTGTCTAAATTAGGCATTTTCCCTTACGATTTTAATGGGGTGGATAAGAGATGGTGGAGACTGTGACGCTAAACCTTTATGAGATTTCAAGGAAGATTTTAGACTTAACACCAAGTATCACCACAATATGGCTGCAAGAAATTGTTCGCAGCATGGAAATTCCCGTAACCATTCCTCGCGATTTTGCGGAAAAACGAACAGTGCTCTTGGCTCGCTATCTGGTTGAGGATGTAGATCATGACATGCAGACTTGGGCATTAGATATGGGAGAGTGGCTTCGTTCTCAGGAATTCCCCTTCTCCTCCATTTTGCGCACGTATCAATTGTACCGAAATGTATTCTGGCGGGTTCTCCAACCGGAATTACAAAGATGGTCCCTCTCCTCACAAGAAATGCACTATTTGGAAAGCCAACTGGGCAAGGCCATGGATGAAAGTGTCTTCTGGGCTGTTTATCATTTTGAACAAATGATTAATAAAGAACTGGTCCAGAAGGAAGAAACGATCTCCTATTTGCATAACGACAAATTGACCATGCTCGGTAAAATAGCCGCCAATATGGCTCATGAGCTGCGCAATCCGTTGTGCGCCATTGAAGGGTTCCTGAAGCTGATCGGTGAGTCTACACAGGAACAGGCCCAGCTTCAGACGTATATCCAAGTCGTCATGCATGAATTTGAGAATTTACATCGACAACTGACCGGATTCCTCAGCTTTTCCAAAAAACCAATTCTCGACGAAATTTTTAAAATCGTTCAAGTAGAAGAACTGCTTGAAGAAGTAGAGATGCTGATTACGCCTCGCCTCGTGGGAGAAAACATACGTTTTGAAAAACAAATCCACCCCTGCTCACTCGCATGCTATGAAGAAGGCTTGAAGCAAGTTGTCGTCAATCTCTTAAACAATGCCATTGACGCCGTACAAAATCGTACAGACAAGTATATTCATGTCATTTCCACTTCTTCAGATGGATGGCTCTATTTGAGTGTGGAAAACAACGGCGAAAGGATTCCGACCGAAATCGTCGAAAATCTTTTCCAACCATTCTTTACGACTAAACAAAATGGGACAGGTATCGGCTTGTCCATCTGCAAAAATATTATTGAAAAACATCAAGGCACGATCCATTGTGATTCCAATGAAAAACGCACACGCTTTATCGTTTCTCTGCCTATTGCGAATGTCCAGGAAGTTGGTCCTCGAATGGAAGCTCTCTAGGTCGCTCTCTTTTGTATCACGCAAAAAAGCCCCCTGACAAGGCAGGAGGCAAGGCAAGAGATCCGTTACCAATTATTTCATCGGTAAGCGACCTTAGTTTTACTGTACACGAAAACATATGTTTCTACCATAGAAAACGTCAGACAGCTTTCGACAAAAAATTATACCTGTATTGAACAAAGGCTTATCTACTCAAGTATTGGATAAGCCTTCATACTTTTTCCTCAAGTAAAAATAGGCCTGTTTTCCTAGACACAAAAAAAAAACAGAGAACCTGTTGGCTCTCTGCCTCTGCTTTAAGTATGGAGCGGGTGATGGGAATCGAACCCACGCGACCAGCTTGGAAGGCTGGAGTTCTACCATTGAACTACACCCGCATGAAAATAAATGCTGGTGCCGAGGACCGGACTTGAACCGGTACGGGAGAAACTCCCGACAGATTTTAAGTCTGTTGCGTCTGCCCATTCCGCCACCCCGGCAAACCTGTAAAACGTGGGCAAATCATGGTCGGGAAGACAGGATTCGAACCTGCGACCCCTTGGTCCCAAGCCAAGTACTCTACCAAGCTGAGCTACTTCCCGACATTATTTCTTCTTCACTTTTGTAGTAAAGAAGCGTGCCCTGAGAGATTCGAACTCCCGACCTTTTGATTCGTAGTCAAACGCTCTATCCAGCTGAGCTAAGGGCACATGTTATGGAGCGGACGAAGGGTCTCGAACCCTCGACCTTCGCCTTGGCAAGGCGACGCTCTACCAATTGAGCTACGTCCGCATTGTAAGAAGAAGTTGATTGGTGCGGTCGAGAGGACTTGAACCTCCACGGTGTTGCCACCACTAGAACCTGAATCTAGCGCGTCTGCCAATTCCGCCACGACCGCATTTTCCCATCCAAGTAGCCAGAGCTGTTAATAAGCCGACTTTCACTTTTCGGGTTTATAAAAACTGGTGAGCCATGAAGGACTCGAACCTTCGACCCTCTGATTAAAAGTCAGATGCTCTACCAACTGAGCTAATGGCTCATGAAAAATGGTGGGGAGAGACGGATTCGAACCGCCGAACCCGGAGGGAGCAGATTTACAGTCTGCCGTGTTTAGCCACTTCACTATCTCCCCAATTTCATGGTGCCGGCAATAGGACTTGAACCCACAACCCCCTGATTACAAGTCAGGTGCTCTACCAATTGAGCTATACCGGCATATCTTTAATTATGGCATATCTTTCATGAAAAATCAAGGTTTTTTTATTGTGTTAAACCTTTTTCATGCTTGTGAACTATGCCATCTTGTTAAGAAAGATGGCGGAGCTGACGGGACTCGAACCCGCGACCTCCGGTGTGACAGACCGGCGTGAACTCCAACTTCACCACAGCTCCATATTTGGTTGCACCCAATGGGCACTCCGACCTACTTGATCACGCTGATCACTCAACAAAGTACAAGTAGAAAAGTTGGTTGCGGGAGCAGGATTTGAACCTGCGACCTTCGGGTTATGAGCCCGACGAGCTACCGAGCTGCTCCATCCCGCGATAGTCAGGACGACTGAGTGTCAGTGTTGCCACAGGACGTGGCGTTTTTAGCTGACCTTCCTTGTCCATTAATATAAGTGGTGGAGGCTGACGGGATCGAACCGCCGACCCTCTGCTTGTAAGGCAGATGCTCTCCCAGCTGAGCTAAGCCTCCAAATCACCTACAAATATGTAGGGATTTTTCTAGGTGACCCGTAGGGGATTCGAACCCCTGTATGACAGCGTGAAAGGCTGCTGTGTTAAACCGCTTCACCAACGGGCCAAGATGGCGGATGGAGTGGGATTTGAACCCACGAGACGGTTCGACACCGCCTACACGATTTCCAATCGTGCTCCTTCGGCC